>JAICYG010000101.1 GCA_025934335.1 Thermoleophilia bacterium | reverse complement strand
GCAAGCGCGACATGACGGTGCCGATCGGGATGTCCAGGATCTGCGCCGCGTCGGCGTAGGAGAACTCGCCGATGTCGACGAGCACGATCACGTCGCGGAAGTCGTGCGGCACGTCGGCGAGCGCATCGACGATCGAGTCCTGTGAGAGCCGCTGCAGCACGCGCTCCTCGTCGGGGTTCTCGTCGGGCAGCTGCGACTCGAGCTTGTTGTAGAGGAAGTAGTCGCCCGCCTCGTTGTCGATCGACATCGTCTGCGGCGCCCGCTGCTGCCGGCGGCCGCGGTCGATGTTGAGGTTCGTCAGGATCCGCAGCAGCCAGGCGCGCAGGTTCGTGCCCGGCGTGTACTGCCGCCACGAACGGAACGCGCGCTCGTACGTCTGCTGCACCAGGTCCTCCGCCTCGTCGCGCGAGCCGGCGAGACGACGCGCCACGCGATACACCTGATCGCTCAACTCAAGCGCCTCCTCCTCGAAGCGAACGCGCTCCCTCGCCTCCTGCGCGAGCCTGCGGGTGTCGGCAGTCGTCGGAGCGCTCTCGCTCATCCGGCCACCCTAGCAATGGGTTAAACGAGCTCAGGCCGTACCGCATTCCCGGCTTTCGGCGTTCAGCTTGCGGCTACCTACGCACGCGAAGCGGGAGGTCAGATGAGCATGAACGGCCAGGATGTCGTCTCGAGCGACGACCACAAGCTGGGAACCGTGGTGGCGGAGCGCGACGGCTGCGTCATCGTCGAGTCCGGGCACGTGTTCAAGTCGCGGCACGCGATCCCGACCGACTTCATCCATGAGCACGACGGAGTGCTCCGAGCGACCGTCGGCAAGGAGGTCGTGGAGGAATCGCCCAAGGTGGACGGCGACTCCTTCGACACGAACGCGATCAAGATGCACTACGGCCTGATCGACGTGCACGTGGTCGACCCCGACCCGCAGGAGGCGAACGCCGAGACAGACGGCCTGCACGAGGGCATCGAGCCTGCCCCCTCGGAGCGGCTCGGCACGCTCGGCGGCGCGAACGACCCGTCGATCGAGCGGCCGTCCGGGCTCGACCGCGAGGACGCGCCGACATACGCCGGCCACCCCCACTCGCGCCCCGACCGCTCGACGAAGCCGGGCGAGCGTTAGCTACACGAACGACTGCTCGCGGAAGCCGCCGCGTGCGAGCACCTCGACGAGCGCATCCCTCGTGGTGCGCTCGTCGTCGTACTGCAGCAGCACCTGGCCCATCAGGTTCGCGTTGGCAGACTCGAGCCCCTCCGCGCCTTCGAGCGTCTGCGCGAGGCGCATGACGCACTTCTCGCACCGGATGCCGCTCACCTGGATCGTCTCGGAGACGGTGGCCATGGTCTCAGGCTACCGACCGCGTGACGAGATCCGCAGCGGCTTCCTGCGGTGACGCCGCCTCGAGCTGCAGGTCGGCCTCGCAGGCCGCCGGTTCGATGCGTCCGATCAACGTGGAGGAGCCGAGCCGCGCGGCCGCAGGCCCGACGAGCTCGAGCAGCTCCGCCGCGAGATCGGCGGCCGGCACGAACGAGCCGCCGTCGGGATGGATCAGCTTCGCCCGCACCCCGAAGCGGGCCGCCGACCAACGGTTCTGCACGTAGTCGGCCCGCGGCGATCCTCCCGGCAGCCCGCCGTCGAGGGCGGTCGCGCACAACGCCTGCACGAGCGCGGCAAAGGCCGTCGCTAGCCGCACGTCCGTGGGCTGGTCCGGGATCCGCACCTCGAGGGTGCCGAGGGCCGGATGCGGGCGGACGTCCCACCAGATGCGTGTGTAGTCCTCGAGCACGCCGATCTGCACGAGCCGCTCGACCCACGCCTCCCACTCGCCGTACGAGCCGAACGCGGGCGGCGGGCCGCCGCGCGGCAGCTCCGCGAGGATCGGCGCCCGGTTCGACGCCATCCCCGTCAGCTCGCCCGCGAACCAGGGCGAGTTCGCCGAGAGCGCGAGCACGAGCGGGAGCCACGGCAGGATCGCGTCGAGGCAGCGCCAGCAGTCGTCCGACGACGGCATCGCGACGTGGACGTGCAGGCCCTGCACGCCCTGGCGCCGTACCGAGATGCCGCCGTACCCGACGAACGTCACGTATCGCTCCTCCTTGACGATCGGCTGAGCCTCCGGCCGCGCGAACGGGTGGGTCGCAGCCGCCGCGATCGCAAGCCCCTCGGCAGCCGCCGCCTCGGCCGCGGCGCGGCGCAGCACCGGCAGCGCCGCGTCGACCTCCGCCGCCGTCGCGCAGACGAACGTGTTCGTCTCGAAGACCGAGGCGAAGAGCTCGGTCTTCAGGCGCCCGGGCAGCGCGCGCCCCTCGACGCGGCGCAGGATGCGGTCGACGGCCGGTACCTGCTCGAGCGTCGCGGCTTCGAGGATCATCAGTTCCTCCTCGACGCCGAGCGAGAGCGGACTGCTCTCGCCGAACGCGTTCGGAATCACGCGGTCTTGACGCCGTGCACGGGCCGCCCGGCGGCGATCCACGCGTAGTACGACGCACTCGGGCCGTACTCGGAGCGGTAGCCGGTGACGCGCGGGTTGCGCCCGACGTCGCGGGCGCGCGCGGCGTGGCGCAGCAGGTTCGGGTCGTCGAGCTCCTGCCAGACAAGGATGAGATGCGCGGCCGTCATGAACTCGGCCACGAACGTGCAGCCGCTCGCCGGGCACGGGAACGGATCGGTGCGGACGCAGAACCACCCGTCATGGTCGGCGCCGTCCTCCTGCCAGAGCTCGGCGTCTTCCGCCTCGACGACGGCGTGCTCGAGGACGATCTGCCCGCGGTCCACCGGAACAAGGTAGCCGCACGAACGGAGCCTGTCGGGCTACGGGTTCTGTCTCGTGCCGAGCTTCGCGGTGACCGTCTTCTGCGAGCCGTTGTGCCACAGCTCGATCTTCATCGAGTCGCCCGGGTGCTTCTGCTGGACGGCGGAGAAGAGCTGGTCGACGTCGTTCATGGGCTTGCCGTCGATCTTCGTGATGATGTCGCCGCCGATCCAGTACGTCTCGCCTTCGACGACGACCTGCGTGTTGCCGCCCTTGATGCCGGCCTTCGCCGCGCCCGAGCCCTTGTCGACTTGCTGAACCAGCAGTCCGCTCGCCGTCGGGAGGTTGAACAGCTTCTTCAGCTGCTGCGTGACGGTGGCGGCGCCGAGGCCGAGGAACGCATGCTGCGCCTGACCGTGGGCGATGATCTGCCCGGCGATGTCGCGCACGGTGTTGACCGGGATGGCGAAGCCGATGCCGACGTTGCCCTGATTCTGCGAGCTGCCCGTCTGGATCTGCGAGGTGACCCCGATCACGCGGCCTCCGGCGTCGATCAGCGGGCCGCCCGAGTTGCCGTGGTTGATCGCCGCATCCGTCTGGATCGCGCTGTCGATCGGGACGCCGTTCGGCGCGAAGATCTGCCGCTGCACCGCGCTGACGACGCCGGTCGTGAGCGTGCGGGTGAGACCGAACGGGTTGCCGATCGCGTAGACGGGATCTCCGACGCGGACGCCCTCGGAGTTGCCGAGCGGGAGCGGCGTCAGCGCACGGGCGTGCGCGTCGATCTTGAGCACCGCCAGGTCGGTCGAGCGGTCCTTGCCCACCACCTGCGCCGGCAGCTGGTCCTGGCCCGAGAACGAGACCTGCACCTTCTGTGCGCCCTGGATGACGTGGAAGTTCGTGACGATGTGACCGGCCCGGTCGATCACGAATCCCGATCCGAGCGACTGCGACGTTTGCGGCGTGGACGGCAGGAAGTTGAAGGGGTCGGCCGGCACCTGCGTCACGCTCGTCGCCGTGATCTGCACGACGCCCGGGCCGTCCTGGTTGTAGATCTGCTCCGGCGTCAGCCCCTTCTGCGCCGTCGCCGGCTGCACGGTGCTCGTGGTCGCCCGCGTCGTCGGCGCCGCCTGCTGCACCGTGGTGCGGTCGCCGAGCTTCCCCAGCGCGGCTGCACCGCCGAGCGCCAGGCCGCCGCCGATCACGGCGACGGCCAGCAACTCGGCGACTCTGAGGGAGAGGAAGCGGGTTCGTCCCACCGACCTCGTTATAGCCATCCCATGTTCGGAGCAACGTCGTTATGGGTTGCCTGTCGATTAAGGGTCGTGCTGCCTAGCGAATGGTGATCGCCAGCAGCCCTCCGATCACGCCCGTCCCGAAGACGAGCCAGGCGACGTAATCGGCGATGTGCCCGCTGTGAACGGCGCGGAGCGGGGTGAAGCCGGCGGCGAGCGCACGCGTCACGGGCCGTGGGAGCCGGGCGCGGATCGTCGAGGCGAAGCCGAGCAGGATCGAGCCGACGAGCGTGACGACGGACCAGACGACGCTCGAGGTGGTGGTCACCCACTCGCCGGGCGGCGCGGACGCGGCCGGGCGGTGGTCGAGGACCACATGGATGTACGAGATCTGGTCGGTGAAGCGGTGCGCGGCGTGCACCGCCTCGGCGGCAAGGCCGGTCCAGGCACCGGCGGCGAGGCCGGCGAACGCGAGCAGGAGCGCCACGGTGTTCATGACGAGGAGCCGCGGCTTTTCCTCCGGCGGCGGGCTCTCCGCCGGCTCCTCGGAGAGCAACGGGTCGTCGCGGTCGCCGATGCCGAAGAAGACGCGCAGGCCCGCCCGGATGATCGCCGCGGTGGACCCGATCGTCGCGAATGCGAGCACGATCGGCACCCACCAGTAGCCTGCGGCCCCGGCGGAGTCGTCGATCAGCGCGTGCCCCGTGAACGTGCCGAGGAACGGCGGCGAGGCGAGTGCGATGGCCGCGACGAACCAGGCGACCGCCGCTCCCGGCAGGCGCCGCCCGAGCCCGAACATCTGCAGCTCGTCGATGCCGCCGCGTGCCGTCAGGAGGATGCCGCCCACGAGGAAGAGCGCCGTCTTCGCGAGACCGTGGGAGAGGATGTAGACGGCCGCGCCGGCTACTCCGTCCGGGTGCAGAAGCGCGATCCCGATCAGGAAGCACCCGACGTGGGCGAACGTCGAGTACGCGAGCATCCGTTTCAGGTGCCGCTGCAGCCCGGACATGAGGGCGCTGACGACGGCCGTGAGCGCTCCCACCCCGAGCAGCACGTCACGGATCGGGTGCTCGAACTGCCCGAGCACCCCCGCGAAGACGGTCCAGTAGATGCGCGCGACGGCGAAGAGCCCGAGCTCGAGCATCACCGCCGAGAAGACGGCCGCGGCCGGCGCCGGTGCGACGGCATGTGCGTCCGCGTGCCAGAAGTGGAACGGCACGAGCGCCGCCTTCGCCAGGAACCCGCACGTGATCAGGGCGAAGGCGGTGACGACGAGACCGTCGTGTCGGCCGTCGGCATTCAGCCGGCGTCCGATCTCGGCCAGGTTGAGCGCGCCCGTGCGGCCGTAGAGGAGGGCGATCCCGAAGAGGACGAGAAACGCGCCGATCGTCTGCGCGACCGCGAAGTTGAACGATCCTTGCAGGGGGCTCGACTCCTCGGCCTCGTACGCGGTCAGCGCGAACGCGGCGACGCTGACGAGCTCGAAGAAGACGAAGATGTTGAAGATGTCGCCGCTGAGCACGAAGCCGGCCGACGCGGCGCCGAACACGAGCATCAGGACGACGTAGAGGTACCGGTCGCTCTTCAGGTATCGCCACGAGTAGACGAGACAAGCGAAGACAAGCCCGAGGGAGAGAAGCGCGAAGGCGGCGCCGAGCGGGTCGACGGCCCAGCCGATCCCGATCGGAAAGCCACCGCGGGCCGGCCGCCAGCCACCGAACCAGTACGTGACGATGCCGCCGGACCGCACGAGCACGACCGCCGCGAGCGCGACCGAGGCGGCGGCTGCGGCGAAGCCCGCGACGTCGGCGGCGACGCCCGGCAGCCACTTTCCCGACAGCGCGACCCCGGTCGCGGCGACGAGCGGGATCGCGACGAGCAGCGGAATCACCGCCACGCCGTCAACCTCGCTGGCCGACGATCTGCGACGGGTCGAGCGAGTTGCTGCTGTCGTAGACGCGCAACGCGAGAGCGATCAGCAGCGACGAGACCGCGACCGCGACGACGATGTCGGTCAGCGTCAGCGCCTGGACGATCGGATCGACGACCCTGCGACTCGACGGGATGTCGCCGTACACGGGAGCCGTTGCGTGCTTCCGGTAACCGATCGCGAGCAGGAGGATGTACGTCGAGGACTGGCAGACGCTGACGCACACCGTGGTGTGGATCAGGTCGCGGCTCGTGACGATCCCGTAGAGGCCGGCGAGGAAGATCCAGACCGCGAGCAGGTACGGGAGCACGCTCAGAGCCGTCGTCCTCTCCCGTAGCGCGCGGCCATGTTCCCTTCGAGGTACTCCGAGAAGATCAGGACGAACGCGCCCGCGACTGCGAGGGCAGATGCCCAGTTGACGATCGCGGCGCTGCCGCCGGAGCGCAACCGGCCGGTGACACCGAGCGGCAGGAAGTTCTCGAGAAACGAGAAGCCGAGGCCGAGGCCCACGAGGCCGATCGCGACGTAGGCGCCGGCGCCGAAGGACTCGAGCGGTTCCGCGAAGCGCGTCGTGGCCAGCCGCTCGTAGGCGTGGTACTCGACCGTCAGAAAGACGATCAGAAACGCGGTGGCGAGCACGACTCCGCCCTGAAAGCCGCCGCCGGGCGAGATGAACCCGTGCGCGACGACGTAGAGCGCGAGCACGAACGTCGTCACGGAGGCGAGCACGCCGACCCCGTTCAGGGCGTCGCTGCGGACCGCGTCGACGACGGAGATCGTGTCTTCCTCCTTGATCTCGCGGAGGAGCAGCGCGACCGCGGACGCGGCGGAGAAGAGGATTAGCTCCTCCCCCATCGTGTCGAAGCCGCGGTAGTCGAAGACGACGGCGGTGACGGCGTTCGCCATGTGGCGCTGCGGCTCGACGACCCTGGCGATGATCTCGCCGTAGGGACCGGCGTAGTGGCCGAAGGCGGGCAGGTCGAGCACGCCCCACACGAGCAGGGCGCCGACACAGAGCGCGCCGACGCCGAAGAGCGCGAGACGGAGCTGGTTCGTCATCCGCGCCGCTTGCGGTGGGCGGCAACCCGCGCCAGCGCCCCGACGAGGACGATCGGGTACGCGACTGCAGAGACGACGAGCGCCGAGAGCGCGACGTCCGGCGCCTGGAAGACGAGAAACAGGACGACGAGCGCGAACCCGTAGAGCGAGAAGAGGAGCGCCTGCCGGACGACGTCGCGCGCGAGCACGACGAGCAGCGCACCGAGCGCGACGAAGAGCAGCGCAACGCTCTGCAGGGGGACCACTAGAGCTCCACGTCCCGCGCCTCGCGCTGCCGCGCGACGCGCGCGATCGCGTGCGTGAGCACCCCGTTCAGGAGGAACAGCGTCAGGGCGACGAAGAGGGCGTTCCACACCGGGTTCGTGTACGGGTGCGGCTGCTTCAGGAGCACGGCGGCGAACACGAGGAACGGCGGCACGGACGTCGTCGCGCTCGCGTAGTGGAGGCGGTCGTAGACGGTGGCGCCGAGCAGGACGCCGAGCACGCAGAGCGCCTCACCGGCGACGGTGGCTGCGAGCAGCGCGTCCACGACGACCGCTCTCATTCCCGCTCCGGCGCCGGCGAAGCCGGCACCTGCGCTCCTTGGGCGGCTCCGTCGAGCCTACGCCTCATGGGTCGAGCTCCTTCTCGAAGAAGCGCACGAAGACCATCGAGCCGGCGAACGTCAGTGCCGCGGCGACGAGCCCGAGCACCGTGTACGCCGTGCGGTGGAAGCCCTGGGCGAGGAGGACGAGGGAGAGGGTGAAGATGCCGGAGCCGGACGCGACAGCCGTCAGCGCGTCGAGCCGGGGCGCGCGCGCGGCGAGCAGGAGCAGCGGGAGCTCCAGCGCGACGAGCAGCGTCCCGGCCCACAGGAACGCGTTCACATCACCTGCTTCCCCGTCGACACGCGTGTGTCGAGCGAATGGAGCAGCGCCCGGTCGTCGTCGAGATCGACGACGACCGCGTTCGCGGTCTCGTTCTCGAGCGTCGCCGCGAACGCCCGCAGGAAGCGGCCGCGGGGGCCGTCCTCGTCCTCGAACTCGACGCTGACCCACCGCCCGCGGATCCGCTCCCGGCGTGCCGCCGCGCGGACGACGAGCCAGAGGACGAGCACGAAGTCGAAGACGACCTGGACGGGGATCGACCGGGCGCGGGCGCGGGCGAGTGCGGCCGGCGAGAGGCGAAAGCCCAGGAGGCCGACCGCGCGCAGCGCCTCGACGAAGACGGTTGCGACCGTCGACGCGATCAGTCCGGCGACGACTTCGGTGCTCTGCCACGTCCCGACGAGCACGAGCCAGAGCACCTCGAGGCCGCAGAACCAGAGGAGCGTGCGGGCGACGCGATGCACCTGCACTTGATTTCCGTTGCCCGCAAGTGCAAAAACGTGTCTGATGGATGCGAACCGCTACACCGCCGCGGCCCAGTTCCGCGCAGAGCTGCGCCGCTTCCTGCGCCGGAGCGAGGACTGCGCCCGCGGGCTCGGGATCACGCCGCGGCAGCATCTGCTCCTGCTGCAGATCGGCGGCGCCCCCGGTGGAACGACCACCGTGTCGGACCTCGTGCGGACGCTCGCGCTGACGCAGAGCGCGGTGACCGAGCTGGTGCAGCGCGCCGAGGCGGCCGGCCTCGTCGAGCGTGCGCAGTCGCCGCGCGACGGCCGCGTCGTCGACCTGACGCTGACGAAGCTGGGCGAGGAGAAGCTCGCCGCGGTGTACGAGGCGCTCGGCCCGGAGCGCGTGCAGCTTCGCGGCGTGATCGACGCGCTCGACGGCGCCGACTGATCGGGGCGCGATACGTTTCACCGCCACGCGCGCCGTGAAGAACGGGGGGCGTGAGCTTCACGAAGCTCCTCGAGTCGTGGCCCGTTGTCCGCCAGCTCCGCGAGGGGGATCCGCTCGGGCTCGGCCGAGCCGCGCAGTCGCCGAAGTCGCGCGAGCTGAAGCCGCGCATCGCCGAGGCGGACAGGGTCGCGCAGTCGATCTGCCCGTTCTGCGCCGTCGGCTGCGCGCAACTCGTCTACGTGAAAGGCGGCGAGGTGATCCAGGTCGAGGGCGACCCGGCGAGCCCGATCTCGCGCGGCCGCCTCTGCCCGAAGGGCGCCGCCACGAAGAACATGCATGCGGGGCCGCTGCGCGAATACAAGGTCAAGTACCGCCGGCCGTACGGCACGCACTGGGAGGAACTGCCGCTCGACCAGGCGATGGACATGATCGTCGACCGCATCCTCCAGACCCGCGAGGAGACGTGGCAGGAGGAGACGCCGGAAGGGCATCCGGGGAAGCGGACGATGGGGATCGCCAACCTGGGCGGCGCGACCCTCGACAACGAAGAGAACTACCTGATCAAGAAGCTGCTCACGGCTCTCGGCGTCGTCCAGGTCGAGAACCAGGCCCGCATATGACATAGCTCCACGGTGCCCAGTCTGGGCAACTCGTTCGGGCGAGGCGGCGCGACCACGTTCCAGCAGGACCTCCAGAACGCGGACGTG
>JAICYG010000110.1 GCA_025934335.1 Thermoleophilia bacterium | reverse complement strand
GGCTGGGTCTTCCACGAGGCGTGGTTCGACATCGGGAACCACGAGCAGCTGCTCGAGGCGGATAACCGGCTGCGTATGGCTGCGGGTCTGCCGCCGCGCGAGACGTACTCCCCGCAGTAGCTGGGGACAACAAGTCACACAGTCGGCACGAACGTGTGACCCACTCTCCGCTGCGTCGCCCGTACCGTCGAGGGAGTGGCTTCTCGAGCTCGCCCTGCCGCAACGGTGCGTTTCCTGCGGCGCCTCGGCGCCGGTGCTCTGCCCTGGCTGCCGACGCTCGCTGCGCCGGCTCCGGCCACCCTGGTGCGGCCGCTGCGGGGCACCGACCGTCTGGCCGGTCGAGCGGTGCCGCGAATGCTCCGGCCGCCGCCTCGGCTTCGCGACCGCCCGTGCCGCGGTCGCGTATGCGGGCGCGTCGCGCGCGCTCGTGGCGGCGTGGAAGGAGCACGGCCTCCGCCGGGCGGCGCCCCTCGCCGCCGAGCTCGTCGCCGAGATCGTCGCCCGCCCGGCGGCAGACGTCATCACGTATATCCCGGCCGATCCCGACCGGCTGCTCCGTCGCGGGCACCATCCCGCCGAGCGGCTGGCCCGGTGCCTCGGCGGCCGCTGGGAGATCCCCGTCGCACCGCTCCTCGTGCGCCAGGGGAGCGGCAATCGGCAGGCGGTGCTGACCCGCCCCGAGCGCCTCCGGAACGCGCGGGATGCGTACCTCGCCGTCGCCGCTGCGCCCCGCACGGTCCTCCTCGTGGACGACGTCTATACGACCGGCGCGACCGCCGCCGCCGGGGCCACCGCCCTTCGTCGGGCGGGTGCGCGCACAGTCGACGTCGTGACGTTCGCCCGCACCGTCCGCACCTGAAAGCCACGGACGCGCCTTCCGCCGGTCGTCGGTTACGCTCCGAGCGTCGACCGACCACCACCGAAGGAGGTCCGTGATGAGGCTTCAGGTGAAGGGTAAGAACGTGGAGGTCACCCCGTCGATGCGCGAGTACGCGGAGCGCAAGCTCGCGAAGATCGGCAAGCAGCTCGCGGAGCAGACGCAGGTCGAGCTCGAGCTCTCCGAGCAGCGGAACCCGTCGATCGCGGCCAGCCACGTCGCGGAGGCGACGATCTTCACGAAGGGGCCCACGCTGCGGGCGCGTGAGGCGTCGCCGGACATGAAGGCCTCGATCGACCAGCTCGCCGAGAAGCTCGAGCGCCAGGTGAAGCGCTACCGCGAGCGCCGGATCATGGAGCCGCGCCGCCACGCCGATCACAACGGCGACGACGCCGCGGCCTCCTGACACTCGGCGTGCGGCTCTTCGGGCGCAGGCAGCCGCTCCACCGTCGGCTCGCGGACGCCGGCGGGCTCACGCTCGACGAGCAGACGGGGTCACCGGGGCCTCCCGCGGCGCCGCCCGGCTGGGACGGCGAGCGGCGAGGCGAGCCGGGAATCCACGGCGTGCCGCGCGCGCGCCGGTGGGACGCCGTCGCCACCGCCGAGGCGCCTTCGCTCGGCGGCGACGAGGTCCGCTTCGCCGCGCTGCCGGACGGTTCCCTGGTGGTGCACGACGCCGGTGTCGAGGGCGGAGACAGTGACCTCTCGCCGCTCGCCGAGGCGCTCGCGGGCCGGCTCGATCCGCCCTACCGGGCCGA
This sequence comes from Thermoleophilia bacterium, assembly GCA_025934335.1. GTDB lineage: Bacteria > Actinomycetota > Thermoleophilia > Gaiellales > Gaiellaceae > PALSA-600. The sequence goes on along the minus strand of JAICYG010000110.1, from coordinate 7,074 downwards.
GGGCGTCCGCCGCAGCGGCTCATTGTGGGGCGTCGCGGGCCGCCGGATCACCGTCGTGCGCGAACCTGCCCTCGACGGCGAAGAGGTCGAGCTCGTCGTCACCTCGGGCGGGCGCACGCTGACGGTCGACGGCGGCCCGCGGATCGCGCGCGCGCCCGCGCTCGAGGCGGCCGGGGCAGCGGACGGAACCGAGTTCGTGGTGCGGGCAAGGCGCCTCGACGGTGACCTGTGGGAGGTCGAGACCGCGCCGCTCTAACGGCGCCGCGCGCCCCGTGTGAGCGCCACGTGAAGGTTCGGTACACGCTTGCGCCGCGGGGCTCGCCCGCAGGCCCACCCGGTACCCTGTCCCGGATGTCTCCGGCCATGGACACCTTCGAGAAGGCACTCCGCTTCGGCGAGGGGCGCCGGCTGAAGCGCCTGCAGGACCAGGCCGCCTACATCGCGACGCTCGAGCCGGAGTTCCAGAAGCTCTCCGACGCGGACCTGCGCGCGAAGACCGGCGAGCTCAAGCAGCGGCTCGAGAACGGCGAGGAGCTCGAGAGCCTGCTCTTCGAGGCGTTCGCCGCCGTGCGGGAGGCGCGCCTGCGCGAGTCCGACCAGCGCATCTTCGACGTGCAGATGATGGGCGGCATCGCGCTGCACGAGGGCGACATCGCCGAGATGAAGACCGGCGAGGGGAAGACGTTCGTCGCGAGCCTGCCGATGTACCTGAACGCGCTCGAGGGCAAGGGCGTGCACCTCGTCACGGTCAACGACTACCTCGCGCAGCGCGACGCCGAGTGGAACCGGCCGGTGTTCGAGCGCCTCGACACGAGTGTCGCGGCGATCGAGAACAACATGCCGTTCCCGGTGCGCAAGGCCGCCTACGACGCCGACATCACCTACGGCACGAACTCCGAGTTCGGCTTCGACTACCTGCGCGACAACATGGCGATCAGCCTCGACGGCGTCGTCCAGCGCGGCCACCGCTACGCGATCGTGGACGAGGTCGACTCCATCCTGATCGACGAGGCGCGCACGCCGCTGATCATCTCGGGCGAGCCGACGACGGCCGCCAAGACCTACTACGACTTCGCGCGCGTCGTGAAGCAGCTCGACGGCGTGCAGTCCAAGGGCACCAAGCTCGACGACGAGCAGCTCGCGCGCGAGCACGACTTCCTCTACGACGAGAAGCACAAGACCGTCTCGCCGACCGAGTCGGGGATCGAGAAGGTCGAGCGCGCGCTCCGCATCGACAACCTCTACAGCCCCGGCAACGTCCAGCTCGTCAACCACCTGATCCAGGGGCTCAAGGCGCAGGCGCTCTACAAGAACGACGTCGACTACGTCGTCCAGGACGGCGAGGTGAAGATCGTCGACGAGTTCACCGGCCGCATCATGGAGGGCCGCCGCTGGAGCGAGGGCCTGCACCAGGCGGTCGAGGCGAAGGAGGGCGTGCCGATCCAGGAAGAGCATCAGACGCTCGCCACGATCACCCTCCAGAACTACTTCCGCCTGTACGAGAAGCTCGCCGGCATGACGGGCACGGCGAAGACCGAGGAGAAGGAGTTCGTCGAGATCTACGGGCTGAACGTCGTCGAGATCCCCACGAACGTCCCGGTCGCGCGCGACGACAGGAACGACCTGATCTTCAAGACGGTCGAGGCGAAGTTCAACGCCGTCGTGGACGACGTCAAGGCGCGTCACGAGAAGGGCCAGCCGGTCCTCGTCGGCACGATCGCCGTCGAGACGTCCGAGTACCTCAGCGAGCTCCTGAAGCGGCAGGGCGTGCCGCACACCGTGCTGAACGCCAAGGAGCACGCGCGCGAGGCCGACATCATCATCGACGCCGGCAAGCGCGGCTCCGTGACGATCGCGACCAACATGGCGGGCCGCGGCGTCGACATCAAGATCGACGACGAGGTGCGCAACCTCGGCGGCCTCTACGTCCTCGGCACCGAGCGCCACGAGGCACGCCGCATCGACAACCAGCTGCGCGGCCGCTCGGGCCGCCAGGGCGACCCCGGCGAGACGCGCTTCTACCTCTCCGGCCGGGACGACCTCGTCCGCCTCTTCGCGGGCGACCGCATCCACTCGATCATGGAGCGCTTCAAGCTGCCCGACGACCAGCCGATGGAGGCGAGCATCCTCTCCCGCCAGATCGAGAACGCGCAGAAGAAGGTCGAGGAGCAGAACTTCGTCATGCGCAAGAACGTCCTCAAGTACGACGACGTGATGAACGTGCAGCGCCAGGTGATCTACGAGCAGCGAAACCGCGTCCTGCACGGGGCAGACCTCTCGGAGGAGCTCCGCGAGGAATGGCTGCCCGAGGTGATCTCGAGCGTCGTCTCCGACTACACCATGTCGGAGCTACAGGAGGAGTGGGAGCTCGGCGACCTCGTCGCGGCGCTCGACGCGATCTACGGTACCGGCGTCGCCGCCGACGAGCTGAAGGGGCTCGAGCGCGACGAGATCGTGCAGGAGTTCCTCGACGACGCGCTCGACGCCTACGCCGAGCGTGAGAAGGCCATGAACGACCTGCAGGAGGGCTTCATGCGCGAGCTGGAGCGCTTCATCGTGCTCCAGGTCGTCGACACCCGCTGGCGCGAGCACCTCGAGAACATGGACTACATGCGCGAGGGCATCGGCCTCCGCGGGCTCGCGCAGAAGGACCCGCTCGTCGAGTACCGGAACGAGGGCGCGGTCATGTTCGGCGAGCTGAACCGGTCGATCCGGGAGGAGGTCGTCACGCTCCTCTTCCACGCCGAGGTGACGGCCGACGAGAGCGCCGAGCTGCAGCAGGGGGCCGCGCCGAACGGCGCGAACGGCGCGAACGGCGCCCTCGCCTACGAGCACCAGCAGCTCGCCGGCTCCGAGGCGATCCTCGCCGCGGGCGGCACCTCGACCGCGGCCGCCGGCTTCGCGACCGGAGGCGGTGTCGCCACGCCGGTCGCGTCGCGGCCGAAGGTGAACTCGGAGTTCGAGAACGTGGGCCGCAACGACCCGTGCCCGTGCGGCTCGGGCAAGAAGTTCAAGAAGTGCCACGGCGCCTGAGGCGTCTCGTGGCGCCCGACCCCGAGCTGCACGACGACGCGATCCGGCTGGAGCCGCTCACCCGTGTCCTCGTACCGGCGATGCGCTGGGTGACGGAGCCCGACGGCGACACTGCCCGCTTCACGTACATCCCGACCTCGCCCGACGACGCGTTCCTCGAGAGCTGGCTCGGCCGCTACGAGGACGGCTGGGGGGAGGGCTCGCGCGCCGGGTTCGCCGTCCGTGACCCCGGCGGCGACGCTGTCGGCTTCGCCGCGTTCGTGAAGCTCGATCTCGACGGGGCCGAGGGCGAGCTCGGCTACGTCGTCGCACCCGCCGCCCGCGGCCGCGGCGTCGCGTCCCGCGCCGTCGCCCTCCTCACGGGCTGGGGCCTCGGCGCGCTCGGCCTGCACCGGATCGAGCTGCGCATCGACCCGGCGAACGCCGCCTCGAGCCGCGTCGCCGAGCGGAACGGGTACCGGTTCGAAGGCGTTCTCCGCAGCGTCGCCTTCAAGGAGGGGCTCCGGAGCGACGTGGGCATCTGGTCGCGCCTCGCGAGCGACTGATCTCGTAGGCTTCGCCCATGAGCCTTGCGGAGCGAAGGCTGCTCGCGCGCGAGGCGACGATCTCCACGGTGCTCGCCGCGACGCTGGCTGCGGTGCTGCTGTGGTCGGCGCCTCCCGGGATCGACTGGGCGGCACATGCCTACCAGCGAACGTTCCTGCTCGAGCACGGCTTCACCCTCTGGAACAACTTCTGGTACGCGGGCCGCTACTCGTTCGTCACCTACAGCCTGCTCTACTACCCGCTCGCGGCGCTGCTCGGCATCCGCGTGCTCGCGCTCGCGTCGGTGAGCGCTGCGGCCTTCGCGTTCACCATCGTCGTCTTTCGGCAGTGGGGCCCCGTCTCCCGCCTCTCGAGCCGCACGTTCGCCGTCCTCTGGGTCGGGATCATCGGCGCCGCGACCTTCCCGTTCGCGCTCGCGATGTCGTTCGCGCTGCTCGCGCTCTGGGCGCTCCAGGAGGGCCGACGGGGCCGCTTCGCCCTCTGCGCAGCACTGACGCTCGCGGCGAGCCCGCTCGGATTCGCGTTCCTGCTCGTCGTGCTCGGCGGCGTGGCGCTCGCGCGTCGCAGCCTCCGCCACGTGCGCGTCCAGATCGCCGTGGTCGCGGCGTGCATCGCCGTCGAGCTCGTCCTGATGCGCCTCTTCCAGGACGGCGGCCGCTTCCCGTACGGCCTGCTGCAGCTCGCTCCGTCGCTCATCTTCGGCGTGCTCGGGCTGGTCGTCACGAGAGACGTCCCGCAGGCGCGCACTCTGCGTGGCGTCTTCTGGATCTACCTCGCCGTGTGCCTCATCGGCTACGTCGTGCCGACGTCGATCGGGTCGAACCTCGAGCGCCTCCGTTACGTTGCCCTGCCCGTGGCGCTGATCGCGGTCGCACTGCGCCGCTGGCGACCCGTCTGGCTCGTGGTGCCCGCGGTCGCGCTGGCGGCGATCTGGAACACGACGCCGATCTTCACGAGCTTCGCGCGCGCCGGCACCGACCCGGAGGCGTCGCGCACGTACTGGCAGCCCGCGATCGACTACCTGCGCACGCACCTCAGCCCGTCGTACCGGGTCGAGATCGTCGACACCGCCGAGCACTGGGCGGCTGCGTACCTGCCCGATGCCGGGATCCCGATCGTGCGCGGCTGGTACCGGCAGAGCGACTTCCCGCAGAACGAGCTTCTCTACGACTCGAAGCTCGGCCCGCACGCGTACCGTGCGTGGCTGAGGCGGATGGCGGTGCGCTATGTGCTCGTGACCGATGCGCCGCCCGACTACAGCTCGCGGAACGAGGCTCGCCTGATCGAGTCGGGCCGCTCCGGGCTCGTCGCCGTCAGGCGGCTCGAACACATGACCGTCTACGAGCTTCCCGGGGCGACGCCGCTCGTCACCGGGCCGGCCCCGGCGACGGTGCTGTGGCTGTGGCCGCAGCGGCTGGTCGCGGCCGTCGGGGCGCCGGGGACGTACCGCGTGCGTGTCCGCTGGTCGCCGTACTGGCGCAGCTCGGCAGGGTGCGTGGCGAAGACGCCGGACGGGATGACGCAAATCAGGACGGCGCAGGCGGGGCTCGTCGAGCTCGCCTTCCGGGTCAGCGTCACGCGCGGGCTGCAGACGCTCACCGGTACGATCCCCGGATGCTCGAAGACGCCGGCACGCTGACGGAACAGCTCACGGAGCTCGGGGCCCAGCTCGACTGGGTTCGTGAGTACCTTTGACCCGGCTCGGCTCGAGAAGCGCCTCGTAGCGCTGGAGGAGGAGCTGAACGCGCCGGGATTCTGGGACGACCAGGCCCGGGCCGCGAAGGTGTCTGCCGAGCACGCGCGTGTCTCGCGGCGGCTCGACAACTACCGCCGCCTCATGCAGGAGTACGACGACGCACGTGAGCTGGCGGCGATCGGCGACGGCGAGATCGCGAACGAGATCGCGGCGACGCTCGTCCCGCTCCGGCGCGAGCTCGCGGAGCTGCAGGAGGCTGCGCTCTTCGACGGCGAGTACGACGCCGGCGACGCCGTCGTGACGCTGCAGTCCGGCACGGGCGGCACCGACGCCCAGGACTGGGCCGAGATGATGCTGCGGATGTACGAGCGCTGGGCCGCGAACCGGGGGTTCAGGGTCGAGTTGCTGGAGGCGAGCCCGGGCGAGGAAGCCGGCCTCAAGTCGACCACCTTCAGCGTTGCCGGCGAGAACGCCTACGGCATCCTGAAGGCCGAGCGCGGCAAGCACCGGCTCGTGCGCCTGTCGCCGTTCGACCAGGCGCATCGCCGCCACACCGCGTTCTCGACGGTGATCGTCGCGCCGCTCCTGCCCGACGACTCCGACGTCGAGATCGACGAGGGCGACCTGAAGATCGACACCTACCGCGCGCAGGGCGCGGGCGGCCAGCACGTGAACAAGACCGACAGCGCCGTCCGGATCACGCACCTGCCGACCGGGATCGTCGTCGCGATCCAGAACGAGCGCTCCCAGTCGGCGAACAAGCAGACCGCGATGCGCGTCCTGCGGGCGCGGCTCGTCGAGCGCCAGGAGGAGGAGAGGGAGGCGCTGCTGGCGAAGGAGAGGGGTGGATCTGCCGACACCGGCTTCGGCGGCGAATCGGTGCGGTCGTACGTGCTCCACCCCTACCAGATGGTCAAGGACTCCCGCACCGGCTACGAGATGGGGAACGCGCAGGCCGTCCTCGACGGCGAGCTCGACCCGTTCATCCGGGAGTACCTGCTGGCCCGGGCCGCTGGGAAAGTCGTCTAGCGGGTGGGCTACACTTCCCGCACTCTTCGCACACGGGCGCCACGATAGGCGGCGATCCAGTGACCGACGTGCAGGAACCCGAGCTGACAACCCTCCCGCCGACGGCCGTCATCGACGAGCCGGTTCCGGCGCCCCGCCCCTCGGCGGCGTCGATGATCGTCTTCGACTCGGTGACGAAGGTCTACGAGCCCGACGTCGTCGCCCTGAACGACGTGACGTTCCACATCGACAAGGGCGAGTTCGTGTTCGTCGTCGGCGCATCCGGGTCGGGCAAGTCGACGCTCGTTCGCCTGCTGCTGAAGGAGCTCGAGCCCACGAACGGCAAGATCGTCGTCGGCGGCCGCGAGCTCGGCCGGCTGAAGCGGTCGAAAGTGCCGATGCTGCGCCGGAACATCGGCTGCGTCTTCCAGGACTTCAAGCTGCTGCCGCGGCGCACCGCCGCCGAGAACGTCGCCTACGCGCTGAAGGTGCAGGGCGAGTCGAGCGCGGCGATCCGCAAGAAGGTGCCCGAGGTGCTCGCGATGGTCGGGCTCTCGCACAAGATGAACTCACTCCCCGACGAGCTGTCGGGCGGCGAGCAGCAGCGCGTCTCGATCGCGCGCGCGTTCGTCAACCACCCGCCGCTGCTGGTCTGCGACGAGCCGACCGGCAACCTCGACCCCGACACGTCCGTCGGGATCATGCAGCTTCTCTACCGCATCAACCGGAGCGGCACGACGATCCTGATGGTCACGCACGACCGGGAGATGGTCGACAAGATGCGGAAACGC
>JAICYG010000146.1 GCA_025934335.1 Thermoleophilia bacterium | reverse complement strand
CGAACTTCCGCGTCGTCGGGTTCACCGAGCAGCCCACCGCGGCCGACCTGGGCGCCGTCGCGCGCCGGCACGCGATGCCGCTGCTCGACGACCTCGGCTCGGGGGCGCTCGTCGACCTCGCCGACGAGCCGACCGCGCGCGCCGCCCTGGCCGCCGGTGCCGACCTCGTCTGCTTCAGCGGCGACAAGCTGCTCGGCGGCCCCCAGGCGGGGATCGTCGCCGGCCGCGCCGACCTCGTGGAGAAGCTGCGACGCCATCCGCTCCACCGCGCCCTGCGGATCGACAAGCTGAGCCTCGCTGCGCTCGAGGGAACACTGCTTCTCTACCTGGATCCCGCGCGCGCGCTCGCGGAGGTGCCGGTGCTGCGCATGCTCCACGAGCCGGCAGAGAGGGTGCGCGCACGGGCCGAGCGCCTGGCGGCGGCGGTCGGCGGTGAGGTCGAGGAGACGGTCGCGCGCGTCGGCGGGGGCGCGCTGCCGCTCGCCGAGCTGCCGTCGTTCGCGTGTGCGGTCGACGAGTCGCTCGCGCCGCGGCTGCGCGAGCACGCGCCGCCCGTCGTCGGGATCGTCCGCGACGGACGCCTCCTGCTCGACTGCCGCACGCTGGCGGACGCCGAGCTCGACGAGGTGACGGCCGCGGTTCGCGCATGCCGCTGACCGTCGGCACCGCAGGCCATATCGACCACGGCAAGACGTGGCTCGTGCGCGCGCTCACCGGCAAGGACACGGACCGGCTGCCCGAGGAGCAGGCACGCGGCATCTCGATCGATCTCGGTTATGCGCCGCTCGAGCTGCCGGACGGGCGGCGGCTCTCGCTCGTCGACGTCCCCGGCCACGAGCGCTTCGTGCGGACGATGATCGCAGGAGCGACCGGAATCGACGTCTTCCTGCTCGTGATCGACGCGCAAGAGGGAGCGCGGCCGCAGACACTCGAGCACCTCGCCGTGCTGCGGCTGCTCGGCGTCGAGCACGGAGTCGTCGCACTGACGAAGGCCGATCTCGTCGACGCCGAGACGCTCGAGCTCGCGGCGGAGGAGGCGCGCGAGCTCGTGCCGGGCGCGGACGTCGTCGCGGTCTCCGCGAAGACGGGCCTCGGCCTCGACGAGCTGCGCGCCGCGCTCGCCCGCCTGCCCGTGACGGAGCGCAACGGCTCGGGCGCGGCGCGCCTCTACGTCGACCGGGTGTTCACGCTCGGCGGCGTCGGCACGGTCGCCACCGGCACGCTCTGGTCGGGCTCGATCGCCGCGGGCGACGTGCTGCGCGCGGAGCCGTCGGGTCGGAGCGTCCGCGTCCGCTCGGTACAGGTGCACGACGTGCCCGTCGAGCGCGCGGAGGCCGGACAGCGCGTCGCCGTCAACCTACCCCAGGTCGAGCGGCGCGACCTCGCTCGCGGCGACGCTCTGGTCGCGGCCGGCAACTATCCCACGTCGTACCGGCTCGACGTGCGCCTGACGGAGCTCTCGCCGCTGCCGGCGGCTGTCACCGTCCACGTGGGCACGCGCGCGGTGCCGGCACGCCTCGTGCGGGACGGGGAGTACGCACAGCTCCGCCTCGAAGGCGCCGTCGTCGCCGCCCGCGGCGACCGCGTCGTCCTGCGTACGAACACGACGGTCGGCGGCGGGACCGTCGTCGATCCCGCGCCCCGTCGGGGGCTCGACCGGGAGCGGCTGGAGGCGATCGAGCGCGGCGACGTGGCGGCGTTCGTCGAGGCTCCGGTTCAACGCGCGTCGCTTCGCAGGCTGTTCACCGATGCGCAGATCGCCGCGCTCCCGGTGGCCGATGACCACGTGTACTCGCCGGCATGGCTCGAGGCGCTTCGCACACGGGTCCGGGAGCGGCTGGAGGAGCGCGCGCGGACGAGCCCGCTCGACCCCGGTATCTCGGTCGCCGAGCTCGCACCGGATCACCCGTGGGCGATCGAGCTGCTCGACGTCGAGCGGAGAGGCCCGAAGGTATACCTCCCGGGGGCAACGGCCGGGCTCGGCGAACGCGGCGCCGCGGCCGACGAGCTCGAGCGTCGGCTCGCGGACGAGGAGATCGTGAAGCTCGACGATCGCGAGCTCGCCGCCTACCTGGAGAGCGAGGGACGGCTGCGGCGCGTCGGCGACGGCTACGCGGTCGCGTCGGCGCTCTACGAGCGGGGCGTCGACCTGCTCCCGGCGCTGCAACCGCTGACGCTCGCCGCGTTCCGGGACGCACTCGCCGTCGGCCGCCGCACCGCACAACTATTGCTCGAGCGCTACGACGCCGACGGGATCACGCTGCGGCGCGGCGACGAGCGCGTCCTGCGACGTCGTCGCCGCTAGGCCCGCGGCTCTACGATCCGCCGTGGAGCGGCGGGGGCCGGTGCCCCAGCGGGTCTTCAAAACCCGTCAGGCGTGGCAGCCCCACGCTGGCTCGGTTCGACTCCGGGGCCGCTCCGTAGCGCGTGCTCTCGGCGGCCGCGAGCTCGGCGATACGCCACTCGAGCTCGGCAAGCTCGAAGCGCATCACCTCGAGCTGACGCTCGCTGACCGGGTTCGGGAAGAGCGCGACCCGCTCGACCGCACGGTCGCGACGCCGGGCCAGCTCGCGCACGCGGTGGCGGAGCCGGGCCACCTCCGCCGGATCCCGGTCGCCGTCCACGTCCCCCCTATCGGCGCCCTGATGGCGCGACTTGAGCCGCGGCGCGTTTCCGGCCGCGCGCCGGACGGGCACGATTCCCCCATGCCGCGCGCCCCGAGGATCACGGACGAGATGATCGCGAGGCGCGCCTTCGAGCTCTCGCTCACGGAGCCCGACTCGAAGCCCGAGGAGAACTGGCAGCGCGCCGAGCAGGAGCTACGCGAAGAGGCTGCGCGCCAGGCAGGCGACGACGGTCAGCGCTGAGCGGCGAGTGCGGCGAGTAGCTCCTGCTCGAAGCCGGCGCCCTTGCGTACGAGCCGCACGTCGCGCGGCAGCTCCGACACCTCTTCGGGCGGGAGGCCGGAGACGACGATCACGGTCGTCTTCGGCAGCGCCTGCTGGATCACGGCCGCCGCGTGGCCGCCGCTCGGGCCGGGCATCGCGTAGTCGATCACCGCGACGGCGGGTGCGTGCGACATCGCGGCCGCCACCGCCTGATGGCCGTCGGCAACCGACGCGACGACCTCGACGTCGGTCAGGTTGTCCTCGAGGATCGCCGCCAGCTGCTCGCGGAACGCGGCGTCGTCGTCGGCGAGCAGAACGCGTGGCACGTCGCTCGGTGACTGGAGCCGTCGCTGCCCGAAACGCCGGCTCAGGGAAGCCCGACGGTGATGGTGACGCCCGGCGCGGTGACCGTCTGCGTCTCGGTCTGTGTGACGGTGACCGTCTGCGTCTCGGTCTGCGTCTGGGTCTGGGTCTGGGTGACGGTGTCCGGAGGCAGCGTGATCGTCTTCGTCACGACCGTTGTCACCGGACGGACGACGGTGTCCGTGTGGTTCACGACGACCGTGCTCTGGTTCGTGACCGTCTGCTGGTTCGTGACGACGTTCGTGAGCGTCTGCGTCTTGACCGTCGGCACGAGCCGCGTCTGGGTGAGCGTCGTCGTCTTCCCGTTCACGTGGACGACCTTGCGCTTCACCACGGGGACGTAGCGCACGACCTTCCTCGTTTCGTACCGGACGGCGCCCGGTGTCGTCACGTACCGCGTGTCGACGAGCGTCTGGTAGGCGGTCTTCGACCGGATGACGGAGCGGCGGACGACGACGGGGATCCGCTTCACGAGCGTCTTCCCGTGCTCGCGGACCGTGACGACCCTGGTCACCGTCGTCTGAAGGATGTAGCTCTGGCCCCCCGTGCTCGCAGCGTCGGCACCGGTCAGGCTGCTCGATGCGAAGTAGCCGCCGACGATCAACAGCGCGCCGACGAGCGCACCGATGCCGAGTTTCGCCTCCGTCGCGACCCGGTTCCGCCACCACCAGGCCCAGAAACGGAAGTCTTTCCAGTTCTCCCGCACCTCATACCCCCCGCAGGGACTGTAGCGCCAGACGCGAACTGCCGATACAGGCATTGTGCGGAACCTCGGTCTCGCAATCGGAATCGGGCTCGCGGCGCTGCTCGTCGGTGGGCCGGCGACCGCCGTCGTCGCGGTCGCGCTCGTCGCCCCGGCCGTTTCGGCGCTCGCAGCCTAGGGATTCCGGTTCCATGGCGGCTAGACTGCCGCCCGCATGAAGGCGCTCGCCCTCCTGGGCGCCGTGGCCGCTCTCGTGCTCGCGCCGCCTGCGGCGGCGAGCCAGCCGCTCGGCGACCTGAACATCAAGGGGCTGACCCTGGCGGTGAACGCGAACGGCAAGGCGCTTCTCACGTACCGCCGCGAAGACGGCCGGATCCGGCACGTGCTCGTCTGGGGCGCGATCAACGCGCGTCCGCCCTCGCAGAGCGTGTCGCAGCTCGCGTTCCGGTTCGACTACTCGGGTGGGCTTCGCAGCCTCGGCCACTACGCCGCGCCGCGGTTCCACGACGCGTGCGCGCGGTACGACGGCCCGCCGCTTCCCTTCCTCGTCACCGCCTGCAAGGCCCCGGACGGAACGTTCTGGGCGGTGCAGGCGTGGCGGCGACTGCTGCCGATGCGCGGCTTCGCGCCGTGGCTGCCGCAGCAGGGGAAGCTCGAGTTCCACGTCTCCCACTGGTCGGGCCCGACCGAAACGCTCGAGGTCTCGCAGAACTGGACGTACGGCGGGCGGTGGCAGGGGGTCTTCGGCCGCCTCACGTACCGCGGCAGCCCGGTCCACGGCTTCCGCACGCCGTCCGCGACCCGCCGCGACGCGTACGCTCGCTTCGTGTACATCGACGCGCACGACTCCGTGTACGGCCCGGGCTGGCGCCACGACACGGCGGTGGTCACGCACGCCGGCGACGGCGCCTTCTGTTACAGCTTCGTGCCTCAGGTGCCGCCGCCCGGGTATCCCGACCGCTCGCCCCGCGGGCCGGCGGTCGGGGACGCGCACCGGGTCACGGTCATGGGCCCGGGCGTGACGCCCGACGTGCAGTGGGTCGGCGCCGCACTGGGCGCGTACGACCCCGCCCGCGACCGCAGCTTCGACGCCCTCTTCGACCGGCTCGTGGGACCAGGCGACAAGGTCTGCGCGAACGAGCGCTGATGCCGAGGGCGATCGCAGCCGCGCTCACGCCGCTCCGTGACGGCGGTGACGCGCTCGACCTCGACGCGCTCCCGCCCTACCTCGAGTTCCTCGCCGGGCACGGCATCGACGGGATCCTGCTGCTCGGGACGACCGGGGAGGGCATGAACATGGCGCTCGACGAGCGTCGGTCGCTGCTCGAGCTGGCGCTCGGCGGCCCGCTGCCGGTGATCGCCCACTGCGGCGCGCAGACGACGGCGGCGACGGTGTCGCTGTGCGCCCACGCAGCGCAGGCGGGCGCCGAGGGAGTCGCCGTGATCGCGCCGCCGTACTTCGTGCTCGACGAGGACGCGCTCCTCGCCCACTTCACGGCGGCGGCGAGAGCCTGCGCGCCCACGCCCTTCTACGCGTACGAGTTGAAGGCGGCCTCGGGCTACGCGATCCCGCCGCGCGCGATCGAGCGGCTGCGCGAGCAGGCATCGAACCTCGTCGGCATGAAGGTGAGCGACACGCCGATCGCGAACGTCGCGCCGTACATGCTCGACGGCCTCGAGGTCCTGATCGGTGCCGAGGCGCTGATCGGGCAGGGGCTCGCGGCGGGCGCCGCGGGCGCCGTCTCGGGCCTCGCCTCGGCGTTCCCGGAGGCGGTCGTCGGCGCGCTCCGGAGCGGCGACTCGACGGCGGCGGGCGCGCTGCGCGCGAAGGTCGAGCGCTTCCCCCGGCATGCGGCGTTGAAGGAGGTCGTCCGCGCCCGCGGCGTGCCGATCCGGCCCGACGTGCGCGCTCCGCTCCGCGGGCTCACACCGGCCGAGCGCGACGACCTGCTGGCGTCAGTCCTTTAGCTCGTCGATCGTTCGCCGAGCGCGCTCGTGCACGTCGGCACGGCGGTCCTCGACCGCGGGCTCCGGCTCCGGGGCGGTCACCACCTGCTCCTCCGCGCTCGCGCGCGACTCGGCCAGCTTCGTCCGTAGGCCCTCGGCAGGCGAGGGCGCGAGCTCGGCGGGCCGGCGGCGCCGGAGGAGCGCCCGGAGGCCGAGCCCGCCGACGAGCAACGCGAGCAGGCGCTTCACGGGCGCGATGCTACACTGCCGCCGCTTCTCGCCCGGTCCGTCGCGCCGCCCGTCCCGAAGCGGCGTCCAGGAGACCGGGCCATTTCAGTCCATGGGAAGGAGAGATTCGGGCGTGAACGAGTACGAGATCATGCTTCTGCTGGACCCCGAGCTCCCGGAGGAGCGCGCGAACGAGGTCATCCAGCGCGTCCGCGACGCCGTCGAGGCAGCCGGCGGCTCCTGGGACGGCCACGAGCCGTGGGGCCGGCGCCGGCTCGCCTATGAGATCGCGCACAAGGGCGAGGCCGTGTACCACCTCCTCCTCTTCACCTGCCCGGCCGAGACGCTGGACGAGATCACGCGCGTGCTCAAGATCACCGACGGCGTCCTCCGGCACGGCGCCTACCGGCGCGTCGAGGGGTCGACACACCAGAAGGCTCCCGCGCAGGCACCCGCAGCGCCGCCCACGACGGCCGCGGCCCGTTCCGCCGATGACAGCGACACGGCGTCGGAGTAGCCTGGATCGACCCGTAGGAGAGGAGCGAGAACCATGGCCAGCATCAACCGCGTCGTGCTCGTCGGCAACCTGACGCGCGACCCCGAGCTTCGCAACACGCCCTCCGGCATGTCCGTCTGCAGCCTCCGCATCGCGGTCAACACGCGGCGGAAGGACAACGCGAGCGGGCAATGGACGGAGAAGCCGAACTACTTCGACGTCACCGTCTGGGGCGCCCAGGGCGAGAGCTGCGCGCAGTACCTCTCGAAGGGCCGGCCGGTGGCAATCGACGGGCGCCTCGAGTGGCGCGAGTG
>JAICYG010000223.1 GCA_025934335.1 Thermoleophilia bacterium | reverse complement strand
TTCCGGCCGAGCCGGCCCGCCTGGACGTACTGGCGCAGGAGCGGGCACGGTGCGTACTTCGGGTCGCCGAGGCCGCGGTGCAGCACCTCCATGATCGCGACGCACGTGTCGAGGCCGATCAGGTCTGCGAGCGCGAGCGGTCCCATCGGGTGGGCGAAGCCGAGCTTCGCGATCGTGTCGATCGCCTCCGGCTCCGCGACGCCCTCCATCAGCGCGTACGCGGCCTCGTTGACGAACGGCATCAGGATCCGGTTCGAGACGAAGCCGGGGAAGTCGCGCGCCTCGGCGGGCTCCTTGCCGAGGTCGCGCGCGAGCTCGACGATCGCCGCCGCGGTCTCGTCCGAGGTCTGCACGGCGCGGACCACCTCCACGAGCTTCAGCACAGGCACCGGGTTGAAGAAGTGCATCCCGACGACGCGCTCGGGCCGCTTCGTGACGGCGGCGAGCGACGTGATCGGGATCGAGCTTGTGTTCGACGCGAGGATCGCGCCGTCCGGCAGCACGAGGTCGGCGCGCCGGAACACCTCCTCCTTCGCGGCGGCGTCCTCGGTGATCGCCTCGATCATCAGGTCGGCCGCGACGAGATCGTCCGCGGGCGACACGCGATCGAGCACCCCGGCCGGGTCGGCCCCGCCCTTCTCGGCGAGCCGCTCGAGACTGCGGCGCATCGTCCCGAGCCCGCGCTCGGTGGCGCCTGGATACGGGTCGTGCAACGACACGCGGCGGCCGGACGCAGCGACCACCTGCGCAATCCCTCCGCCCATCTGGCCCGCGCCGACGACGAGTACGTGCTCGAATCTCACGGCGCGCCAGCCTACCCTTCGCCCGTGAACGTCCGCATTGCCTCTCCCGACGACGCCCTCGCCATCGAGACCGTGCGCGTGCACGGCTGGCGCACCGCGTACCGCCACGTGTTCCCGCCGGCGGAGCTCGACGCGCTCCCGATCGACGGGGAGCGCTGGCGGCCGCGCCTGCAGGCACCTCCGCGCGGCTGGACGACACTCGTCTGCGAGGACGGCGGCAACGTCGTCGGCTTCAGCTCGGTCGGGCCAAGCCGTGACCACGAGGGTCTCGGCGAGCTGTACGCGATCTACGTCGACCCCGACGCCTGGTCGACCGGCGCCGGCCGCGCGCTGATGGCGGCCGCCGAGGAACGGCTCGCGTCGGAGTACGGTGCGGCACTCCTGTGGGTGCTCGAGGACAACCCGCACGCGAGGCGCTTCTACGAGCGTGCGGGCTGGGCGCCCGACGGCGCACGCAAGGCGGAGGAGCGCTTCGGCGTCCGCGCGCCGGAGGTTCGCTACCGCAAGGACTTCAGGAGCTCGCGCCCGGTGTCAGACACCAAAGGTGTCTGACACCTTTTCGAGCAGCGCCCGCTCCCACTCGTAGGTGAGGAGTCGACCCGCATCCTCGACCGTCGCCCAGCGCACTTCGTCCACCTCGTTCGACGCGCCCGGTTCGCCGTCGCCGGTCATCAACCACCACCGCACCTCTTTCGGCTCCCCGCCCGGCGCGTACGTGGTCGATCCGACGAACGCGCCCAGCTCGCAGCGCAGGCCCGTCTCCTCCCACACCTCGCGCAGCGCGGCGTCCTCCCACGTCTCGCCCGGCTCGAGCTTCCCCTTCGGAAGCGACCAGTCGTCGTAGCGGTCGCGGTGGACGAGCAGGACGCGCCCGTCCCGCAGCACCACCCCTCCCGCGGAGCGGATCACACCTCGACGAGGAGCGCGTCGCCCTGGCCGCCGCCGGAGCAGATCGCCGCGAGCCCGAGCCCGCCGCCCGACCGGCGCAGCTCGTGCACCATCGTCGCGACGATGCGGCCGCCCGACGCGCCGATCGGATGCCCCAGAGCGACCGCGCCGCCGTTCACGTTCACCTGCTCCTCGTCGGCGCCGAGCAGCTTCGTCGAGTTCCACGCGACCGACGCGAACGCCTCGTTGATCTCGACGCGCTTCACGTCGTCGATCGTCTTGCCGGCGCGCTCGAGCGCGATCGCGCCTGCCTTCGCAGGCGTGCGCGCCAGGTACGCGAAGTCGTCGGCGACGTAGCCCTGCGCGACGATCGTCGC
>JAICYG010000202.1 GCA_025934335.1 Thermoleophilia bacterium | reverse complement strand
GACCGGCTGCACTACTACGCGAAGACGGGCTACTCGGCGAAGAGCCACGAGCAGGTGAGCGCCGAGCTCGCCGACGTCGCGCTCGCGCGGCTGCGCTATCCGACGGAGCTCCGACGGCGCGTCGTCCGCATCGTCCGCTCCCACATGGTCGACGTCGGCCGCTCCGACCCGCTGCGCGCGCGCAAGCTGCTCGCCCGCTACGGCTATCCCATGCTCCGCGAGCTTCTCGACCACAAGGAGGCGGATATCCGAGGCAAGGGCGAGCGGCCGGTCGACGAGGACCTGGCGAAGCTCGAGCGGCTGCGACGGACGGTCACGCGCGAGCGGTCCCAGCCGCACCGGATCCGAGACCTCGCCGTGCGCGGCGACGACCTGATCGGCATCGGGTTCCGGCCGGGGCCCGAGCTCGGGGGTGCGCTGCGGCGGTTGCTCGAGGACGTCGTCCGCTCGCCCGAGCTGAACACGCGCGACGAGCTGTTGCGCCTTGCGAAGGAGCTGCTCGCATGATGCGCTGGGAGCAGCCGGGCTACGTCGTCGCGTTCACGACGCGCGCCGGCGGCGTCAGCGACGGCGTCTACGAGTCGCTCAACCTGACGGCGGGGACGGGCGACGACCCGGAACGCGTGGACGAGAACCGGCGCCGCGCCTGCGAGGCGCTCGACCTCGACGCGTCGAGGCTCTCGTTCAACCGGCAGGTGCACTCGCCGACAGTGCGCCGGGCCGGCCGCCGCGGCGAGCCCGGCGACGGGCTCTGGTCGGACGAGCCGGGGTTGCCGATGCTCGCGTTCTCGGCCGATTGCCTCCCGATCGCGATCGCCCGCACCGACGCCGAGCGGCGGCTCGCCGTCGTCCATGCCGGCTGGCGCGGCCTCGCCGAGGGCGTCGTCGACGCGGCCGCCGCGGCCCTCGGCGGCGAGACCGTCGCCGCAATCGGCCCGGCGATCGGCCCGTGCTGCTACGAGGTCGGGCGCGAGGTGTCGGTGCTTTTCGACGAGGATCTCACCGTGGCCGGGCACCTCGACCTCTGGTCGGTCGCCGAGCGCGCGCTCCGGCGCGCGGGCGTCGCGGCGGTCGAGCGCCTCGATCTCTGCACGCGCTGCCACCCGGAGCTCTTCTTCTCGCACCGGCGGAGCGGACGCGCGCGCGGCGTCCAGGGGGTGATCGGTGCCGTCGCCTGAGGTCGTGCGTGCGCGGCTCGCGGAGGTGCAGGCGCAGGTGGGGGAGGCCGTCACCGTCGTCGCGGCGACGAAATACGTCTCGCTCCGCGAGATGGCGACGCTCCTCGAGGCGGGCGTCGTCGTCGTCGGCGAGAACCGGGCGCAGGACCTGGAGGCGAAGCACGCCGAGTACGGCGACGCCTTCCGCTGGCACTTCATCGGCCATCTGCAGTCGAACAAGGTGAAGGTCGTGAACCGCATCTGCGAGCTCGTCCACTCGCTCGACTCCGACACCGCCGCCCGTCGTCTCGAGGTGCCTGCGCTCGTGCAGGTGAATCTGGCGGGTGAGGGCTCGAAGTCGGGCGTCGCGCCGGACGAGCTCGAGGCATACCTCCGCTACGACGTGCGCGGCCTCTCGACCATGCCGCCTGCGGCGGCGACGCCGGAGGAGTCGCGGCCGTGGTTCGCCCGGCTGCGCGCCCTCGCCGCAAAGCACGGCCTGCGCGAGCTCTCGATGGGGACGACGCAGGATTACTCGGTCGCCGCCGAGGAGGGAGCGACGTACGTTCGCGTCGGAGCGGTGCTTTTCCAGGAGGTGTCGGACACTTCCGGTGTCTGACACCTCTAGAATCCGCGCGTGCCTCTCGGCGATCTCTGGTCCCGCACGCTCGTCTACTTCGGCATCGCGGAGGAGGACGACGACTGGGAGGACGAGGACGGCTACGCGGCGGAGGAGAGCCTCGAACAGAGCTATCGGGAGCGGCCGAACGTCCGGCGCCTGACACCGCGGCGGCGCACGCAGGAGTACGACGACTGGACGGAGTCGGAGGCCGACCGGCCGGCGACGGCGCGGCTCGCCCCGGCGCGCCAGCCGCGCGTGCGCGAGGCACGGCCGCAGATCGAGGCACTCCCGAGCGCTGCGAATGTGCGCGTCCATCTCGTGCTGCCGCGCAGCTTCAACGACGCGCAGCAGATCGCGGACAAGTTCAAGCAGGGGATCCCGGTGATCCTCAACCTGCAGGGCTCGGACGCCGAGCTCTCGAAGCGGCTGATCGACTTCACGAGCGGGCTCACCTACGCGCTCAACGGCGGGATGCAGCGGGTCGCCGACAAGGTGTTCCTGCTCACGCCCCGAAACGTCGAGGTGTCGGCCGAGCAGCGTGCGGCGCTGCTCGAGCGCGGCGGCTTCTTCAACCAGGCGTAGGAAACGCTTCCGCCGTACCGAAGGGGTGGCGGTAAATGCTCGTGCTCGACACAGTCACGCAGGTCGAGCGGTTCCTGAACGTCTTCGTCACCGTCTACGTGCTCGTGATCTTCCTGTACGTCCTGACGTCCTGGATCCAGCTGCCGTACTCGCTGCGCGGCGTGCAGCGGTTCCTGTACGACGTCTGCGAGCCGTACCTGCGGCTGTGGCGGCGGATCCTGCCGATGGCGGGCCCCATCGACCTGTCCCCGATGGTCGCGGTGATCGCGCTCGTCGTCACCGAGCAGATCGTGGTCGCAATCCTCGACCGGCTGCAGTAGAAAGGAGTTTCGCGATGCGGTACACACCCGTGGAGCTGAGACATGTGCGGCTGAGCCGCTCGTTGTTCGGCGGCTACAAGCGCGGCGAGGCCGACGTCCTGCTCTCCGACGTCGCCGACAGCTTCGAGGACGTCTGGCGGGAGCGCGGAGAGCTCGCCGACCGGCTCGAGGACGTCGAGAAGCGCCTCGAGGAGATCAAACAGCGGGAGACCCTGCTCGCGACGACGCTCGTCGCCGCCGAGAAGACGGCGGCCGAGGCGGTCGAGTCGGCGAAGCGCGAGGCGGAGATCATCGTCGCCGAGGCGCATCAGGAATCACGCTCGATCACGCGCACGGCGCTGAACGAGCGGGAGCGGCTGTTCGCCGAGGCCCGCCGCGTCGAGACGCTGCTTCGCTCCGCGCTCGGGATCGTCGAGGAGACGCGCGCGGGCGAGGCGACGCCGGGCCAGGCTGAGGACGATGCTTCTTCGTGGCCGAACCGCGAGAACACGAGCGAGTTCGCCGCCGTGTCCGAGGACGGCGCGGATGCACCGCAGCTCCCGCCGCTCCCCGCGGAGGACGAGGAGGGCCCGGACGTCCCGTGGTCCGGCCGCGACTTCGCCTGGGGGTAGGGACTACCCTGAGGGCGTGAAGACCGTCGCCCCGGCCGGCCACAACCTCGACGAGACCGAGCGCCTGCTTTCAACTGCGAGCGGCGCGGGAAGGGACCGCCTGTGAGCGACATCGACACCGCCGACTTCCGCGCGCGGCTTCTCGAGGCACGGGGGCGCCTGACGAACGCCGTCGACTTCCTCGAGCACGAGAACCCGGGGAGCCTCGGCGACGAGCTGGGCGAGCCGACGGGGCTCGACAACCACCTGGGCGACACCGCGACGGCGACGTACGACCGCGAGCTCGACGAGGGGCTCGAGGAGGGTGCGCAGCAGACCCTCCGGGACATCGACCACGCGCTGCAGAAGATCGACGACGGGAGCTACGGAACGTGCGAGGTGTGCGGCAAGCCGATCGCGCCCGAGCGCCTCAAGGCCATCCCGTGGGCGCGCCTGTGCATCGACGACCAGCGCAAGGCGGACGCATGATCGTAGGCTCGACGGAGCTCATCAAAGAGCGGAGGTGCCGGCTTTGCCGGGGCCGGGAGCGGGACCTCTGAGCGAGGTCGATGTCCGCGTCGGGTCGTCCACCGACGGGCTCGCGCCCGTCTCGGTCGCGGAGCGCTCGCTCGGTGCGGGTGCCTGGCAGTGGGGCGGCCTCGCAATCGTGGCGCTGTC
>JAICYG010000088.1 GCA_025934335.1 Thermoleophilia bacterium | reverse complement strand
TGCTTGAAGACCTTGTTCCCGTGGCCCGTGAAGGCGAGCAGCACGATCGGCTCGCCGTTCGAGTCGAAGTCCTGGCGGACGCCCGAGAGCTTCAGGTCCTTGCCGGTCATGTTCGGGTACTTGCCGTCCGTCGCGAAGCGATCGTTCGGGTAAGGGCCGTGCTTGAAGAGGTAGTAGTCGACCTTGCCGGGCGGCGGCACGCCGTTCAGGTGCTGGTCGCCCGGGCACACCGACGACGTGTCGGCGGTGCAGGTGACGACGACCGTCTTCGGCGGCACCTTCAGCACCTTCCAGCCCTCCGGCACCTTGCCGCCGCGCGAGTCGAGCAGGCCGGCGTTGCCCGTCTCCGGGTCCTTGTGAAGCGTCCCCGTCGGCCCGCCGTTTCGCGCGACCACGTACTTCGTGACCGTCGTCGTCTTCTTGTTCTTCCCGGTCCCGGTCGTCTGCGTGACCTTCACGGGCCGGAAGAGGACGTAGCCGCTCGGCGTGCCGCTCGACGCCTTCGACTGCACCGCGGAGAGCAGGTCGTGGAGGCTCGTGAACGGAACGGCGGTGTCGCCGCGAGCGCTCACCGACGGGGAGACGAGCGCCGGGACCATGTCGTACAGCTCGAGCTCGGCCGTCTTGCCGATGATCTGCGCCGCCTGCTGCGGGTCGTGGACGCCCGCGAGCTGGATCACGATCTGGTCCGGACTCTGCTCGCGGATCTCAGGCGAGGCGACGCCGAGCTTGTCGACGCGGTTCCGCATGATCTGGACCGAGCGGTCGAGATCCTCCTTCTGCAGCTTGTGCCCCTTCGGCGGCTGCGCCTTCAGCACCACCTCGAGGCCGCCCTGCAGATCGAGGCCCTTCTTGACGCCGCGGTGGAACGGCGACCCCGGCGTCCCGAGCAACGCCACGCCCGTGAGGGCGAGCAGGATCAGCACGACGAGGATCAGGTTCGAGCGGCGGGACGACACGCTCGCGGTAGGTTAGCGGGGTTTCGAGGGGCTTCCGGGTGCCGGATCCTGCAGCTCGTCGACCGCCTCGACGCCGTCATCCTCCTCGGCGGCGGGCTCCACCTCGACCTCCACCTCGGTCGCGACAGCGGCGATCGCGCGACGGTCGAGGGTGGCGACGACGCCCGATGCGATCTCGATCCGGACCGTCTCCCCCTCGTCCTCGACGACGCGCCCGTGCAGGCCGCCGGCGGTGATGATCTCGTCGCCCGCCTCGATCGCGTCCTGCATCGCGGAGTGCTGCGTGCGACGGCGCCGCGCGGGAAGCACGAACAGCAGCCAGGCGGCCGCGAACAGGACGATGATGATCAGGAATCCGCCGATTGCAGTCTCTCCAGCCGGTCGAGCTTGTACGCCGCGAACGCGCCGCGCTCGATCGCGCCGCGCGCGCCGCAGGTCAGGTCGATGACGAAGCGTAGATTGTGCAGCGAGAGCAGGCGCAGGGCGAGCAGCTCGTCCTGGTTGACGAGGTGACGGATGTAGGCGCGGGTGAAGCGCGCGCAGGCCGCGCAGTCGCAGCCCTCCTCGAGCGGCCGCTCGTCCCGCGCGAAGCGCGCGTTGCGGAGGTTGAGCCTCCCGGTCGCTGTCAACGCGCTGCCGGTGCGGGCGGTGCGGGTCGGGAGGACGCAGTCGAACATGTCGACGCCCGCCTCGATCACCTCGAGGATCCCCTCCGCGTCGCCGATCCCCATGAAATATCGCGGCTTCTCCGCCGGCATGAGCGCGGTCGTTCTGTCGGTCGTCTCGAACATGAGCGCGCGATCCTCGCCGATCGCGAGGCCGCCGATCGCGTTGCCGTCGAAGCCGAGCTCCGCGATCTCCTCGGTCGAGCGGCGGCGGAGCTCCGTGTCGGTGCCGCCCTGCGTGATCCCGAAGCGAAGCTGGCCGTCGGCGCGTGGCGCGTGCCGCTGTCGCGCTGCCCAGGCGGTCGTGCGGCGAACGGCCTCCTCCAGCTCCCTGCGGGGGAGGCCGGGCGGCGGCACCTGGTCGAGGCACATGGCGATGTCGCTGCCGAGGTTCGCCTGGATCCGTTGCGCAAGCTCCGGCGTGAACCGGGTCGCACTCCCGTCGTAGACGTTCCGGAACGTGACCCCGTCGTCGTCGACCGCGGCGATCGTGTCGCGCAGCGAGAAGACCTGGAAGCCGCCCGAGTCGGTCAGGATCGGCCCGTCCCACGCCATGAACCGGTGCAGCCCGCCGAGGTCGCGGATCAGCTCGTCGCCCGGCCGGAAGTGCAGGTGGTACGTGTTGCCGAGCAGGATCTGCGCGCCGAGGGCGCGCACCTCGTCCGGGTGCAGCGTCTTCACCGTCGCCTTCGTCCCGACGGGCATGAAGACGGGCGTCCGCACCTCGCCGTGCGCCGTGCGCAACACGCCGGCACGCGCCGCGCCGTCGGTCGCCTGCACCTCGAAGACGCGGCCGTTCAGGACATCGCCCGTCGCCAAACGTCGGTCGCGGCTTCCCGAAGCTGCGCTCACAAGCCCGGGATTTGCAGGGACGTTGCACCCATGGGACATGCCGTAGCGAGCCTCGTCCCCTCGCCAAACGACGTGACGAGAGTGTGACTTTTCTTCCACAGGGCCGGTGTCACAGGATCAGCATCGCATCGCCGAAGGAGTAGAAGCGGTAGCGCTGCTCGATGGCGAGGGCATAGAGGCGGCGAATCTCCTCCACGCCCGCGAAGGCCATCACGAGCGCGAGCAGCGTCGAGCGCGGTAGGTGGAAGTTCGTGAGCAGGTGGTCGACGCACCGGAACTCGAAGCCGGGCGTGACGAAGAGCTCGGTGCGGCCGGCAAGCGGCGCGCCGCGCGCCAGCGTCTCGAGCACGCGCACCGTCGTCGTCCCCACCGCGAGCACGTCGGCCGCGGCGCGGATCCGCTCCCACGCCGCCTCGCCGACGGCGTACCGCTCCCCGTGGATCCGGTGACGCTCCACCACCTCCTCCTGGAGCGGCCGGAACGTATCGAGGCCGACGTGCAGAGTCACCCGCTCGACGTCGAGCCGCGCGAGCACCTCCGGGGTGAAGTGGAGCCCGGCCGTCGGCGCCGCGGCGGACCCGCGCTCGCGCGCGTACACCGTCTGGTAGCGCGACGCATCCGCGAGCGGCTCCGTGATGTAGGGCGGCAGCGGCGTCTCCCCCGCCGGCTCGCCCGACAGGCGCACGCGCCAGCGTCCCTCGCCGAGGTGCTCGAGCAGCTCGACGTTCCCGTACCGCTCACCGGCGCGGAGCTTCCGCGTCGGGCGGGCGAGCGCCTCCCACTCGTCGCCGCCGACCTGCTCGAGCAGCAGCACCTCGCCGCGCGGCCGCTCGATCGGAATGCGCGCGGCGACGACCCGCGTGTCGTTCACCACCGTCAGGCCCGCGACGACCTCGGGTAGCTCGCGGAACACCGTGTGCTCGACCGAGCCGCTCGCGCGCGAGTAGACGAGAAGACGCGACTCGTCCCGGCACTCCGCGGGATGCTGCGCGACCAGCTCGGGCGGCAGGTCGTACTCGAGCTCGCGGGCCTCCATCCGACGCGGACGCTAGCGTCGCCCCCATGGACGACGTTCGCGAAGCGCTCCGCGACGGCCTCCGCGAGGAAGCCGCACCCATCTCCCGCCGCCTCGCCGAGGTGAAGGGCCTCTCGAACAACGCGATCCGCCGGCTGGAGGGGATCGAGGGCACGCTCGCCGCCGAGCGCGAGGCGCGCATCGACGACCTGACGCTGCTCGTCGACCTCCTGACGGAGGGCTGGCGCTCGCTGAACGCGCGCCTCGAGCGGATCGAGGAGCAGCTCGGCCAGCGGCCCGAGAACGTGGTGCCGCTCCGCGGCAGCGCCGCGTAGCCCCGCCGAGCGCTACCTGGCCGGCAGCACGAGCTCGAAGCGGGAGCCCTTGCCCACCTCGGAGTCGAGGTCGAGCCGGCCGCCGAGCGTCACCGACAGCTCCCGCGCGATCGCGAGGCCGAGACCGGTTCCGCCGCCGGTCTGCGACACGAACGGGCGGAAGAGGCGCTCGCGCAGCTCGGGCGAGATCCCGGGGCCGGTGTCCTCGACCGCCACGTGGACGCTGCCGTTCCGCTGGCCGAGCTCGAGCGAGATCCGGCCGCCGTCGGGCGTCGCATGGAACGCGTTCGAGAGCAGGTTGCCGACGACCTGCAGCACCCGGTCGCCGTCCGAGGTGATCACGGGATGCGCACGCAGGTCCTGCCGGTAGTCGATCGAGCGGCGGCGGGCCTCCTCGCGGTAGCGCTCGTACGCCTGCTCGACGAGCTGGGCCATATCGACCTCCTCCGTCATGACCGTGAACCGGTGCGTGTCGAGCTTCGCCAGGTCGAGGATGTCGCCGACCAGCCGCTCGAGGCGCTGCGTCTCGGCCTCGACGATCTCGAGCGACGCCGCCCGCTCGGCCGGATCGTCGACGACCCCCTCGAGAAGCGCGGAGACGTGACCGCGGATCGCCGTCAGCGGCGTCCGCAATTCGTGCGACACCGACATGAGGAAGTTGCGCTCCATCTCCTCCACCTCGGCGAGCCGCGACGCCATCTCGCCGAAGCGCTCGCTCAGGTGCCCCAGCTCGCCGGGCGCCCGCGCCGGCACCGTCACGTCGTACCTACCCCGCGCGACGGCGTCGGCTGCGTCGGACAGCTGCAGCACCGGCCGGACGATCCGCCGCGACAGGTACCAGGCGAGCAACGCGGAGACCAGCACGCCGAGGACGCCCGCGATCGCGAGGCGCTCGATCAGGTCGTAGACGCGCTGGCTCACGTCCACCTTCGGCGTCGCGACCACGATCGCGCCGAGCGGCGTGGCGTTCTGCCCCTTGCCGGTGATGATCGGGTTCGCGACGGCGTAGTAGCGTCGGTGCGTGCGCGGCGGCGTGAACTCGAACGTCCCCGACTTGCCGGAGATCCAGTCGAACGTCGTCGGCGGCAGCGGCTCGAGCCCGGTGATCTGTCCGGGTGCGAGCCGGTGCGGGCCGACGAAGAAGATCTCGTCCCCCGTCGCCTTCTCGAGCGAATCGGCCGTCACCTTGCCCGGCACCCGCCGGTCGACCTTGTTGCCGTAGCTCTCCGTCACGCCGCGCGCGTACAGCTGCGCGATGCCGTGCGCCTCGCGAGACAGCTTCGAGAGCGCCTGGTCGTGCGCGAAGTCGCGGAACAGCCTGACGGCGATCAGCGTCGTGATCAGACCCGCCAGGATGATCCCGGCGAGGAAGACGAGCGGCAGCCGGACGCGCAGCGATCCGAGCATCTCGCCCTACTTCTTCGGCGGGTCCTTCTTGGCGTCCTTCGCCGGCGACACCTTGTAGCCGACGCCCCAGACGGTGACGATGGGCGAGGCGTCGCCGAGCTTGCGGCGCAGCTGGCGCACGTGGACGTCGACGGTGCGGGTGTCTCCGGCGAAGGTGTAGCCCCAGACGCGCTCGAGCAGCTGGTCGCGCGTCAGCACGAGGCCGCGGTGGTCGAGCAGCTCCCAGAGCAGGTCGAACTCCTTCGGCGCGAGCTGGATCTCCTCCTCGGCGACGCGCACCTCGCGGCGGCCCGCATCGACGTGCAGGTCGCCGTGGTCGATCGTCTCGCTCTCGAGGTCGCGACGGTCGGGCGTCGACCGGCGGAGAATCGACTTGACGCGCGCCACGAGCTCGCGCGGGTTGAACGGCTTCGTCAGGTAGTCGTCGGCGCCGACCTCGAGGCCGATGATCTTGTCGACGTCCTCGTCGCGCGCGGTCAGCATCAGGATCGGCACGTCGCTCGTCTGCCGGATCCGCTTCGTCACCTCGATCCCGTCGATGTCCGGAAGCATCAGATCGAGCACGATCAGGCCCGGCATGTCCTGCGCCACCTGGTTGAGGGCGTCGTTGCCGGTCGAGGCCGTGCGCACGCCGTAGCCGGCGTTCTTCAGGTACAGGGACACGAACGAGGCGATCGAGCTCTCGTCCTCGACCACCAGGATGCTCGCCGGTGACTGGGTCACTAGGGGCTCTGCGGCGCGGCGGGCGCCGGGAACGCGACGGCGAGCGGCTTCGTCGAGACAGACGCGAGGGAGACGGGCATCGGAACCCACTTCCCCGAATCGACAGCGTAGTACCCCGCGTCGAAGGCGTTCGGGTCGCCCGTCAGGTACGCAACGCCCGTCCCGATCGCGGTCAGGTCGATGCCGGTGCCGTCGAAGACGAGCCGATACTTCCCCCCGGTGACGCGGAAGTGCAGGTTCGTGCCCCAGTAGGTCGTCACGAGCGCACCGCTGTCGTTGTAGATGGGCAACGCCTTCTTCTCCGAGCCGCTCACGAGGACCTGGTTGCCGTCGTCCGGAAGCGGGTCGACGACGATCAGCTTGCCCCTGTCCATCTGGCCCCAGAGCACGCCGCGCGCGGGCGTGGCGTCCTTCCCGATCACGACGCGGCCGTCTGCCGACTTCAGCTCGAGCACCCCGTCACCGGCCGCGCGCTTGGCCGCGAGGGCGGCCGGGACGACCACCAGAGAAGCGAGCAGGATGACGAAGAGCCGCCGCATCGACAGAGCAAGTCTTTCTTGCCGAATTATGCCGCTGTTCAGCGAAAGGTAAGGACTTTTTGATCGAGTCCCGTCGGCAGCTGTCGATTAATGTCGCGCGCGTCGTGCACGACCTGACCTCTTTCGGGCTCGACGTGCTGCTCTTCGCGGCGGCGCTGTCGGCGGCGCTGCTCGGAAGCAAGGTGAGCGCGCGGGTATCCGTCCCGTCCGCGGCGCTCTTCCTCGTCGTCGCCGCACTCGCCTCCGACCAGTACCCGTCGCTCGCGCTCTCGACGAAGGCCGTGGAGCAACTGGGGACGGTCGCGCTGATCGTGATCCTCTTCAACGGCGGCTCGTCGATCGGCCTCCGCCGCTTCCGGGCCGTCGCCCTGCCTGTCGCGACGCTCGGGATCCTCGGCACCTTCGCGACTGCCGGCCTGATCGCGATCTTCGTCCACCTCGCCTTCGGGCTCGGCTGGACGACGGCGGGCCTCCTCGGCGCCGCCGTCGCCCCAACCGACCCCGCGGTGATGTTCTCCGTGCTCGGCGACCGTGAGATCGGCGGTGCCGCCGGGACGATCCTGGAGGGCGAGTCGGGCGCGAACGACCCGGTCGGGATTGCGCTGATGATCGGGATGATCGAGCTCGCGACGAGGACCGACGCCTCGTTCTGGATCGTCGTCTCGACGTTCGCGGAGCAGATGGCGATCGGCCTCGGGATCGGCGTCGTCGGCGGGCTCCTCGAGCAGCAGCTGCTGCAGCGGCTGTCGCTGCCTTCTTCGGGCCTGCACACGGTGCGCACGCTCGCGCTCGCCGGCCTCGTCTACGGCGTCGCGACGGTGGCGCACGGGTCGGGCTTCCTCGCCGTCTTCATCGCGGGGCTCCTGGTCGGCGACATCGAGGCGCCGTTCAAGTCGGAGATCGCGGCGTTCCAGGACGGGCTCGCGACGCTCGCCGAGATCGTCGTGTTCGTCGCCCTCGGCCTGACGATCGAGATCGGAGCCGTCGGCGGCGAGCACTGGGCGCAGGGCGTGGCGCTCGCGGCGTTCGTCGCGCTGGTCGCGCGTCCGCTCGCGCTCGGGCCGCTGCTCGGGCCGACGACGCTCCGTCGCGGCGAGGTGCTGTTCGTGATGTGGGGCGGGCTGAAGGGAGCGGTGCCGATCCTCCTCGCCGCGTTCGCGCTCGGACGGCACGTGCCGGACGCGGACCGGATCTACGACATCGTCTTCGTCGTCGTGCTCGTCTCGGTGGTCGTGCAGGGCGGTTCCATCTCGTGGGTCGCGCGGCGCGCGGGGATCGAGATGCGGGAGACGGGCCCGGTTACGCCACCCGCTTCACGTGCTGAATGAGCCCCGTGACGCGGACGTGCTCGAACCCCTCCACCACGCGCACGGCGCCCGCCTCGCGGACGGCCGGCTCGCAGACGGCGCAGACGGTGCGGTCGCGGCGGCCGAAGCGCCACGTCCGGTAGCGCTCGCCGGCGAGGAGTGTCCGCCTGCACGCATGGCACATCGCCATGCCGCTCCACGCTAGGCGGAGCGCCGGACGTCAGTCGTACCGGTAGAAGCCCTCGCCGGTCTTCCGGCCGAGCTTGCCGGCGGCGAGCATCCGGACGAGCCGCGGCGGCGGCGCCATCCGCGGCTCGCGCAGCTTCGCGTAGAGCGCCTCGCTCGCGTGCACGTGCACGTCGGCGCCGACGAGGTCGAGGAGCGCGCACGGCCCCATGGGCCACCCGGCGCCGTGCTTCATCCCGGCGTCGAGGTCCTCCGGCGTCACGCCCGTCTCGTCGAGCACTCGGACGCAGTCGTTCAGCAGCGGGATCAGGACTCGGTTCACGACGAAGCCGGGCGTGTCGCTGCAGCGGATCGGAGTCTTCCCGAGCGTCGAGCCGAGCGCGAAGGCGGTCTCGAAGACGTCGTCGGCGGTGCGCTCGGCGCGGACGATCTCGACGAGCGGCATCAGCGGCGCCGGGTTGAAGAAGTGCATCCCGACCGCGCGCTCCGGCCGCTCGAGCGCCGACGCGATCTCGGTCACGCTGAGCGCCGAGGTATTCGTGGCGAGGATCGCGTCCGCGCGGACGACCTGCTCGAGCTCGCGGAACAGCTCCCGCTTGACGTCGAGATCCTCGAACGCGGCCTCGATGACGACGTCGCAGTCGGCGAGGTCGGCGAGGTCGGTGGTGATGCCGAGGCGGCCGACGGCGTCGTCGCGCGCCTGCTGCTCGAGCCGGCCCTGCTCGACCTTCCGCGCGAGGAAGTGCGCGATCGTGCCGCGAGCCGCCTCGGCGCGCTCGAGCTCGACCTCGCGTCCGACCGTCTCGAGACCCGCCTCGACCGCGAGCTGCGCGATGCCGGCGCCCATCGCGCCGAGGCCGACGACGCCGACTCTCACGCGAGGCTCTCGACGACGCCCGCGATGGCCATGCCGAAGCCGACGCACATCGACGCGATGCCGTAGCGGGCACCGCGGCGCTCGAGCTCCGGCAGGAGCGTCGCCGTGATGCGCGCGCCGGTCGCCCCGAGCGGGTGGCCGAGCGAGATGCCGCCCCCGTTCGGGTTGACGTCGCCCATGCGCTCCTCGAGCCCGATGTCCGCCGCCGTCTGCAGCACGACCGTCGCGAAGGCCTCGTTCACCTCGATCACGGCCATGTCGTCCAGGCCGAGGCCGGCCCGGTCGAGCGCCCTCCGCATCGCCTCCGGGTTCCCGTGCAGCATCCGCGTCGGGTCGACGCCTGCGAGGCCGAACGAGACGAACCGCGCGCGCGGCTCGAGGCCGTGCTCCGTGAGCGCCTTCTCGCTCGCGACGAGCACCGCGGCCGCACCGTCGACGATCTGCGACGAGTTGCCCGCCGTGACGACGCCGTCCGGCCGGAAGGCGGGCTTCAGGGCGGCGAGCGCCACGAGCGACGTGTCCCGCCGCACCGCCTCGTCGACGCGGAACACCGTGCGGGTGGCTACACCCCCTCCCCCGGGCGCCTCCGGCAGCTCGATCGGCACGATCTCCCGCTCGAACTTCCCGCCGTCGATCGCCGCGACCGCCCGGCGGTGCGACTCGAGCGAGTACGCGTCGAGCTCCTCGCGCGTGAGCCCCCACTCCTCGGCGAGCAGCTCGGCCGACGTCCCCTGCATGACGATCTCGTGCCGTGACGTCACCTGCTCGGAGACCGAGCCGCCGTTCGAGCCCATCGGCACGCGCGACATCGACTCGAGCCCCGCCGAGACGACGAGGTCGAGCTGCCCGGAGGCGACGGCCGCAGCGGCGTTGAAGTTCGTCTGCATCGACGAGCCGCATTGCCGGTCGACGGTCGTCCCCGACACGCTCGCCGGCCACCCGGCCGCGAGCACCGCCATGCGGCCGACGTTCCAGCCCTGCTCGCCGATCTGCGTCACACAGCCCATCTGCACGTCGTCGATCGCGGCCGGGTCGAGGTCATGCCGGGCAACGAGCCCGTTCAGGACCTGCGACGCGAGGTCGTCGCCGCGCACCGCGGCGAGTGCGCCGTTCCGGCGCCCGATCGGCGAGCGGACGGCGTCGACGATGTAGGCGTCCACTACGTCGAAGGGTAATCGCGATGCGCGCTCAGTCCGCGAAGACCGGCTCGAGGTAGCGACGCCGCTGCGCGCGCCACGCGAACGCCCACTCGACCGTGAAGTAGGCGAACGCCGCGTACGCCCACCCGGCGATGCAGTCGACGATGTAGTGCTCGCCGCCATAGACGAGGCTGAACGCCATCGCCGGCGGGTACAGCGCGAGCAGCGGCCGCAGCCAGGTGGGCGTGAACCGCCAGAGGAAGAGGACGACGAGCAGCGCGTACCCGGCGTGCAGCGACGGCATCGCCGCGACGTTGTTCGCGTAGTGCGTCCCCGTCTCGAAGATGTCGCCGTAGTGCGCGATCGGCACCAGCGGCCACACGATCTTCAACGTGCGGTTCGCCGCGCCGATCGCGCCGTGCAGCGCCGCCATACAGGGCGGCACCGCCGGGTATAGGGCGTAGGT
>JAICYG010000210.1 GCA_025934335.1 Thermoleophilia bacterium | reverse complement strand
GAGGCGCGCTACGGCGTCACGCCGGAGCAGGTGCCCGACTTCATCGGGCTCAAGGGCGACACCTCCGACAACATCCCCGGCGTCCCAGGCATCGGCGACAAGACGGCCGGACAGCTCATCGCGCAGTTCGGGTCGCTCGAAGCGGTGATCGAGCACGCCGACGAGCTCTCGCCGGCGCGGCGCAAGAACATCACCGAGCACGCCGAGCTGGCGCGGACGTCGAAGGAGCTCGCGACGATGCGGCGCGACCTCGACATCGACTGCGACCCGGCGCAGCTCGTGCTCGACCCGCCCGACCGCGCGCAGCTGAAGGAAATCTTCCGCCGCTTCGAGTTTCGCGCTCTGCTCGGGCGCGTCGACGAGCTCGACGCGGCGGTGCCGTCGGCGCCGCTGAAGGTGACCGGGGTGGAGGTGCCGTGGCGGGAAGGCGACCTGGACTTCGGCGGTGTCGTCGGATTTGCCGCGATCGCCGACCGCGCGGCCGTCGCGCCGGGGGACGAGGTCGTGGTGGGTCAGCGGTCGCCGGTTCCTCCGCGTGCGCAGCTCGTCGTGCACGACGCGAAGGCGCTGCGTATCGACGCCCGCGACGACACGCTGCTCGCGGCGTACCTGATCGACCCCGGTCGTGCGTCGTACGACCTCGACGACCTCGCGGCCGAGTACGGGGTCGAGCTGCTGCCGACGCCGGTCGCCGACGAGGAGACGGTCGAGCTCGTCCGCCGGGCAGAGGCCCCGCGGCGGCTGATCGGCCCGCTGCTCGAGCGCCTCGACGAGCGCGGGGTCACGACGCTGTACCGCGACGTCGAGCTCCCGCTCACCGGCGTGCTCGCGTCGATGGAGCAGGCGGGCGTGAAGATCGACACGTACCGCATGGGCGAGATCACGGCGCGGCTCGCCGACCGCGTCGAGGAGCTCGAGTCGCAGGCGTTCGAGCAGGCGGGCGAGGAGTTCATGCTCGGTTCGACGCAGCAGGTCGGGAAGATCCTGTTCGAGAAGCTCGAGCTGACCACGGGGCGGAAGGGGAAGACCGGCTACTCGACCGACGCGAAGGTGCTGCGCTCGATCCGCCACGAGCACGCGATCGTGCCCGTGATCGAGGAGTGGCGCGAGCTGTCGAAGCTGCTGAACACGTACCTCGGCCCGCTGCCGTCGCTGATCTCCGAGCAGGACGGCCGGTTGCACACGACGTTCAACCAGACGGTCGCTGCAACGGGGCGGCTGTCGACGTCCGACCCGAACCTGCAGTCGATCCCGATCCGTACCGAGCTCGGCCGCGAGATCCGCTCGGCGTTCGTCGCCGAGGAAGGACACCGGATCATGTCGGCGGACTACTCGCAGATCGAGCTCCGGATCCTCGCGCACGTCTCGGGCGAGCCGAAGCTACGCGCGGCGTTCGCGCGCGGTGAGGACATCCACACGGCGACCGCCTCGGAGGTGCTCGGCGTCGATCCCGCCGAGCTGACGTCGGGGCAGCGGTCGATCGCGAAGATGATCAACTTCGGGATCGTCTACGGCATCTCGGCGTTCGGCCTGTCCGAGAACCTCGAGATTCCGCGCGACGAGGCGCAGCGCTACATCGACGCGTACCTGGCGCGGTTCCCGCACGTGCAGGACTTCATCCAGCGGACGATCGCGCAGGCGACGGTGGACGGGTACGTGACCTCGCTGCTCGGGCGGCGGCGGCCGGTGCCGGAGATTCGCGCCTCGAACCGGCAGACGCGCGGGTTCGGCGAGCGGGTCGCGGTGAACTTCGTCATGCAGGGGTCGAACGCCGACATCATCAAGGTGGCGATGATCCGGATCGCGCGCCGGCTGCAGGAGGAGGGGAGAGGCGCGCGACTCGTCCTGCAGGTGCACGACGAGTTGCTCCTCGAGGTGCCGGATCCCGAGGTGTCGAAGGTGCGCGAGCTCGTGCGAGCCGAGATGTGCGGCGCGTACGACCTCGATCCCGCCCTGGCCGTCGACGTGGGCGTCGGCGACAACTGGGCCGAAGCGAAGAGCTGAGGCCCCTCGCCGCCCGGGCTCCTCCCCGACGGGCCTGGCTGGGCGCGGCACGTCTGGTGGCAGCCACCAGAACGAAGTGCGCACAGGCTCGAGCCGAGTGAGTGGCGGTTCGTCCACACGGCGGCCTTCGCCTGGCCGGGAGGGCTAGGTTCCGGCTGCCCCACGCAGCCGGCCGCGGCGGTGAAGCGGAAGGGGACACGGCTCCGCCGCGGACGGGCGCCTCGGCACACGGCGGCCGAGAATGCTGAAGGGGACACGGCTTAACCGGGGACGGGCGCCACGGACACGCGACGCCCGCGAATGCTGCCAGGGCCGTTCGCGACGAGTTTGCTCCCGCGAAAGGTTTCGGCGGAACGCGAGCCAGGTACGCGAGGGCTCGTTTGGCAGCGACGGAAACACGGCCCGGGTACGAGGTGCTCCGCGGCGCGGTGCCGGCCGCCGCGGTCGACGGGGTGCTCCGCCACATCCACCGCGACGTCGCGACGAACGGGCTGCCGCAAGAGTGGCTCTCGGGCTGGCTGTGGAACGCGCACTGGTTCCCGCACCTGCGCTGGGACGCCGAGGTGCTTCAGCTGCTGGAGCACCTGCCGCAGCAGTTGCGTGCCGGCGAGCTCTGCGACCCGCAGATCGTCGGGCAGATGCCCGACGACCCCGAGCAGCAGTTCGAGCTGCAGGCGCACGTCGACCAGCTGCCGGACTGGTCGAACGGCCGCCCGTACCGGCGGATCCTCGGCGTCGCGCTCACCCGCAACGGCCCCGAGAACGGCGGCCTCACCGTGTGGCCGCTCGACGGAGCGGCGCCGCGCGAGGTGGCGCTCGATCCCGGCGACGCGCTCGTCATGGACCCGCGGCTCCCGCACGCGAGCGGCACGAACCGCACCGGCTCGATCCGCTACTGCGTGTACTTCCGCTTCCTCGAGCAGTGACATGGCCGGGATCTCGGCGATTTCCTTCCCCTTACAGCGCGAGGCCCGGAGGGCGAGGCGATGCTGGCTATACTTCCCGGCCGCTTGGCTTCCAACGACCTCATGCAGCAGGAGCCCGGCGTCTGGGTGGAGGGCCCCGACGG
>JAICYG010000010.1 GCA_025934335.1 Thermoleophilia bacterium | reverse complement strand
TCATGTTGATCTTCTGCGACTTGATGCACGAGGTGAGGGGCAGGAAGGCGCCCTTCGCCGCGTAGGTGCCGACCTTCTGCCGGTCGAGGTAGACGAGGTCCGGCACGTTCCCGCTGGCCACGGCAGCGAGGAACTGCTGGTCGTTGAAGCTGCCGGACGGGCGGTTCACGGTGCCGCCGACGGCCTTGATCGCGATCGCGGCGCGGGACTCGGCGACGTCGTCGCCCTTCCCGAAGCCCATGATGTTGAGCGTTCCCGCGTTCGCCTTCGTGCTGTGCGCGCTCGCCATGCCCGCTGTGACCGCGACGCTGACAATCGCTGCGATCAATGCGGCGAGGGCGGAAGCCTTGCGCCAACCCTGCATGTATTGGTCCCTCCGACTCGAGTTTGGCACTGGGGGTCGCCGAGCTTGTGGGAACGTAACCACACCGGCCGCCGGCGTCAAGGCGGCTTAACCCGGAGGTGCGCCGGTGGAGCCCCGGACGAGGAGGCGCGGCTGCAGGACGTCGACCTCCGGTGCGAGCGACGGGCCGCCGTGGAGCCTGCGGAGGAGGAGCCGCGCGGCCGAGCGGCCGAGCTCGATCGTCGGCTGGTCGACCACGGTGATCTGCGGCTCGACCATCTCCATCCACGGCACGTCGTCGAAGCCGACGAGCGAGACGTCGCCGGGGATCCGGAGGCCGCGCCGCCGGAGCACGCGCCACGCCTGCTCGGCGAGCGCGTTGTTGGCAGCGAAGACAGCCGTCGGCGCCGCGGTGTCGAGCAGGGCCTCGATGCGCGCCTCGGTGTCCGGAGCACGCACGGGGATGCGCACGACGAGACGCTTGTCGAACGGGATCCTCGCGTTGCGAAGCGCGGTGCGGTAGCCCTTGAGACGGCCGGCGTCGGTCGTCCACTCCGTCGCGACGCCGAGCAGCGCGATCCGCCGGTGGCCCAGGCCGATCAGGTGCATCGTCGCCTCGCGGCCGCCCCGCTCGTTGTCGATCACGACCGCGTCGCAGGGAGCGCTCGAGAGGCGGCGGTCGACCTCGACGACGGCGGCGCCGTGGGAGAGCAGGAGGCGCGAGGCCTCCGCACCGACCGGCGTCATGATCACGCCTGGGGTGCGCATCGCGACGAAGGTGCGCACGCCCGCGAGCTCCTCGGCCGCGTCGCTGTTGTCGCCGAGCAGCACCATCTGGTAGTTCGCCTCGCGCAGCACCTGCTCGACGCCGGCGGCGAGGCCCGCGTAGAACTGGTTGTCGAGCGCCGAGACGACGACGCCGACGACGCGGCTCGTGCGCTGCTTCAGCGTCTGCGCCGAGGCGTTCGGGACGTAGCCCAGGCGGTCGGCCACGGCGAGGAGGCGATCGCGAACCGAGTCGGAGACGTAGCCGCGCCCGCTCAGTGCCCGCGACGCCGTCGAGGCCGACGTGCCAGCCTCGCGCGCGATGTCCGCGAGCGTGACCGGGCGCAGCGGCCCCGGGTCCTCGATCGCGGTCAACCCACGCCTCCGAAGACGCGGCGGAGAGCCGCGTAGTCCTGCTCCTCGAGCTGCTCGCCCGTCAGGTCGAGGCGAGTCGCGTAGTAGAGGGACGGCACGCCGAGCTCGAGCTTCGCGTGGAGGTAGTCGCGCCAGGTGGCGAGGTCGGGGATCGTCCAGTCGTCGGTGTCGACGAGCACCCCGGGGATCGCGGCCG
Source organism: Thermoleophilia bacterium (assembly GCA_025934335.1). GTDB lineage: Bacteria > Actinomycetota > Thermoleophilia > Gaiellales > Gaiellaceae > PALSA-600. The sequence continues at coordinate 25,062 of JAICYG010000010.1, read as the reverse complement.
CGGCGACCGCGGCGCGGTGCCGCATCTGCGGCACGACCGTCCCGGGCCGGAGGGGGCCCGGGTCGTCGAGGCGCAGCATGTCGTTCAGCCGCACCATGTCGGTGACGTCGGCGAACGCGGGGTGCGGCGTGTGCGTGATCACGAGCGCGTCGGGCTTGGCCTCCTTCGCCCCGTCGTAGACGAGGCGGAGCAGCTCGTGCAAGAGGGAGATGCCCCAGGCGCGCCCGTGCACCGCGAGCGACTCGCCGCTCGGCGTCTGCGCGGTGAAGTCGACCTTCAGCCCGTCCGCGTCGAGGCCGCCGGGCGCGAGGAGCTCGTGCATCACCTCGCGCATGAGCGCGGCCGTGCCCGGCGCGGTCGGGTCGACGGCGACCGGAGCGCCGTCGGGACGGCGCACACAGAGCTCGTCGGGCAGGCCCTCAGGGTCCCACGCCTTCCACCAGAGCAGCACGCGCCGTCCCTCGTCGTGCCGCGCCGCGATCCAGCCGCGCAGGTCCGGCCACTTGTCCTCGTCCGGCTCGTTCCGGCCGTAGGTGCGCTGCCACTTGTCGTCGATCACGATCGTCGGTGGGAGCACGCCGTGCTCGCCGAGCGCCGCGAGGAACGTGTCGTAGTTCGCCCGGGTCGAGAGGTCGGGCGCCCGGCCGAGGCCGGTCGAGGCGAGCTGGCACTGCGCGCCCCAGCCGCAGAAGATCGCGCCGCGCCACCACGCCGGCTGCTCGCGCGGCTCGCGTGGCTCCGCCTGCGCGCGGACCCCGTCGTACGGCGACGCGAGGCCCGGCGTCAGCACGACCGCAGGCGCCTCGAAACGGCCGTCGACCGCGGTGTGCCCCTCGTGCTCGAGCACGAGATGGAACGCGCGGTCGCCCGGCCGGTGCACGGCCTGCACGAAGCGGAGCCGCTCGACGGGCGCCTCAAGGCCGAGGCCGAGCCAGCGCTCCTCGTCGTCGCGGCGGAACGCGAGGAAGAGCGGCGGCGGAGTGAGGAACCAGTGGCCGCGGCCCAGCTCACCGTCGCCGCTGACACCGAGCACGACCTCCTCGTCGGCGCCGCGGAGGAGCTTCGCCGGCTCGTCTGCGCCCGCCGAGAAGAGCGTCGTGCAGCTCGTACCGGTGCGGAAGAGGCCCGTCTTCGGGCCGTGCAGCGAGCGGCCGCCGAGCAGGTGCACGTCCGCGAGCCGGCCGCTGCCCTCGACCCAGGCGCGCAGCTCCAGCGAGCGCTCGCCGCAGGTGAGCGTGACGCCGGCGCGGTCCCACGCAGTCGAGCGCCGCTCGATCGTGATCGTCGCGTCGTCGGCCGTCGCCTGCCAGGAGACGCTCTCGTCGCGGGCATCCGTGCGGTCGAAGGAGGCGAGCAGCGAGAGCGTCAGCCAGTGCTCGCCGTCGGGTCGCGTGAGGACGGCGCGGCGTCCGTCGGCCGCGAGCTCGAGCCGGTAGCCCTCGCGCTCGACGATCATCCGACCGTCACGAGCGCCTCGGCGTGGAGGCCGAGGACGAGCTCGCCGATCGTGACGTCGGCGGCGACCGGCACGCGTCCGTGCTCCCGGCCGGCCGTGACGCGAAACACGACCGTCGCCTCGCCGTGCGGCTCGAGCTCGGCCGTCGCCCGCGCCGGCTCGACGGCCCAGCCGTCCGGCGCGGCGAGCGAGACCGACGCCTGCGTCGTCGCCCCGAGCGGGCTCCGCAACTCGACCTCGAGCTCGAGCGTGCCACCCGGCGCGACACGTGCACGGTACGGGGCGACACGCGCGAAGACGCCCTCCGCGTCGGGAAGCGGCAGCAGCTCGCGGTGCAGTTCGGAGATGCGGCGGGCGTCCGCGGCGAAGCGCTCGAGCTGCGGCTCGGCCGGCTCGTGCGCGCCCGAGTGGCCCGTCAGGATCAGGTCGGGGCGCAGCCGCTCGTACAGCGAGGCGCTCGCCACGTAGTCGTCGATCGCGAAGCGGTTGCGGTACTGGTAGTTCGCGACCATGCGACCGCTCGCGCTGAACGACTGCTGGTCGCCGGTGGCGAGCACGCGGCGGCCGTCGGTCTCGAACGCGATCGCGGCGGCATAGCGGGTGTGGCCCGGGAGCGGGTGCACCTGCAGCTCGTGCTCGTGCCAGCGGACCGGCTCCCCGAAGCGCAGCACGCGGTCGACCGGCACGGGGTCGAACCAGAGGCACGGGATGTCGTACCGCTCGGGCGACTCGAGGATCGGCGCGACGTTCTCGGGCGACCAGACCTCGGCGCCGTAGACGTCGCGCAGCAGGTTCGCGCCCGCCACGTGGTCGTCGTGGTAGTGCGTCGTCACGACCGCCTCGACCCGATCGACACCGTGATCGCGGAGAAGCGGCCCGATCGACTCGAGCAGCGGCCGTGTCTGGTGCCGACGACCGCCGTACGGCCAGCCGGTCCACTGGTCGTAACCCCAGTCGACGAGCAGCGCGGCGCCGTCGCCGGAGAGGAGCGCGTAGCTCGTCGCCATGCTGGTCGTGTTCAGGAGCAGGTGCGGCAGCAGAAGGCGCCAGGGCGCCTCCACCCAGCGCGCGTACGCGAACGGCATCTCCTCGCTCCGGCGAAGCTCCATCAGCTCGGCGAGGCGCCGCTCGGTCTCGGCGATCCCAGCGTCCGGGTCGTCGATCGCCGGCCCGTGCGCCGGGTAGACCGTGTCGGGCCGGTGCCCCGCGAGGATGCGCAGCGACAGGAGCGTCGCGGCCTGCCCGTCGACGCCGCTGTACGACCACTGGGTCGCGGCGAGCGACCAGAGACGGCCGCCCGCGTGCAGCAGGTCGCCGCTGAACGCAGCCCGGCGGCCGTCGAGGTCGACGAGGTACGTGACCGAACCCATCGTGTGACCGGGCGTCGGCTGCGTGTAGACGTCGATGCCGCCGTAGGCACGCGTCCGGTACTCGTCGACCGTGCCCGCGATCTCGACGTCCACGAACGGGGCGAGCGTCTCCTGCCGCAGGTCGTACGAGTTCGCGGCCTGGAGGCAAGCCCAGTGGCCCGCCGCGTCGGTGAAGAGCTCGGCCTCGACCGGCGGCACCCAGACGCGCACACCGGCGGCCGTGGCGCGGGCGAGGCCCTGCACCCCGTCGCGGTGGAAGTGCGTGACGAGCACGTCGGTGACACGGTCGATGCCGAGCTCGTCGAACCGGTCGAGCACGGCGCCGGAGCCGAAGTCGACGCAGACGGCGTCGCGTCCGCGCCGCAGCACCCAGACGTTGCACGTGTCGCGGACGCACGTCAGCTCGATCGGCGCCATCCCGCCCGAGCCTAGCCCTTCCCGCGCCGATGTGGCAACGATTGCACGGGGGCGTGATCTCGCGTACAGTCCTCCTCCAGTGGGCGAGATCGTCCTCGACAGCGTCACCAAGGAGTTCGTGGGAGGCGTCCGGGCTGTCGACGACGTCGACCTGACGATCTCGGACGGGGAGTTCATGGTGCTCGTCGGCCCGTCCGGCTGCGGGAAGACGACCCTGCTCCGCTCGATCGGCGGCCTCGAGACGGTGACCAGCGGGAAGATCATGATCGACGGCCGCGACGTGACGAAGGCGCCGCCGGCGCAGCGCGACCTGGCGATGGTCTTCCAGAACTATGCGCTCTACCCGCACATGACGGTGCGCGAGAACCTCGGCTATGCGCTCCGCGTCCGCAAGCTGAAGAAGGCCGAGGTGAAACGTCGCGTGGAGGAGGCGGCGAAGCTGCTCGGCCTCGACCAGCTGCTCGACCGCCGGCCGCGCGCGCTCTCGGGCGGGCAGATGCAGCGGGTCGCCATGGGTCGCGCGATCGTGCGCGAGCCGAAGGCGTTCCTGATGGACGAGCCGCTCTCGAACCTCGACGCCAAGCTGCGCGTGTCGATGCGGACGTCGCTGCAGCAGCTGCACCAGCGGATCGGCGTCACGACCGTGTACGTGACGCACGACCAGGTCGAGGCGATGACGCTGGGCGACCGCGTCGCCGTGATGCGCGACGGCCGGGTGCAGCAGGTCGACGTGCCGGGGAAGCTCTACGAGGAGCCTGCGAACCTGTTCGTCGCCGCGTTCATCGGCTCGCCGGCGATGAACCTCGTCCAGGCGACGCTCGAGGGCGAGACGCTCCGGATCGGCTCGTTCGACGTCCCCGTCGATCGTTCGCGACGGCCCGCCGACGGGAACGTGATCGCCGGCATCCGCCCGGAGGCGTTCGAGGACGTGGCGTTCGCCACGCGCGAGCTGCCGACGGTCGAGGTGACGGTGGAGGTGCTCGAGGGGATCGGCTCCGACGCCTACGTCTTCTTCCGTGTCGACGCAACGCCGGTGACCGTCGAGGACGCTCTGTCCAACGAGGCCGAGGAGACGACCTCGCTGCTCGCCGAGAACGTGAGCGGGGCGATGTTCACCGCCCGCGTCGATGCGCGGACACGCGCCAAGGTGGGCGAGCGGCTGACGCTCGCCGTCGATCCGTCGCGGCTCTACTACTTCTCGCCCGAGACCGGCGAGAGCGTGCTGCGCAACGGCGCCGTCGCCGTCGCTTGATCCGGCACACCGAGTACACGCGGGAGCGCCTGGCTGCCACGGCCGTCCGGCTGCGCGAGGCGATCCGGCCGGAGACGATCGCGCCCGACGAGCTGCTCGTCGCAGGCCCGGTCGACCGCATCTCCTGGGAGGAGGCGCAGGCGCTCGACTACCGGCCGGTGGAGCAGGGCGAGCGCCTCGAGCCGCTGTGGGCGACCTACTGGTTCCGCCTCGCTGCGACCGTGCCGGGGCACTGGGCGGGTCGCCGCGTCGACCTGCTCTGGGCGACGCGGGCCGAGTCGACGCTCTGGATCGACGGCCGCTCGGTGCAGGGGCTGCACGGCACCGAGCCACACCAGCGCCCGGACGCCACCGTGCTCGAACGGGCCCGTGGCGGCGAGCGCGTCGAGCTCTCGCTCGAGCTCGCCTGCAACGGGCTCTTCGGCCGGCTCGACCGTCCGCCCGAGGTCGAGCGCTGCGCGCTCGCGCACGTCGACGAGGACGCGTGGAAGCTCTACTTCGACTTCGAGGTGCTGCGCGAGCTCGAGGCATCCGACACGCTCGACCCCGGCTTCGGCGGGCACCTCCGCTCCGAGCTGAATCGCTTCTGCAACGACGGCGACGCGGCGATCCTCGCCGCGCTCTACGAGCACCACACGGCGAGTCGCGTGCACGAGATCATGGCGATCGGGCACGCGCACATCGACACCGCGTGGCTCTGGCCGCTCGCGGAGACGCACCGGAAGCTCGTGCGCACGTTCTCGAGCCAGACGCGCTACATGGACGAGTACCCGGAGTTCCGCTTCGCGTGCTCGCAGGCGCAGCAGTACGCGTGGATCGAGGAGCGCGAGCCGGACCTCTGGCAGCGCATCGTCGAGAAGGTGCGCTCGGGGCAGTTCGTGCCCGTCGGCGGGACGTGGGTCGAGCCCGACTTCAACATCCCTTCCGGCGAGTCGCTGCTCCGTCAGTTCGTGCACGGGCAGCGGTACTTCGAGGAGAAGCTCGGCGTGCGCTGCCGCGAGCTGTGGGCGCCCGACGCGTTCGGGTATTGCGGCCAGCTGCCGCAGCTGATGCGCCTCGCCGGCATCGGTCGGTTCCTGACGCAGAAGCTGTCGTGGAATCGCTTCAACAAGCCCGACGCACACACGTTCGTCTGGCAGGGAATCGACGGCAGCGAGGTGCTCGGCCACTTCCCGCCGGCCGACACGTACTCGAGCGACGTTTCCGTGCGCGAGGTGCTGAAGACGGAGCACGAGTTCCTCGACCACCAGTCGAGCGCGTCGAGCCTGCTCGTCTTCGGTTTCGGCGACGGCGGCGGCGGGCCGACGCGCTCGATGCTCGAGCGACTCGCGCGCATGGGCGACCTGCAGGGGCTGCCGCGCGTGCAGACGGCGACGAGCGACGAGTTCTTCTCGGCGCTCGAGGCAGAGACGGAGCCGCGGCCGTCGATCGTCGGAGAGCTGTACCTCGAGTACCACCGCGGCACGTTCACCTCGCAGGCGTTCGTGAAGCGCGGCAACCGCGTGTGCGAGCAGCTGCTCCACGACGCGGAGCTACTCGGTGCGGCTCGAGGCGCCTACCCGCGCGAGGAGCTCGACCGGCTCTGGAAGCTCCTCCTCCTGCAGCAGTTCCACGACATCCTGCCGGGCTCGTCGATCGCGCTCGTGTACGACGACGCCCGGCGCGACTTCGCCGAGCTCGAGTCGTCGCTCACGGCGCTGATCGGCGCGGGCGAGCTGCCGGTCAACACGGTCGGCACGGCGCGGTGCGAGGTGGTCGAGTCCGGAGACGGCCTCGTGGTCGTCGAGGCGCCGCCGTACGCGGACGGTGCCGTCGTCGAGGCCGAAGACTCGGTGAGCGCCGACGGGCTCGTCATCGAGAACGGGCACCTTCGCGTCGAGCTTGCCGCGGACGGGACGGTCGTCTCGGTCGTCGACCGGGCGAGCGGCCGCGAGACGCTCGCAGCGCCGGGGAACCGGCTCGAGCTGTACGAGGACCGGCCGGTCAACTTCGACGCGTGGGACATCGACCCGTTCCACCTCGAGACCCGCCGCGACTGCCCGCCGGCCGACTCGTTCCAGGTGCTCTCGAGCGGCCCGCTCCGCGCGGAGATCGCCTTCGACCGGCGAGTCGGCGAGCGCAGCTCGCTGCGGCAGCTCGTCCGCCTCGACGCGGAGTCGCGCCGCGTCGAGTTCCACACGGAGGTCGACTGGCACGAGGAGCACACGCTCCTCAAGGTGTGCTTCCCGCTCGCCGTTCGCTCGCCGCACGCGACGTACGAGACCGCGTTCGGCTACGCGGAGCGGCCCACGCACTTCTCGACGAGCTTCGACCGCGCGCGCTACGAGGTGCCCGCCCACCGCTTCGCCGACCTGTCGGAGCACGGCTTCGGCGCGGCGCTTCTCACCGACTCGAAGTACGGGTACAGCTGCTTCGGGAGCGAGCTGCGGATCAGCCTGCTCCGCTCGCCGAAGTCCCCCGACCCGCACGCCGACATGGGGAGGCACGCGTTCGCGTACGCGCTGTACCCGCACACGGGCGACTGGCGTGACGGCGGCGTGCTGGCGGAGGCGATCCGCTTCAACGCGCCGCTTCGCTGGACGGCGGGGATCGGCGAGTCGTTCGCCTCGGTCGACGACTCGAGCCTCGTCCTCGACACCGTGAAGCTCGGCGAGCGCTCGAACGACCTCGTGCTCCGCCTCTACGAGGCGCACGGCGGCCGGGGCACGGCGCGGGTGCGGCTGCGCGAGCCGTCGAAGGGCGCACGGCTCGCGAACGCGCTCGAGGAGCCGTTCGCTGACGTGACGGTCGAGAACGGCGAGCTCGTGCTCCCGTACCTGCCGCACCAGATCCTCACGGTCCTCGTTGAGCGATGACCAGCACCGTCGCCTGCGTCGGCCTGGCCACACGTGACACAGTCCTGGCGGTGCCCGGGCACCCGCCGCCCGATGGACGTGTCGTCGCCGACGACTGGGTCGTCGCCGGCGGCGGCCCGGCGGCGACGGCCGCGGTGACGCTGGCGCGGCTCGGCGTGGACGTCGCGTTCTTCGGAGTGGTCGGCGACGACGAGGCGGGGGCGTTCGTGCGCGACGGCCTCGCGACCGAGGGCGTCGACGTCGAGGGTCTCGACGTCGTGCGAGGAGCGCGGACGGCCCAGAGCGCCATCCTCGTCGGCCCCGACGGCGCGCGCTCGATCGTGCACCGTCCCGGTGACGCCCCGCTGCCCTCCGTCAAGCCGGGGGCGAAGTGGGTGCACGTCGACCACGCCGGCTACGGCCGCGCCCGCGGCCGGCTGTCGGTCGACGGCGGCAACCCGATCCCGGGCCTCGACCTCCGCGGCGTGGCGCTGTACGCACCGACGGAGGAGCGGCTGCGCGAGGACTTCGGCGACGCCGCTGCCGCACTCGCAGCGGGTGCGGAGACCGTCGTCGTCACGCGCGGCGCGAACGGCAGCGTCGCCTACACCCGAGACGGTGTCGTCGAGGCGCCCGGCGTCCCGTGCGACCCGGTGAGCACCCTCGGCGCCGGCGACGTCTTCCACGGTGCGCTGCTCGCGTTCCTCGTCCGCGGCGCGCCACTCGGGGAGGCGCTGCGTGGGGCGAACGCCGCCGCCTCGCTCTCGTGCCGCGCGCTCGACGGGCGCTCGGCGATCCCCACCTTCGACGAGCTGAAAGGCTTCTTGACATGACCCATCGTGTGGCAGTGATTGCCGGCGACGGTGCCGGCCCTGAGGTGATCGCCGAGGCGCGCAAGGCGGTCGACGCGCTCGGCCTCGACCTGAACTGGAACGAGCTCCCGTGGGGCACCGACCACTTCCACGAGCACGGGACGATGATGCCGCCCGACGCGCTCGAGGTCGCGCGCGGGCACGACGCGATCCTCCTCGGCGCAGTCGGTCATCCGTCGGTGCCCGACCACGTGACGCTGTGGGGCCTTCTCTTGCCGCTGCGACAGAAGCTCGACCTGTACGCGAACCTCCGCCCCGCACGGCTGCTCGACGGCGTGCCGTCACGGCTTGCGGGGCGGCCGGAGGTCGACATGCTCTTCGTGCGCGAGAACACGGAGGGCGAGTACTCCGGTGTCGGCGGCCGCGCGCACCGGGGGCTCGAGCTCGAGGTGGGGATCGAGACGAGCGTGTTCACGCGCGCAGGGGTGCGCCGGGTCGTCGAGCACGCGTTCCGGCTCGCGGAGCAACGGCGCGGCCTGTTGACGAGCGCGACGAAGTCGAACGCCTCTCGCTACGGCTACGTGCTCTGGGACGAGGTGGTCGAGGAGGTGCACGCCGCGCATCCGAACGTGAAGGTCGAGCGAGTGCTCGTCGACGCGCTCGCCGCCCGAATGGTCTCGCACCCGGCGAGCCTCGACGTCGTCGTCGCGTCGAACCTGTTCGGAGACATCCTCACCGACCTCGCGGCCGTGCTGCAGGGAGGGATGGGCATGGCTGCGAGCGCGAGCGTCGGCGGCGAGCGCATCGCGATGTTCGAGCCCGTGCACGGCTCGGCACCCGACATCGCCGGGCAGGGGATCGCGAACCCGCTCGGCGCGATCTGGAGCGCGTCGCTGATGCTCGACCACCTCGGCGAGGCGGACGGCGCGCAGCGGCTGCTGGCGGCGGTCGAGTCCGTGTGCCGCGACGGCCTGCTCACACGCGACCTCGGCGGCAGCGCCTCGACGGCCGAGGTCGGAGACGAGGTCGCTGCCCGCATCCGGACTTAGTGTTGACTCAACACAAAGTCTCGGCCCCCTGGTGGCGGAACGCGGTCGTCTACGAGATCTACATCCGCAGCTTCGCCGACTCCGACGGTGACGGCCTCGGCGACCTCGAGGGCATCCGCTCACGGCTCCCCTACCTCGCGAGCCTCGGCGTCGACGCGCTCTGGCTGACGCCGTTCTATCCCTCCCCCGACGCGGACCACGGCTACGACGTCGCCGACTACACCGACGTCGACCGGCGCTTCGGATCGCTCGCCGGCTTCGACGCGCTCGTCACCGACGCGCACGACCAGGGTCTGCGGATCGTGATCGACCTCGTCCCGAACCACACGTCGATCGAGCACCCGTGGTTCCGCGAGCACCCGGAGTACTACGTGTGGACCGACGAGCCGAACAACTGGCTCTCGGTCTTCGGCGGCCCGGCCTGGACGCACGACGAAGAGCACGGGCGCTTCTACCTGCATCTGTTCGCCCGCGAGCAGCCCGATCTCGACTGGCACAACCCCGACGTGCGCCGTGAGTTCGAGTCGATCTACCGCTTCTGGCTCGACCGGGGCGTCGACGGGATCCGCGTCGACGTCGCGCACGGCCTCTTCAAGGACCCGGAGCTCGCCGACGAGGCCGAGCCGGTTCCGGGCGCCGAGCTGCATTCGTTCGGCCGGCGGCGGGCGATCGACCGGCCGGAGCTCCATCCGTACTACCGCGACCTGCGGCGGCTCGTCGACTCGTACCCCGGCGACCGCTTCCTCGTCGGCGAGGTGTACTTCCGCGAGGCGGCGCGCGTTGCAGACTACGTACGGCCCGACGAGCTGCACCTCGTCTTCAACTTCACGCTGCTGCACGAGGAGTGGTCGAGCGGAAGCATGCGCGCCGCGATCGAGCGGACGCTCGCGAGCATGGCGGGCGTCGGCGCGACGCCGAGCTGGGTGCTCGAGACGCACGACGTCGCACGCTTGCCGACCCGCTACGGCGGCGGCGCCGACGGGCTGCGCCGGGCACGCGCCGCCGCGCTTCTCCTGCTCGCACTGCCGGGAACGGCGTTCCTCTACCAGGGACAGGAGCTGGGGCTCGAGGAGGTCGAGCTCGCCGACGAGCTGCGGCAGGACCCGATCTTCTTCCGCACCGGCGGCACCCGGCTCGGCCGGGACGGCTGCCGGGTACCGTTGCCGTGGACGGCGGACGAGCCGGGATTCGGGTTCACGACCGGCACGCCGTGGCTCCCCCAGCCGGACGGCTTCGGTGCCCGCAGCGTGACGGCGCAGGACGGACGCGAATACTCGACGCTCGAGCTCTTCCGGGCAGCGCTCGCGCAACGGCCCGGCGGCCCGTTCGCGTGGGTCGAGAGCCCGCCGGGCACGCTCGTCTTCATGCGTGACGAGCTGACGTGCGCGGTCAACGTGGACGGGGAGCCGCTGCCGGTTCCCGCGGGAGAGCTCGTGCTCGCGAGCGAGCCGCTCGAAGGGCTGCTGCCCGCGGGCGCGGGGGCGTGGATCTCGACGCACTGACAGCACCGCTGCCCCGCGAGCGGCGCGAGCAGCGGCTCTCGCTGGACGGGGCCTGGCAGCTCGAGCTCGAGCCGGCCGCGGGATGGGCGCCGATCGTCGTCCCATTCACGTTCGAAGCGCCGCTCTCCGGGATCGGCCGGCCGGGCGAGGTGCACGAGCGGCTGCGCTACCGGCGCACGTTCCGAGTCCCGCCCGTCTGGGCGGGCGACCACGTCCTGCTGCGCTTCGGCGCCGTGGACTGGCACGCGGTCGTCCGCGTCGACGGAACGGTCGTGTGCGAGCACCGCGGCGGCTACACGCATTTCACCTGTGACCTCGGGCCGCTCGACGGAGAGCACGAGCTCGTCGTCGACGTGCACGACCCGGTCGACGGCCCGCAGCCGCGCGGCAAGCAGCGCGGCAGCGGCGGCATCTGGTACGCGCGCACGACCGGCATCTGGCGGCCGGTCTGGCTCGAGGCGGCGCCGGCCGCGCACATCACGTCGTTCGCGCTCGAGCCGCGCGCCGACGGCACTCTCGACGTGCGAGTCGAGACCTCGGCGCCGACAGACGTGTCGGTCGAGCCCGCGCGAACGGATGCGCCGCGGTGGTCGCCGGAGCGGCCCGAGCTCGTCGACGTCGTCCTCCGCACGGGGTCGGGAGACGTCGTCCACTCGTACGTCGCCTTCCGCTCGGTGGAGCGCGCCGGGAACGAGGTGCTCCTGAACGGCGAGCCGCTTCGTTTCTGCGGCGTCCTCGACCAGGGGTACTGGCCGGACGGCGGCTACACGGCGCCGGACGACACGGCGCTGCGAACCGACGTCGAGGCGGCGCGGGCGCTCGGCTTCGATCTCGCACGCATGCACGTGAAGGTCGCCGACCCGCGCTGGTACGCCTGGTGCGACGCGCTCGGACTGCTCGTCCTACAAGACGTCCCGAGCCCGCTCCGGCTCGACACCGAGCAGGCTCGCTCGGGCTTCGTGCACGAGCTGGACGGGATCGTCGACCAGCTGCGCGGCCACCCGTGCGTGATCGGCTGGGTCGCGTTCAACGAGGACTGGGGCGAGCCGGGCGAGAGCTTCCAGCTCGAGGTGGCGCGGCACCTGCGGGAGCGCGACCCGTCCCGGCTCGTGGTCGACGCTTCCGGTTGGGTGCACCGCGGCGAGACCGACCTCGTCGACGTCCACGACTACGGGAAGGATCTCTCACGCCACGTGCGCGGCGAGCTTCCGCTCGTGGTGGGCGAGTGCGGCGGCATCTCGCTCGTGGTCGGCGGCGAGGAGGACTTCGCGTACCGGCACGTCACAACCAACGGGGAACTCGCGGCCGAGTACGCGCGACTCGTCGGCGGCCTCGGCGACGTCACGGGTTTCGTCTGGACGCAGCTGACCGACGTCGAAGGCGAGCTGAACGGGCTGCTCGGCCATGACCGCCGCCCGAAGGCGCCCCTCGACGCGTTCCGCTCGGCGAACGATGCGTTTCGCGTCAGGCAGGCTCGGCGCGCAGCGCCGGGGTGAGCGTCGCGAAGAGGGCGATCACGCCGATCAGCGCACCGTAGGCGAGCGCGGTGTGCTCGGGTCCCACCGCGCCGATCAGCGCGCCCGCGGCCACCGGCCCGACCGGGGCGAGCAGGCTCGCCAGCTGGATCGCGGCGCTCGTCGCGCGGCCCTGCAGCTCGTCAGGGGCACGCTCGGCGATCCGGCCGAACAACACCGCATTCAGCGGCGGCACGAAGAAGAACGGCACCGCGCCGACGAACCCGAACGCGATCGCCGAGTCGAGGAGCACGAGCGAGCAGGTCGCGCCCGCCGCGAGCCACGCGAAGAGCAGCACGAGCACGTACGGCGGGGCGCGGCGCGTGAGGCGCCGCGTCGCGAACGCACCGAGCACGCTGCCCGCGCCGGTGATCGCGTACATCAGCCCGATCTCACCCGGCCCGGCGCCGGTGTCTCGTGCAAGCACGAGCAGCACGAGGCCGATCGATCCGAGCGCCAGCCCGAACCACATGAAAAGGAAGAGGATCGTGCGCAGGAACGGGTCGCGGAGGAGCCAACGGATGCCGTCGAAGACCTGCGCGACCGGACGCGAGGCGGGCGCCGCCGCGGGGCGGTCGGGCCCGAGCGGCGTTCGCACGGTGAGAACGCAGGCGAGCGAGGCGGCGTAGCTCGCCGCGTCGGCGACGAAGGGCAGCGCGCGGCCACCGCGAGGAGCACCCCGCCGAGCGGCGGCCCGATCACACCGGGCAGCGAGGCGCGGCTCGCGTTCGCGGCGACCGCCTCGCGGACGCGCTCGGGGCCGACGACTCTTCGCACCGCAGCCGTCTCGGCGGGCCCGAAGAGGACGCCGAGCGCCGCCTCGACGAACGCGACCGCAAGGACGTGCGCATACCAGAAGTGCCCGAGCGCGAGCGCCGCGGCGAGGCCGCCCGAGTTGACGGCGCGGCCGAGATCGCAGAGCACGAGCACGCGCTTGCGCGGGAGCCGGTCGACGAGCGCCCCGGCGGGGAGCCGGAGCACGAACGCCGTCGCCGCGAGCACGGTTCCCACCGTCCCGGCCCGCAGCGCCGAGCCGGTGGCGGCGAGGACGACGAGCGGGTACGCGAACGACGAGATGCCGATGCCGAGGTTCGACACCGCCTGGCCGACCCAGAGCGCGACGAACTCCCGGTTGCGACGAAGCGGCGCCTCCACCCGACCGACCGTAGAGACGGGGATCGGACAGAGACGCCGGTAGAGTCAGCTCTCGACCGGCATCCGGTCGGCGCGACCCTCGGACAGCTGCTCGAGCGAGCGCCGGTCGAGCAGCTCGCCCGGGACGACGACGACGCGGGCCGCCGTCCGCGCACGCAATGTCGCCGTGCGGCGGCCGCCCTCGAGCTGCGACCGCTCGCCCAGGACCGCGCCCGGCCCGATCTCGGCAACCTCCTCGCCGTCCACCTCGACCGAGAGGACGCCGTCGAGCAACAGGTAGAGGTCCGTCTCGGCATCGCCCTGCTCGACGAGCGTCTCGCCCGCCGCGAGCCGCCGGCGCTCCGGCGCGTCGACGGACTGCATCAGCCACCTGGAGATCTGCCGTTCGAGCGCCGATTCGGCCTGCGTCACGAACGCTGGCGAGTCCTCCTCGCCCCACGGGGTCTTCTCGCCGTGCGCCTCGCGGTACCACGTCGCGAAGTCGACCGTCCCCGACTTCTGCGCGAGGCGGCCGTCCGAGTCGTAAACCCAGTGGCGCGGGAACGAGCTCGCACCGGTGAGCTCGTGCTCCGCCGTCCCGTCCGCGCGGATCGTCAGCGCGAGCGTGGTCCACGCCGTCGACGAGTTCACGCGCATGAACGGGCGGCCGCGCACGCGCCGCGGCGCCGGGAACCCGGCCCGGCCACCGACCGTCTGCACGAACCGGACGGCATCGCCGCTCACCTCGGGCTCCGCCTGGAGGAGGTCGAACGCCACGCCGGGGATCCGCAGGGACCGCGACCCGAGCCTGAAGGTCGTCGAACCGACGAACCCCTCGCCCGAGTAGCCGCAGTCCTCGATCTTGCCGTCGGCCACCTCGATCCAGGCGCCGAGATGATTCGCCTCGCGGTAGCGATCCTCGTCGCGGAGTCGCTCGAGGTCACCCGCAGCGAGCGTCTCGGGCGGCGGCGCGTCGTAGTGGGCGACGCCCATTTCGAACGGGAGCTTCGGCATCCCCTCGATCGCCTCCGACGGGATCCACGAGATCGCCGTCACCGATGACTCGATACGCATTGCCGTCCCCCTCTCCGCTCGCTGCCCGAGCGTTCACGCTAACGCGGCGGAGCGCCGGATGGAAGCCCCGCCGCGCGGATCAGCGGTACGCTGCGGCCTTGGCCGCGAGGCGGGCGACGGAGCCGTCGGCCGCCTCGCCGAGCCCGTACCACGCCGCGCCCTCGCACGGCTCGCCGACCCCGACGAGCAGGTACCGCACGTCGAGATGGTGGTGCGCGGGCTCGCCCGGGCATTCGGGGATCCCGTGTATGTCGAGGTCGAACGGCCGGGGCGCCGCCGGGTGGAAGACGAGCTCGAGGAGCGTCTCCTCCCGCGCCTCGCGCAGCGCCGCCGCCTCCAGCGAGACGTCCGTCGCCTCCACATGTCCGCCCGGCTGCAGCAGCCGGCCGAGCTTCGCGTGCGCGACGAGGCACGTCCGCTCGCAACTCTCGTCGACGACGAACGCCGAGGCGGTGAAGTGCGCCTGTTCCTGCTCCCGGGACGTCGGCCGCTCGAGCTCGGCTGCGAAGCGCAGCATCGCGCAGCGGTCGGCCTCCTCGCGCTCGTCGACGGCGACGTACGCGACGAGGACGTCGACCAGCGACTTCACTCGTACTGCAGCGCCTGCAGGACGTTGAGCCGCGCCGCCCGCCGGGCGGGGAAGATCGCGGCGAGGATCCCGACGAGGATCGTCACGACCACGAAGACGACGATCGTCCCCACCGGCACCGAGAAGACGATGAAGTCGACTCGGGCGACGAGCAGCGCGCCGAGCACGATCCCGAGCGCGATCCCGAGCACGCCGCCGATCATGGCGGTGATCACGCTCTCGTGCCGGATCATCCGCCGCACCTGGCGACGCGTCATGCCGATCGCGCGCAGCATCCCGATCTCGCGCGTCCGCTCGAACACGGTCAGCACGAGCGTGTTGACGATGCCGAACACGCTGACGATCACCGACAGCGCGAGCAGAACGTAGAGCACGTTCAGGATCGAGTTGAGGCCGCTGATCTGGTTGTCGATGAACTGCTGGCGGGTGGCGACCTTCGCGTTCGGGAACCGCTTCAGCACCTGGTCGAGCTTCGCCTGGTTCGCATCCGTCTGGCCGCCCGTCATGCGAACGAAGCTGTAGAGGTTCTGCGGGTTCTCGTTCGAGGCGTCCCACGCCGCCTCGGAGATCGTGACGCTCCCGAACGGGGAGCCGCCCGTGGGCGGGTCGAAGATTCCCTTCAGCACGAACGTCTCGCGCGCGCCGTCCGAGAACGTGAGCCGGATCGGCGAGCCGACATGGAGGTTGTGCTTCTTCGCATAGTCCTTGTCGACGAACGCGCCGTCGCGGCCGAGGCTCGCGATCGTCGAATTCGAGCCGGCCGTCCAGTCGAGGTTGAACATGGTGCTCGCCGCCGGGTTGACGGCCGTGGCGAAGAAGCTCTTGCCGTACGCGGCCGCCTGGCCGGTGCGGACGTTGCCAACCGCCTCGACCCCGGGCGCTTTCGCAACCGCGTTCGCGGCGGCCGGAGTGATCGGCGAGAAGTTGTTCTGGGCGGTGATCGCGTAGTCGGCGTCCTGCCAGATCTTCTGGACGGCGCCGCGGAAGCTCGAGGTGATCCCGGCCGCGAGCACCGCGACCAGGGTCACGAGCGCGAGGCCGATCATCAACGCCGCCGCCGTCGACGCCGTGCGCTGCGGGTTGCGCCGTGAGTTGTCGCGGGCGAGCGCACCCGCGGCGCCGCCGATGCGCGTCGCCGGCCAGCCGAGCGCTCCCGCGAGCGGCCGGATGAACCGCACCGAGAGGAGCGAGACGCCGAAGAAGATGCCGAGCGTGCCGAGCCCCATCCAGATCAGGACCTGCTTGGTGCCGAGGCCGGGGCCGAACAGCCCCCAGGCGAGCGCTGCGAACCCGCCGACGGTGAGCACGGTCGAGCCCAGCGTGCGGAAGCGCGCGAAGCGGGACTTCGGCAGGGTCGCGCCCTCGCGCACCGCCGCGATCGGCGGCACGCGCGTCGCCCGAATCGCCGGGCGCAGGCTCGCGAGCACGGTCACGACGATGCCCGCGACGAGCGAGATGATCACCGTGGAGGCCGGGAAGATGATGCCGCTGTTCGGCAGCGTGAAGCCGACGGCGTCGAACAGCTTGAACAGGAGCTTCGCGAGGCCGAGGCCGAGGAAGAGCCCGGCGACCGACGCGAAGACGCCCATCACGAGCGCCTCGACGACGATCGTGCCGAGCACCTGGCGCCTGCTCGCGCCGAGCGTGCGCATCGTCGCCAGCTCGCGCATGCGCTGTGCGATCGTGATCGAGAGCGAGTTCGCGATCACGAAGCTGCCGACGAAGAGCGCAATGCCGCCGAACGCGAGCAGGAAGTCGCGCAGGAACGAGATGAAGGAGTCCGTGTCCTGCTGGTCCTCCTGCGCCTGCGCCGTGCCGGTCCTCACCTGTGCGTTCTTCGGAAGCAGTTCGCGCACCTGCGAGAGCAGCGTCGCCTCGGAGGCGCCCGACTTGCGGGCGACGGCGATCTCGTCGAGGCGGCCTTCCTTGTCGAAGAAGCGCTGCGCCGTCGACAGGTTGAAGCCGGCGAGGGTCGCACCGCCGATCGACCCGGACGAGCCGAACTTGACGATCCCCGAGATGCGGAACTGCTCGACCGGCCCCTGCGCCTGCGCGCCGATCGTGTCGCCGACGGCGAAGTCCTTCTTGCTCGCGGTGGAGTGGTCGATCACGATCTCGCCCGACTTCGGCCAGCTGCCCGAGACGAGCCGGAGCGGGTTGAACGGCGAGTCGCCGCGCGAGATGCTGAACCCGAGGTTCGGCGCGCCGCCGAAGACGATCGCCTTCCCGTTGTGGCCGATCAGCGTGACCGTGTCGTTGACGTCGCCGTCGGCCTGCGCGACCGACGGCAGCGAGCGCACGCGACCGAGCAGCGACTCGTCGAGCGTCGGCGCGAAGGAGCCCTGTCCGCCGGACAGGTCGAACGCCGCCTTGCCCGAGATGACGGCATCGGATCCCTGGCGGACGCTCGTGAAGATGTAGTTGAAGGCGTTGTCGATCGACCCGGTCAGCGTCAGCGTGCCGCTGACCATCGCAACACCGAGGATGACGGCGAACGCTGTCAGCGCGGTGCGGAGCTTCCGCCCGAGGATGCCCGCGAGGGCGACGCGGATCATGCGCTCGCGCGGGCCATCGCCGCAAGGATGTCGTTCGCGTTGCTCGCGGGCAACTGCTCGACGATCAGGCCGTCCGCGAGGAAGAGCACGCGGTCTGCGATCTCCGCTGCGTTCGCATCGTGGGTGACCATCACCATCGTCTGGCCGAGGTCCTTGGTCGACGCGCGCAGGAGCTGGAGGATCTCGTGCCCGGTGGTCGAGTCGAGGTTGCCGGTCGGCTCGTCGGCGAAGATCACCGAGGGCCGCGACACGAGCGCACGGGCGATCGCGACGCGCTGCTGCTGCCCGCCCGAGAGCTCCGCCGGCCGGTGCGTGCGGCGGTCGGCGAGGCCGACGCGCTTCAGCAGGTCTTCGAAGAACTCCCGGTCCGGCTTCTCACCGGCGATCGAGAGCGGGAGCTTCACGTTCTCCTCGGCAGAGAGCATGGGCAGCAGGTTGAAGAACTGGAAGACGAAGCCGATGTGGTCGCGCCGGAGCAGCGTCACCTGCTTGTCCGAGAGCGACCCGACCTCCTGGCCGGCGATCGCGACCGTCCCGCTCGTCGGCTTGTCCAGCGCCGCGAGCAGATGCATGAGCGTCGACTTGCCCGAGCCGGAGGGCCCCATGACGGCGACGAGCTCACCGGGATGCACATCGAGGGAGACGCCGCGAAGGGCGTCGACTGCCGCCTCGCCCTCGCCGTAGCGGCGGACGAGGTCGGTCGCACGCACGACTGCGCCGTTGTCAGTCACCTGGCCGTTTGCGTTCATGGCGACGAGGCTAGCGGCTCGCCCCGACGCGCGACAGTGGGGTTAACCCCCGATCAACCCTGAGGACGCCCCTACTTATGCGGGCAAGCCGGCCAGCTCCGGGATGATCCCGTCGCCGTAGGCCTGCAGCGTCTCCTCCTGCCCCTGCGTCATCAGGTAGATGTTGAACTGGTCGACGCCGACGTTCTCGAGCTCCCGCAGCTTCTGCTTGCAGCGGTCGACGTCGCCGATCACACAGAAGCGGTCGCAGATCTCGTCGGTGACGAACTCGCCGTGCTTCGCGCCGACGCGCGAGTGCTCGTTGTAGTCGTAGAACTTGCGCGCGAGGACGTACTCGGTGAGCGCCTTCGGGACTGTGCTGCCGTCGGCGCCGTAGCGGTCGATCAGGTCCTGGACGTGGTTCGAGACCATCGCCGGAAACCACCGCACCTGCTCGCGCGCGTCCGCGAGATCGTCGCCGACGTGGCTCGGGGCGCTGACGATGCACTTGAGCGCGTCCGGGTCGCGCCCCGCCTCCTCGGCCGCCTTCCGCGCCGTGGCCATGATCCACTGGATGATGTCCGGGTCGGCGAGCTGGATGATCACGCCGTCGCCCTGCCGGCCCGCGACGGCGAGCGCCTTCGGCCCGTAGCCGGCGACGTGCATCTCGATCTCCGGCAGCTCGGGCCGCACCCACTTGAGCTGGAGGTCCTTGTCGTTCCAGTGCACCTCCTTGCCGTTCATGAACGGCTTGATCATCTTCAGCGCCGTTTCGAACTCCGCGACCTTCACCGGCTGCTGGTTGATGTAGCGCCGGGCGGAGTCGCCGCGGCCGATGCCCATCACCATGCGCCCGTTCGAGATGTCGTGCAGCGTCGCGTAGGCGCTCGCGAGCACCGTCGGCTCGCGCGTGCCCGGGTTCGTGACCATGTGGCCGAGCCTGATCTTCGTCGTGCGGTCCGCCGTGAGCGCGAGCGTCGGAATCGACTCCTGCCAGAGCACGTGCGAGTCGTAGGTCCACGCGTACTCGAAGCCCTGCCGTTCCGCGAGCTGGATCAACTCGATCATCCGCTGGTAGGGCGGGTCGGGCAGGACGGTGACGCCGAAGCTCAGGGGCATTGGTTCCTCCTCGTCGCGGTCGCTCGCGGTGCCTCCAGCCTAGTGCGTCGAGATCGGGGAATGAAGATCATCTGCATCGGGCGCAACTACGCCGAGCACGCAGCGGAGCCGGGGGACGATCCGCCGACGGAGCCGCTCCTCTTCGGGAAGTTCGAGAACACGCTCGTCGGGCCCGGGGAGCCGATCATGATCCCCCGGAGGCGACGCACGTCGACGCCGAGGCGGAGCTGTGCATCGAGGGCGGGACGGCGGGACGGGTGCAGCGCCTGAACGGCGAGGTGCTGCAGGACGGCAACACCCGCAGCCTGATCTTCTCCGTGCCGTTCCTCGTCTCGTTCTGCTCGAACGTGTTCACGCTCGAGCCCGGCGACCTGATCCTGACCGGACGCCGCCCGGCGTCGGCTGGGCGCGCGACCCGAAGGTGTCGCTCGCCCGGCGACACGGCCGAGGTCGAGGTGGAGGGGATCGGCGTGCTCGCGAACCCTGTCGTTCCCATGGTTCTCCGGTAGCGGAACGGGCCCGTCGCCGGGCCCGTTCCGCCTGCATCTAAATCTTCCCGCGCTGCTTCCACTTGGCGTAGATGTCCTTGACGACGCTATTCGTGTCGCGGACGGAGGTGTTCGCGTCCAGCTTCCCCTGCGAGACCTGGGCGAACATCTGCGGGATGAGGTACTTCGAGAAGACCTCGTCCATCGCGGCGTTCGTGGTGCCGGGGTAGCCGATGTTGTGCGTGTACTTCTCCGCGATCGTCGTCAGGATCGTGTACTTGCCGAGCGGCTTGTGCTTATCGGCGGCTGCCGCCTTTCGGATCTGCTTGAACGGGAAGGCGCCCGGGAAGCTCGGGAAGTTGTAGAGCTTCGACGCGAGCGTCGCCTGCTTGTAGTTGATGCAGAGGTCCGCGAGGAACTGCTCCGCGTTCTCCTTGTTCTTCGCGAACTTCCAGATGCTGTACGCCCCCATCACGTGCTCGAGCCCCAGGCGGCCGTGCGGGCCGCGCGGGATCGGCCAGATCCAGAGGTTGTCCGAGAACGGCAGGTTCAGGTCCTCCGGGGTGCGCGTCGCCGAGACGGCGTTCAGGATCATCGAGGCGGTGCCTGCGTACAGGTAGTTGTTGTTCGACGCCGGGTTCCAGCCGAAGATCGCGGAGTCCTCGCCACGCTTGTAGAGGTCGGCCATGAACTTCACGGCGTCCACCGTCTTCTTCGTGTAGAGCGTCGGTCGGTTGTGCTCGTCCTGGACGAAGCCGCCGAAGCACATCAGGAATGCCAGCAGGGCCATGTTCGAGTCGAGCTCCTGCGACTGCCCGATCCCGATCGGGTGGCCGTGCTGCTTCAGCTTGGGAGCCGCCTTGCGGACGTCGTCCCACGTTGCGGGCGACTCGCCGACGTCGTTCCAGAGGTCGTGCCGCCAGACGACCGGATCCGGGACATAGTTGTCGGAGACGGCGAAGTACTTCTTCGTCTTCGGGTTGTAGGTGGAGAGGCGGCCGAGGTCGCTGTACTTCCCGACCTTGCGCTCGATCTCGTGGACGATCGAGGCATGGTTGATCACCTGGTCCTCGTAGGACGACATGGGGTGGAGGTTCATGAACAGGTCGTGACCGCTCTGCGCCGCCACCTCCGCAGCGGCACGGGTGTCGAGCAGCGTGTTGTTGATGTGCTCGACGTTGACCTGGACGTCGTTGCGTTGGCCCCACTGGACGCACCACGTCTTGTCGAACCAGTCGTCGTACGACGGGACGAAGTGGACCCACTGGATGATCGAGAGGTCGCCCTTGAGCCACCGGCCCTTGTGCCGAAGCGGGCCGGCGAACGAGTACGGCGCGGCGGCCCCCGCCACGCCGAGCGCGAGTGCTCCGGCACCCGCCTTCTTGATGAGGTCGCGCCGGGTGATGCGGTCGCTGCCGATGGGGGTAGCGCCGTCCGTCGTGTCCATCCCTACCTCCTTTCCGCCTAGCGGAACGCACCGCCGGTGAAGCCGGCGATGAACCTGTTCAGGAACGCGTTGTAGACGAGGGCGAGCGGGATGCTCGGGATCAGGATCGCCGCCATGATCCCGGGCCAGTTGAAGAGATCGCCGCGGATCAGGTCGGTGGGGACTCCGACGGCGACCGTGCGGTTGGTGGAGCTCGAGATGAAGGTGATCGCGTAGACGAACTCGTTGACGACCAGCGAGAAGGTGAAGATGACGACGGTCAGGATCCCGGGCAGCGAGATCGGGAAGACGATCCGCACGAGGGCGCCGAGCCGCGAGCAGCCGTCGATCAGCGCCGCGTCCTCGAGCTCCTGCGGGATGGTCTTGAAGAACCCCATCAGCAGCCAGATCGCGAAGGGGATCGTGAACGAGGGGTAGACCACGATCAGCGCCCACAGCCGGTCGCTCAGGTGCAGGTACTGGGCGACGACGCGCGAGAGCGGCAGGAAGAGGAGCGTCGGCGGCACGAGGTACGTCAGGAAGATGGCCACCCCGAGAGTCCTCCCGACGCGGCCGGCGAGGCGCGCGAGGGCGTAGCCGGCCGGCAGCGCCACGACGAGGGTGATGACGACGACGGCCAGGCCCACCAGGCACGAGTTGCGTAGCCACCGCAGGTAGCCCGTGTGGTGGAAGAGGAACCCGTAGCTCGCGAGCGTCGGATGGAAGCTCCACACCTTGGTCGGGTCGTACACCTGGTACTCCGGCTTGAGCGACGTGACCGCCATCCAGACGAACGGGAAGCCCAGGAGGACGGCAAACGGGATCGTGACCGCGTACGCGAACAGCTTGTGGCGCCACGGCGACGGCATCAGGTCACCTCCGCCCGGCGGGCGAAGACGAGCATCCCCACGACCACCGCAGCGAGGAACGGCAGCATGAAGAGCGCGATCGCCGCACCCTCACCGATGTTGCCGGCGTTGATTCCCGTCTGGAACGCCCACGTCGTCAGCACCTGAGTCGAGTTGAACGGGCCGCCGTTCGTGAGGATGTACGGCACGACCATGTCCGTCGCCGTGAAGACGATGCCGAACAGCACCGCCACGAGCGCGATCGGCAACTGCAGCGGCAGCGACACGTGCCAGAACTTCCGCAGGCCGGTCGCGCCGTCCATCGCGGCGGCGTCGTCGACCTCCTGCGGGATCGACGAGACGCCGGCGAGGAAGATCACGGTCGCGAAGGGGATCGTCCGCCAGGCCTGGACGGTGATGATCGACGACATCGCCGCGTGCGGCGTCCCGAGCCAGTTCGGGCGGTTCTGCGGCGAGGTGATGTGCAGGTGCTCGAGGAACCACGTGAAGATGCTCGCCTGCGGGTCGTAGAACCAGAGGAAGCCGATCGCCGTCAGCGCGATCGGCGCTGCCCACGGCAACAGGATCACGAAGCGGATCAGCCACCGGCCGCGGAAGCTGCGAACGAGCGCGTGCGCGAGCAGGCCGGCGACGACGATCACCACCGCCTGGGAGATGGCGGTGAAGAGGAACGTGTGCCAGAGCGCGTCGCGGAAGACCTGGTCGTGGAGCGCCGACCGGAAGTTGGCGAGGCCCACCCAGTTGCCGCTCAGCGAGCCCGCAGTCGCGTCGGTGAAGCTCAGATAGACGGCGAGCACGAGGGGGACCCCGACCAGCGCACCGATGAAGAGCACCGCAGGCGAGATCAGGACCGTGGCAAGCACTCCCTGACGCTCGAGCGCGTAGCGGTAGCGTGACCGTCGGACCCCGGTCTCTACTCGCATCGGAGCGCGATAATATCGCGCCTTCGTTGCACGCAACACGAACAGCTCGCACCCCGTGGCGACGATCGAGCTCGACCGGCTGACGAAGGTCTACGCCGACGGCACGCGCGCCGTCCATGAGCTCGACCTCGAGATCGAGGACGGCGAGCTCGTCGTGTTCGTCGGCCCGTCCGGGTGCGGAAAGACGAGCGCCCTCCGGATGATCGCCGGCCTCGAGTCGATCACGGACGGCACGGTCCGCGTCGGCGGCGCGATCGTCAACGACCTGCCTCCGAAGGCGCGCGACATGGCGATGGTCTTCCAGAACTACGCGCTCTACCCGCATATGAACGTCTACGACAACATGGCGTTCGGGCTCAAGATGCGCCGGCTCGACCGTGGCGAGATCAGGCGCCGCGTCGAGAGCGCGGCGCGAGTGCTGGGACTCACCGAGGTGCTGACGAAGCGCCCGCGACATCTCTCCGGTGGGCAACGGCAGCGCGTCGCGATGGGCCGCGCGATCGTGCGCGAGCCGCAGGCGTTCCTGATGGACGAGCCGCTTTCGAACCTCGACGCGAAGCTTCGTGTGCAGATGCGGGCAGAGATCGCGCGCATCCAGCGCGACCTGGCCGTGACGACGATCTACGTCACGCACGACCAGAGCGAGGCGATGACGCTCGGCGACCGCGTCTGCGTCCTCCGTGCGGGGCTGCTCCAGCAGGCAGACCGGCCGCAGGTGCTCTACGACCGGCCGGCCAACCTGTTCGTGGCCGGGTTCATCGGCTCACCCGGCATGAACCTCGTCGAAGCGCAGCTCGTCGAGCGCGCCGGCGGGCTCGGCGTCGCCTTCGGGCCGCACGCGTTGGCGGTGCCCGACGCCGTCGTCTCCTCACGGCCCTCGCTGCGCGACTACGCCGGAAGCACGGTCGCCCTGGGAGTCCGCCCCGAGGATGTCGACGACCCGGTCGGCGAGGCTCCGGATGACCGGCAGCTCGACGTCACGGTCGATATCCGCGAGGACCTGGGCTCCGAGATCTACCTGCACTTCGCCGTCGACGCGGCACCGGTGACCGTCGAGGCGGTACGGGAGGTGGTCGGCCGCGAGGCGCTCGCGGCCGCGGACGAGCAGACGCACCATCACGGCAGCCCTTTCGTCGCGCGCGTCCAGCGCGGCAGCACCGCCCGCGAGGGCGAGCCGGCGCGCCTCTCGGTCGACACCGCGCGACTGCACTTCTTCGACCTGCGGACGGGCGACGGGATCTACTGACGAGCGCGCTCGACGCACGCTCGTCGGAACGTGTCTGACACCTTCGAGGTGTCAGACACCGAGCCAGGCGAGCGTCTTGTCCGTCAGCCGGTCGAGCGCCTGCACGGACAGCTCGAGGTGCTCCCGCTTCGTGTCCTCGACCTTCGTGTGGGAGAGCCCGCGGAGGCTCTGGACGAACAGCATCACGGTCGGGATGCCCGCTCGCGAGACCTCCGCGGCGTCGTGCAGCGGACCCGACGGCAGGCGATGCGACGTCCCTGCGACCTCGCGGATCGCCTCGTCGGCAAAGCCGATCAGGGTGTCGTCGAAGAGGATCGGCTCGATGCTCCAGATCCGCTCCCACTCGACCGTCACGTTCTCCTCCTGCGCGAACCGCTCCGCCCCCTCGCGCGCCAGCTCCAGCATCCGCGCGAGCGACGAGGCGTCGAGGTGGCGCTGGTCGAGGAGCTGCTCCGCCGTCTCGACGACCGAGGTGACGATGCCGGGCTTGCAGACGACGCCGCCCGACGTGCAGACGGCACCGCCGCCGACCTCCGCCGCGATCTCGCGGATGTAGAGCGCGAGCTTCGCCGCGCCGGCGAGCGCGTCGCGGCGCTTGTCCATCGGCGTCGAGCCCGCGTGCGCCGCCTGGCCACGCCAGGTGAAGCGCGAGCGCTCGACGCCGAACGTGCCGAGCACGACGCCGAGCGGGAGATCCATCGACTC
>JAICYG010000097.1 GCA_025934335.1 Thermoleophilia bacterium | reverse complement strand
CGCGGCGGCGACGGCCACGGCGGCAGCGGTGAGCGGCAGCAGGCGCGCGCGCCTCACCCTGCGCCGGGCGGCGCGCTCCCGCCGGCGCACGCGCTCCAGCCGGCGCCGCTCGCGCTCCACGTCGGCCGCGGTCGTTCTCTCGTCGTCCACTCGTCCCTCTACGTCGTCGGTCGGCCCGTCACCGTGCGCCCCAACCGTAACGGCACGGCGCCCGGACCGCCGGGCCCGCCGGTCTGGAACCAGTGCGGTTCCGCGTAACCGCGACCGGCATGGCAGGCGTCGAGGTCGAAGCGCTGATCCCGCCGATCTTCTCGAGCGGAACCGGGAGTTCGTGATCGACGCCGGGACCCGCGCGTCCGGGCTCGGCGAACGGCTGGACCTCGACCTCGCCGTCGAGGCGATCGGCGAGATCGCACGCGGTGCAACCCTCCGCTGCCGCGCCGGCCCGGTCGCTGCGTGAACTGCCCCGGGACACGGGAAGAGGGCCGTTGGTACGGTGTGCCGGTCGCGGGGCGTGGCGCAGCCTGGTTAGCGCGCTAGTCTGGGGGACTAGAGGTCCCGAGTTCAAATCTCGGCGCCCCGACCTACGAATTGCCTGCCGAGGACGCACTCGCGGTGAACGCGGCAGCCGGAATAGCGCTGGTTGCAGGAGGGACGCGCGGGTCTCGACGGCAGCCGGCCGGACTGCTGGAGCTACCACGCCGCCTACGGGTGGTAGCCGGAAGACGCCCGCGGGATCGACGAGCTCCGCTGACCGGCCTCGTCACGCAGAGATGACGCTGGACGACGTGAGCCGCCTGACGGCCCAGCTGGAGGGCGTCATAGAGCGCCGGCGCGACGGACTGCTCGACTGGCGGTACCGCGGGCGCCTGGTCGCGCGCCAACTCGACGCCGGCCACATCGTGATCCGGATGGCGTTCGACCTCCGGGACCTCCTGCTCCGGTCGTTCCCCGGAACGTTCTCGGTCACGCCACGCTTCGAGAAGCACATGATGGTCGTAGCCGACCTCGAGAACGGCAACGGAGACGCGATCGAAGACGCGGTCATCGCGGCCTGGGAGCTGCAGTCAGGAGAGGGCCGGCAGACGGTTCGACATCTGCGCGACGGGCACCATTGACGCGTGCCGCCGCCGCGCCGGGACCACGACGCCGACCTCGTCGCAGCCGCCGCGCGCCGCCGCCGGAAGCGGCGGCGGTCAGGCGGAAGCCGCGGTGGCCGGCGCAAGGTGTGGGGCGGGCTGACGTTCGTCTTCGTCATCCTGCTCGCGCTCGGCGGCGTCGCGATCGTGGGTGCCGCCGTCGCGCCGACGATCATCCGGTCGCAGTGCGACCTCTCCTCGCTGAAGGCGGTGAAGCTCGGCACGAACTCGTTCGTCGCTGCGCGCGACAACTCGCTGCTCGGGACGATCCCGGCGAAGCGGAACCGACAGCAGCTGACGCTGGCCCAGATCTCGCCGTGGCTCGCGAAGGCGACGGTGGCGATCGAGGATCGCCGCTTCTGGCGGCACGGCGCCCTCGACTACACCGGCATCGCCCGGGCGGCGCTGAAAGACATCGAGAGCGGCCGGGCGGAGCAGGGGGCGTCGACGCTGACGCAGCAACTCGCGCGCAACCTCTACATCGGCAAGCCCTCGCAGACGCTCGGCCGGAAGATCACGGAGGCGTGCCTCGCAATGAAGCTGGCTGACAAGCTCTCGAAGCGCGACATTCTCGACCGGTACCTGAACGTCGTCTACTACGGCAACCAGGCGTACGGGGTCGGCGCCGCGGCACAGACGTACTTCTCCAAGCGTGCATCGCAGCTGACTGTCGCGGAGGCCGCGATGATCGCAGGGCTGCCGCAGGCGCCGACGCTCTACGACCCGCTGCGCGACGCCGATGCTGCGCTTCGCCGCCGTAACGAGGTGCTCGATGCGATGCTCGCCACGAGCACGTTGAAGCCCGCTGCCTGGCGGTACGCCCGCACGCGGCCGCTCGGCCTGAAGCCGGGGACGCTGTACAAGACGATCCACGAGCCCTACTTCTTCGGCTACGTCGACCAGGCGCTCGTGCAGCAGTACGGCCAGCAGCTCGTCGAGAGCGGCGGGCTTCGCGTACGCACGACGATCGACCCGAAGCTGCAGGCGCTCGCGCAGCGCACGATCGCGCAGCACCTGCCCGGACGGCAGGATCCGGCGAGCGCACTCGTCGCCATCGATCCGCGCAACGGCAAGCTCCGCGCGATGGCGGTGTGGGTGCCGAGCCGCGAGCGGCTGCAGTTCAACCTCGCCTCGCAGGGCCACCGTCAGGCCGGGAGCGCGTTCAAGCCGTTCACGCTCGCAGCGGCGCTCGAGCACGGCACGTCGCTCTACAGCTACTTCAGCGGCCCGTCCGAGCTGACGATCGACGACCCCGCGTGCCGGGGCGCCTATGACGCCCCCTGGGACGTCCACAACAACGCGGACGAGGCGGAGGGAACGATGAACCTGATCGACGCGACCGCCAACTCCGTCAACACGATCTTCGCGCAGCTCGTCAGCCAGGTCGGCCCGCCGGCGGTCGTCCGGATGGCGCACCGCCTCGGCATCCAGTCCGACCTGAAGGCGTACTGCTCGATCACGCTCGGCACGCAGGCGGTGAGCCCGCTCGAGATGACGAGCGCATACGCGACGCTCGCGAACCACGGCGTGCGCCACGACCCCCAGCCGGTCGAGTCGGTGCGGACGGCGAGCGGCGAGACGGTCCCCTACCCGGTCTCGAAGCCGCGCGTCGCCGTCTCACGTCAGATCGCGGACGAGGTCACGTACGCGCTCGAGGCGGTCACGCAGAAGGGCACCGGCACCGGCGCCGCGATCGGGCGGCCGATCGCCGGCAAGACCGGCACCGCCGAGAAGTACGTCGACGCGTGGTTCTGCGGCTACGTCCCGCAGCTCGCGACGTGCGTGTGGGTCGGGTACCCGCACCGCGAGATCCCGATGAACTACGTCGAAGGCTACGCGCCCGTCTACGGCGGCACCATCCCCGCGTCGATCTGGCACGACTTCATGGAGGGCGCGCTCGCACACACGCCCGTCCAGGACTTCGTCACGCCCGAGATCGCGCAGCCCCGCACCTACTCCTACACGCAGCCGTCGTACTCGTACACCGAGCCGACGACGACGACGGCTACGACGACGCAGGAGTCGACGACGACGACGACGTCGCGCTGACGGGCGTTCGCGGGACGGCGTGAGGGCTCAGGTGAGGGCGGGGACGTACCCGAGCTGCTTCGTCCACCACTCGAGCTCGCGGAGCCCGAACGTGGTGTGGAAGCGATAGCGCGCCGGCGGCTCGATGCGCCGGGTCGCGTTCTCCGTCGCTTCCGCGCCGCCGGCCGAGAAGCCGCGCAGCTCGTGGAAGCGCTCCTCGTACTCGATCGCGCGCTCGCGGCGGGCGATCGCGGCCTCACGCTCTGCGACCGCGGCCTCGCGCTGCTCGAGCGACGCGAGGAGCGTGGTCACAACGTCGGAACGGCGGTGGAACATCGGGACGTCGAAGCTGGTTGCGGTCATGGCGCGAGTTCTCCTTTTGGCTCCCCCGGCGGCCGCAACGCCGACTGTTCACTTGATCAGGGGCTACGGCGGCGAGGGCCGAGTGCGTGACCCTCGTTCGAGTGATTCGGGTTGCAGGTTCCCCCGCACGAGGGACGCGGGCTCACGTGGTTACCCGTCGCGCGGCCGGGGCACGGTCAGCACATGACCGACGAGGACCTGCCGCCCGTCGAGGGCGACCGCGAATGGCGCGAGCAGACGCAGGAGACGAACGAGCTCGCCGAGCGGCTCCAGCCGCCGCACGACGACGAGACCGAGCGCGGCAACCCCGCGCCCGCGACGCCGGCGCTCGGCGTGTAGCGGACACTGGGCCGCCCGGCCCATTGTCCGTCCACCGTGGGTAGTAGATGATGCTGCAGGCGACCCCCTGTCATGCGGCGACTCCTCCTCGGCCTTCTGGTTGCGCTCGTCGTGCCTGCGCCCGCGCCGGCGGGAAACCGCGTCTCCGCGTTCTACTACCCGTGGTACGGCACGTCCTCGCTCGACGGCGCGTACCAGCACTGGTCGCAGGACGGGCACTCGCCGCCGAACGACATCGCGTCGTCGTACTACCCCGCGAGCGGGCTGTACTCGTCCTCCGACCGCCTCGTCGTGCGCGCGCAGATGGACGAGATTCGCAGCGCCGGCATCGACGAGATCGCGGTCTCGTGGTGGGGACGCGGCTCCCCGGAGGATCAGCGCATGCCGATGGTCGTGGCCGCCGCCCGTTCGCGGGGGATCGCCGTCGCAGCGCATCTCGAGCCGTACCCCGACCGTACCGTCGACTCCGTCGTCGCCGACGTCGGATACCTCGTGAGCACGTACGGGATCAAGACCTTCTACGTCTACCGTGCACTCGACCTGCCGGTAGCCCAGTGGGCCGCCGCGCACGACGCCCTGCATATGTACCCCGGTGTGACCGTGTACGCGCAGACGCCGCTCGCCGGAGCCGCCGCCGCAGGAGGGTTCGACGGCATCTACACGTACGACATCGTCACCTACGGCGGCAACATGTTCCACCGACTGTGCAGCGAGGCGCACCGGATGCACCTCCTCTGCGCGCCGTCCGTGGGACCCGGCTACGACGCCCGGCGGGGGAGCGGCGACCCCGTCGTCAAGCTGCGCCGGGACGGCCGCACGTACGACTCGATGTGGCGGCTCGCGATCGCCGCGGGTGCGGACCGCGTCACGATCACGTCGTACAACGAGTGGCACGAGGGGACGCAGATCGAGCCGGCCGTGCCGCGGCGCCGCGCGAGCTACCGGTACCTCTCGTACGAGGGCGCGTGGGGGCTGCACGGTGCGGCGGCCGAGTTCGCGTACCTGAGCCGCACGCGCTACTGGGCTGACATCTTCCGGAAGACGTCGCTGCTGCAGCTGAAGACGAGAGCGTCGTAGACCGACGCCTCGTCGACACCGCGCAGCTGCGGGTGCGTGAGGTCGACGTCGACCTCCGGCCACTCGTCGATCCCGAGCGCGGCGGCGCCCTCGTCGCTCCCGAAGCAGAGGAGCGAGTCGACCGATATCACCCCTCGCGTGCCCGTCTGGCGGCGCGCGATGCCCTCGAGCTCCCGCAGCTCCTCGAGCGGGTCGATGCGAACATTCGAGTCGCTGCCGATGCACATGCCGATCGAGCGGTGGCAGACCCGCGCGACGGGCAGGAACCCGTCGCCGAGGTTCGCCTCGGTCGTCGGGCACACGCAGATGCGGGCGCCGGCCGCCGCGAGCAGGTCGAGCTCGCGGCCGTCTGCGTGCGTGGCGTGAACGACCGTCGTTCGCGGCCCCAGGCATCCCTCGCGGTCGAGCAGCTCGATCGGGCGGAGGCCGGTCTCTGCGAGGCACTCCCCGATCTCCCGCGGCTGCTCGTCGGCGTGCACGTGGAGCGGCAGCCCGTGCTCCTCCGCGTACGCGCCTACCTCGCGCAGCGCCTCGGGCGGGCAGGCGCGGACGGAGTGGGGGGCGAGGCCGACCCGGATGCCCTCGCCGCGCAGCATCTCGACCTGGCGCAGGTACTCGGCGACGGACTCCTGACGGAAGCGGGGCATCCCGCCGCGCAGGTAGCAGGCGTGCAGGAGGACGAACGTGATGCCGGCCTCGGCGGCCGCCTCGGCGGCCGCCCGCGCCTCGTCCAGGCCCAGGTAGTGGAACTCGCCCACCGCCGTGTACCCGTTCGTGAGCAGCTCCCGGTACACCTGGACGTACTCCCGTCGGATCTCCTCGACCGTCAACGACCCGGCGAGGGCGATCATCCCGTCGCGCCAGGCCCAGAAGTCAGCGCCCGCCTCGCGACCGCGTAGAGCGCGCTGAAAGGCGTGGCAGTGCGCGTTCACGAAGCCCGGGATCCGCATCGCCGTATCCTGTCAGGGTGCGGAGCCGGATCCCGAACGCACTCACGATCGCCCGGTTCGGCCTGATCCCGTTCTACGTCTGGCTGATCACGACCGCCGACGAGGGAAGGTCGTGGCCGGCCGCGATCGTCTTCGGCGTCGCGGGGATCACCGATCAGGTCGACGGCTACCTCGCCAGGCGGTGGCACGTCGAGTCGAAGTTCGGGAAGATCGCGGATCCCCTCGCGGACCGCCTGATGATCGACGCCGCCGTCATCCTGCTCATCCATGCCGGACGGCTGCCGTGGCTCGCGCTCGTGATCCCGCTCCGCGATGTCGTCGCGCTCGCGGGCACCCCGATCGTGATGGGTCGCGGCTACGAGTTCCAGGTGAACCTCCTCGGCAAGGCGGCGACCTGGCTGCTTTACGCGGCGATCGCGTTCGTGATGGTCACGCACGACGGCGCGAGCTGGCCGCTCTGGATCTTCTGGATCGGCCTTGCGCTCGCGATCGCCGCGCTCGTCGAGTACGCGGTCAAGGCGAAGCGAGAGGCGTTCGCGTGAAGGCGGTCGTGATGGCGGGTGGGGAGGGGACGCGCCTGCGGCCGCTGACCTCGAACCAGCCGAAGCCGATGGTGCCGATCGTCGGCAAGCCGTGCATGGAGCACATCCTCGAGCTCCTGCGCAGCGACGGGTTCGAGGACGTGGTGATCACGGTGGCGTTCCTGCCACAGGCGATCCGCTCCTACTTTGGCGACGGCACGAACTTCGGGCTTGCCATCCAGTACTCGGTCGAGGAGTCGCCGCTCGGCACCGCCGGCTCGGTGCGCCTCGCGTCCGACGCGCTCGACGAGACGTTCCTCGTCATCTCCGGAGATGCCCTCTGCGACATCGACCTGAAGCCGATCGTCGACTTCCACAAGGAGAAGGGCGCGGCCGTCACGATCGGCCTCAAGTCCGTCGAGAACCCGCTCGAGTTCGGGATCGTCGTCACCGACGAGGACGGCAAGGTGGAGCGCTTCCTGGAGAAGCCGTCGTGGGGGCAGGTGTTCTCCGACACGATCAACACCGGCATCTACGTGCTCGAGCCGGAGGTGCTGAAGCACGTCCCGACCGACAGGCCCTACGACTTCTCGAAGGAGCTCTTCCCGCTGCTCCTCGAGATGGGCCGGCCGATCTACGGCTACGTGTGCGACGGCTACTGGCAGGACATCGGGAACCTCGACCAGTACCGGCAGGCGAACTTCGACGCGCTCGACGAGAAGGTGCGCCTGAACATCACCGGGCTGAAGATCCGCGGCGACGTGTGGATCGGCGAGGGTGTCGAGATCGACGACGTGGAGGGGGTCGAGGGGCCCGCGTTCATCGGAAACTACGCGCGCGTCTCGCCCGAGGCGTCGGTCGGGCCGTACACCGTGCTTGGCGCCGGCACGACGCTGCGCGAGCGCGGCCGCATCTCGCGGTCGGTGCTCGACGCCTCCTGCTACGTCGGCCGCAGCGCAGTCGTCGAGGGGGCAATTGTCGGGCGCAACTGCGACATCCGGCCGCACGCACGCATCCACGAGGGCGTCGCGATCGGCGACCAGGTGACGATCGGCGACCAGTCGGTCGTGTACCCGGGAGTGCGCATCTACCCGTACAAGGAGGTCGAGTACGGGGCGCAGATCCACGAGAGCCTGATCTGGGAGTCGCGCGGCACGACCCGGGTCTTCGCCCAGGAAGGGGTGGTCGGGCTCGTCAACGTCGACCTGACGCCCGAGATCGCCCTGCGCTTCGGCGCGGCGCTCGGCACGGCGCTGAAGCGCGGCGCCCGCGTGGTCGCGAGCCGCGAGTCGGCGCCGCCGTACCGCATGATCAAGCGCGCCCTCATCTCCGGGCTGCACTCGACGGGCGTGAACGTGGCCGACCTGCGCACGCTGCCGGCCCCGGTCGGGAAGCACCTCCTGAAGACTCAGGGCTACGACCTGGCGTTCCACGTCGGCGCTTCGACGACCGACCCGGAGGCGGTGCAGATCCGCCTGTTCGAGCGGCCGGGCGTCGCGATGTCGGCCGCGATGCAGAGGGAGGTCGAGAAGCACTTCACGCGCCAGGAGCTCCGCCGCGTCCCGTTCGGCGACGTCGGCTCGATTGCGTATCCGGCCCGCGCGCGCGAGAGCTACGCGAGCGACCTGATCGCCGACCTGGACACGGACGCAATCCGCCTGCGCGGCTTCCGGATCGTGATCGACTACGGCTACTCGGCCGGCAGCTTCGTGCTGCCGCTCGTGCTCGGGCCGCTCGGGGTCGAGGCCGTCACCGCCCACGAGTTCGAGTCCGACTCCGGCTCGACCCCGGGCCGCCTGTCCGAGACGATGGACCAGGCGCAGCGGCTCGTTGCCGCCGTCAGCGCGGATTTCGGCGCTGTCTTCGACCGCTCGGCGGAGCGGGTGTACCTGGTCGACGAGCGCGGCCGCGAGGTGCGCCCCGACCAGGCGCTCCTGCTCTACCTGGAGCTGCTCGGCCGCGGCGACGCCGTCGGCAAGGTGGTGGTGCCGATCACCGCCACGAGCCAGGTCGAGGAAGTCGTCGGCGAGCGGTTCGAGGTCGTGCGCACGCCTGCCTCGCTCCCGGAGCTGACGCGGGCGGCGGCGGAGGAGGGAGTGGTCTTCGCGGGCGCACCGGGCGGCGGCTTCGTCTTCCCGGGCTTCCTGCCCGCGTACGACGCGATCGCCTCGCTCTGCAAGCTGCTCGAGCTGCTCGCGCCGGTCGACGAGTCGCTCTCGCAGCTCGTCGCCGCGCTGCCGCGGCCGACGCTCATCCACCGGCAGGTGCAGTGCCCGTGGGCGCTCAAGGGTACGGTCATGCGCGTCCTGAACGAGCGCTACGCCGACACCGACGTCGACGTGACCGACGGGATCAAGATCTTCGACGACCGCGGCTGGGTGCAGGTGCTGCCGGACGGCGACGAGCCGACGATCCACCTGTATGCGGAGGGCGAGACGCCGGCGGACTCCGAGGCGCTCGAGACGGAGCTGCGAACGCTCGTCACCGACCTGATCGAGAAAGAGGAGATCGGCGCCGCCCGCTGAACTGGTCAGGAACCCTGAAGTTGAGGTTGACGGTTCGGGCGACCTCTGCTGGAATCAACTGACGCCCTCTCTCCACCGACCACGAAAGGCGGCACCGTGGAACCGCTCCCCGATCTCGGCTCGCTCTCCGACGGCGAGCTGAAGAACCTGATCGACGACCTCGAAGCGCAGGAGCGGGAGGTCAGCTACCAGCGCCGCCTGCTGCACGGAAAGATCGACATCCTGCGGGCCGAGCTCGTCGCCCGGCTGCAGCGCTCGGGCGGCCAGAGCGTCCTCGAGCAGGTCGACATCGACCGCCTGACGGCGATCCTGACCGGCAAGGGCTCGCCGCCTTCATGACGGCGGTCTACTGCAGCGAGTGCGGGTTCCAGAACCCGGAGGCGGCGAATTACTGCTCGCGGTGCGGCGCGCTCCTGCAGAAGGGCGAGGCAGGATCGCCGGAGACGACGCAGACGCTGAAGCCGGAGGACGTCGCCGAGCTCTCGGGCGAGCACGACCTGGGTCTCGAAGGGCCGGCGCTCGTCGTGCGCGCCGGCGGCGGCAGGGCGGGGGAGAGCTTCCGCCCGGCCGGGGAGCGCACGCGGATCGGCCGCTCGCCGGACTGCGACATCTTCCTCGACGATGTGACCGTCTCGCGCAACCATGCCGTGCTCGTGGAGGAGAACGGCGAGTTCGTGGTCGAGGACCAGGGGTCGCTGAACGGCACGTTCGTGAACCGGAAGCGGATCGACCGCCAGCCGCTCCACGAGGGGGACGAGCTGCAGGTCGGCAAGTACCGGATGACGTTCATCGCATGACGACGACGGCCCGGCAGCAGCGCGAGCGGCTCCTCCGCATCGGCGAGGTGGTGCGGCGGCT
>JAICYG010000041.1 GCA_025934335.1 Thermoleophilia bacterium | reverse complement strand
GTGCAGAAGACGACACCCGACGGGCTCAACGCCGACATCGCCGCCGGCGTCGCCGCGCTGCGTGAGCGCGGGGCGACGTCGATCTTCAGTGTCGGCTTCTGCTTCGGCGGCCGCACGTCGTGGCTCGCGGCGGCGTCGCACCACGGCCTCGCCGGGGCTGTCGGCTTCTACGGCAACCCGCAGCCGCTCGTCGCGCTCGGGTTCGTGCGCCAGATCGAGTGTCCGATCCTCGCCCTCCAGGCGGGCGCCGACCAGAACATCACCGCCGAGATCAACGCCGCGTTCGACGAGGCGCTCGAAACGGCGGGAGTCGACCACGACGTCGTCACCTACGACGGCGCACCGCACAGCTTCTTCGACCGCAAGCAGGAGGAGTTCCGGGACGCCTCTGACGACGCCTGGCGGCGCACGCTCGAGTTCATCGACCGCCACGCGTGATCCGCGTACGCCCATTCGCACGTCTTCGTGCGTTCCCGGCGGCGTCTCGCCGCCCGTGGACGGCGTCCTCGGTCGCCCCGATAGTCACCACTATCGGGGCTCCCTGCGTCCTTGCCACGGACGGCGATCCACTCGCCGGATAACGCACGAGACGCACGAATGGGCGTACTCGCCGTCGACCAGGGCACGACCGGCACCACGTGCCTCGCGCTCGACGACGACCTGAACGTGCTCGGTCGCGGCTACCGGGAGCTTCAGCAGCGCTTTCCGCGCCCCGGCTGGGTGGAGCACGACCCGCACGAGATCTGGCGGACGGTCGAGGAAGCCGCACGCGAGGCAGGCGGCGAGCCCGACACGGTCGCGATCACGAACCAGCGCGAGACGACCGTCCTCTGGGACCGGCGAACCGGCGAGCCGGTCGCGCCCGCGATCGTGTGGCAGGACCGACGCACCGCCGAACGGTGCCGCGAGCTCGACACCGACCTGATCAGGGCGAAGACCGGGCTCGTGCCCGACCCGTACTTCTCGGCGACGAAGCTCGAATGGCTGCTGCGGGAGCACGGGGCCCGCGACGGCCTCGCCTTCGGCACGGTCGACAGCTGGCTTGTCTGGAAGCTGACCGGCGGAGAGCGGCACGTCGTCGACGTGACGAACGCCTCGCGGACGATGCTCGTGAACCTCGAGACGCTCGACTGGGACGACGAGCTGCTCGAGCTCTTCGGCGTGCCGCACGCGCTGCTGCCGGAGATCGTTCCGTCGGCGGCCGATGTGGGGGAGGGCGAGCTGAACGGCCGCACCGTCCGGATCCGCGGGATCGCCGGCGACCAGCAGGCCGCGCTCTACGGCCACGGCTGCCACCTGCCCGGCGAGGGGAAGGCGACCTACGGCACCGGCAGCTTCGTCCTCGTCCACACGGGCGACGACGCCGGCCCGCCGCCGCCCGGGCTGCTGAAGACGGCCGCCGCCGACGGCTACGCGCTCGAGGGAGCCGTCCTCGTCTCGGGCGCCGCGGTGCAGTGGCTCCGGGACGGGCTCGGCCTGATCGACTCAGCCGCCGACACCGAGGCCCTCGCCCGCAGCGTCCCCGACACCGGCGGCGTCCAGTTCGTGCCGGCGCTGACGGGGCTCGGCAGCCCCTGGTGGGACCCGGACGCGCGCGGGCTCGTCACCGGGCTGACGCGCGGCACGAGCCGCGCGCACCTCGTCCGGGCCGCGCTCGAGGCGATCGCGCAGCAGGTCGCGGACGTCCTCGACGCGCTGCCCGAGCCGCCGACCGTCCTGCGCGCAGACGGCGGCGCGACCGCCAACAGCTTTCTGATGCAGCTCCAGGCGGACCTGCTCGGGATCCCCGTCGAGGTGGCCGCCGAGCGCGAGACGACGGCCCTCGGCGCCGCCGCCCTCGCCGCCGGGCGGGAAACCGGCGTGCACGTCGGCGCGGTATACGAGCCGACGATGTCGGCCGACGAGGTGGCAGGGCTGCGGGAGGCCTGGCGCCGCGCGCTCGACTTAACGACAAGTTCTTAGGTCTAGACGTCATTCTTTTGCGGAAGGACGGAACCGAGCGAGGAGGATCCAGTGGCAGGAGCAAAGCTCGAACAGGCGCTGTTCGAGATCCGTCGGGTCATCGCCGGCCAGGAGGAGATGCTGGAGCGGGTGCTCGTCAGCCTCCTCGCGGGGGGCCACGTCCTGATCGAGGGCGTGCCCGGGCTCGCGAAGACGCTCACGATCAAGACGACCGCCGCCGTGCTCGGCGGCTCGTTCCAGCGGGTGCAGTTCACGCCGGACCTCGTCCCGTCCGACCTCGTCGGCACGCGGGTGTACCGGCCCGACCGGACCGACTTCGAGACGGAGCTCGGGCCGGTGTTCTGCAACTTCCTGCTCGCGGACGAGATCAACCGCGCGCCGGCGAAGGTGCAGTCGGCACTGCTCGAGGTGATGCAGGAGCGCCAGGTGACGATCGGCCACCAGACCTACCCGGTGCCGGCGCCGTTCCTCGTGCTCGCGACGCAGAACCCGATCGAGTCCGAGGGCACCTACCCGCTGCCCGAGGCGCAGGTCGACCGCTTCATGCTCAAGGTGCTCGTCGACTACCCCGCGCACGACGAGGAGCTGACCGTCGTCGCCCGGTCGCTCGAGGCGCCGCCCGAGCTCGAGCGGGTGCTGACGCTCGAGGACCTGAAGGAGCTGCAGCGGCAGGCGGCCGCCGTCTACGTCGACCCGGCGCTGATCAGCTGGGCCGTGGACATCGCGACGGCGACGCGCAAGCCCGCCGACCGGGGCATCGACGGTCTCTCCGACTACGTCGCCTTCGGCGCCAGCCCGCGCGGGCCGATCAGCCTCGTCGCCGCGGCGCGCGCGCTCGCGCTGATCCGCGGCCGCGACTACGTCGTGCCGGGCGACATGGACGCGCTCGTCCGGGACGCCTTCCGGCACCGGCTCGTCCTCTCGTACCGCGCGCTCGCCGAGGAGGTGTCGCCCGACTCGCTCCTCGACCGCGTCCTCGCAGCAGTGCCGCTGCCGCAGATCGACCTCGGCCGCGCCGAGGTGGCATGACCTCGACCGCGACCGACCCGCTAGCACCGATCCGGACGCCGGAGCAGCCCGGGCCGGGGCCGCTCTCGGCCTCGTCGCTGCGCGCGCTCGAGCTGAGCGTCGGGCGGCGCGTCGACGGGCTGCTCGCCGGCGACTACCGCTCGGCGTTCGCCGGGCTCGGCAGCGAGCTCTGGCAGGTGCGGCTGTACGAGCCGGGCGACGACGTCCGCCGCATCGAGTGGAACGTCACCGCGCGCACCGGCGAGCCGCACGTGCGCGTCGAGCTCGCCGAGCGCGTGCTCGTCACCTGGCTCGTGCTCGACGCGTCGGCGTCAATGGCGTTCGGCACCGGCGAGCGCCGCAAGGCGGACGTCGCCGAGGGCGTCGCGATCGCGATCGGCTACGCGGCGACACGCCGCGGCAACCGGCTCGGCACGATCGCCTTCGGGCGCGAGTCGACCGTCGAGCCGCCGCGGCAGGGACGGCGCGCGCTGCTCGACACGCTCCAGCTCCTGCGCGGCCTTCCTTCCGGCGGCAGCGGCAGCCTGCGGGACGCGCTCGAGCTGGCCGACCGGGTCGTCCGTCAGCGCGCGCTCGTCGTGCTCGTCTCCGACTTCCGCGGGCCGCCCGACTGGCGGGCGCCGCTCCTCCGCCTGGCGGGGCGGCACACGGTGCTCGCGGTCGAGGTGCGCGACCCGCGCGAGCAGGAGCTCGCCGACGTCGC
The DNA here is from genome assembly GCA_025934335.1 of Thermoleophilia bacterium. Classification (GTDB taxonomy): domain Bacteria; phylum Actinomycetota; class Thermoleophilia; order Gaiellales; family Gaiellaceae; genus PALSA-600. Next base: position 15,032 of record JAICYG010000041.1, on the reverse strand, counting down.
CGAGCTGCGCCTCGTCGACCCGGAGACCGGCCGGCAGCTGCGCGTCGACACGAGCGACCGGTCGCTGCGCGAGCGCTTCGCGGCGGCCGCCACGACCGAGCGGAAGGCGCTCGTCGCCGCGCTCGCCTCGGCCGGCGTGCGTCACGTCGCGCTCTCGACCGAGGGCGACTGGTTGCGGCCGCTTGCCGCCTTCCTCCGGCGACGGGAGCGAGCAGCATGAGCTTCGGCTCGCCGCTCCTCCTCGTCTTCCTGATCGCGGTCCCGGCCGGGATCGCCGGGCTCTACCTGCTCGAGCGGCAGCGCCGCCGCCGTGCGACCGCGTGGGCGCCCGCATCCCTGCTCCCGAACATGACGACGCGCCCGTCGAGCCTGCGGCGCCACCTGCCGACGGCGCTCCTCCTCGTCGGGCTCGCGCTCCTCGTCGTCGGCTTCGCGCGGCCGAAGGCGTCGTTCCACGTGCGTTCGCAGGAGGCGACGCTTGTGCTCGTGCTCGACGTCTCCGGCTCGATGGCCGCAAACGACGCGCGGCCGACGCGGTTCGCCGCCGCGAAACGGATCGCGCGACGGTTCATCGACAAGGCGCCGAAGGGCTACCGGCTCGCGCTCGTCACCTTCTCCGACCACGTCGCCGTCGCGGCCGCCCCGACGCACGACTTCGCCGCCGTCCGCGCCGCGCTCGCCCGCGCGCACACCGGCCCCCAGGGGACCGCGCTCGCCGACGCGATCGTGCGCGGCGTCCGGCTCGGCGCGAAGGTGCCGGGGACGTCCCGGCGAAAGCGCCCGCCGGCAGTCGTGGTCGTCATCTCCGACGGCGGCCAGACGGCCGGCGGGTTCACGCCGCAGCAGGCGGCGCAGCGGGCGCTGCAGGCGCGCATCCCCGTCTCGAGCATCCTCGTCGGCACGCCCGACGGGATCGTGCAGCAGAAGCTGCAGGGCGGCTACACCGAGCGGATCCAGGTGCCGGCGCAGCCGCAGGTGCTGCAGGCGATCTCGCGCGCCGCGCTCGGCCACTTCACCTCCGGGCCCGCCGCCGTCGACGTCGCCGGCACCTACGACGAGCTCGGCTCGCGCACGGGCCAGCGGAAGAAGACCGTCGAGGTCAGCGCGGCCGCGGCGGCCGGCGGGCTTGCGTTCATGCTCGCGGGCGGCATCCTGTCGGGAGTCTGGTTCAGGAGGATGCCGTGAAGCCGTTCGCCCTTGCCTTCGTCGTGGCGCTCGCCGTCGTCGCGGCCACGGCCGGCGCCGCCCGCGCGACCAACGAGTGCCACGGCATCCAGCAGTGCATCCGCGTGCCCGGGCCGTGGGTCGTCGTTCCCGCCCGCGGTCAGGCCGAGTACCTGCTCACGTGCCCGAAGGGGCAGAGCGTCGTCGGGGGGCTCGACGCGCAGGCGACCTCGCGCGAGGTGCACGTCTCCTTCGAGGGGCGCCTCGGCGCCCCCGTGCAGCCGGGCCAGACGACCACCCGCTACGCCTTCTTCCGCGCCGTCTCGACGTCGAAGCGCACGCAGGCGTTCCAGCCGCTGCTCGGGTGCATCCCGACGCAGGGCGGAGGCGGCCGCTCGACCGTCTCGGCGCGGGTCGTGCCGGTGGGCTCCCCGCTCGAGTTCCGGTCGCGCATCGTCGTCGTCGGCCCCGGCGACGTGAAGTTCGCGCGCATCGGCTGCCTGCGCACCGAGAAGCTCGTCGGCTCCTGGCACGCGGTCGCATTCCGGACGGCGAAGCCGCCGAGCCTCGTGCACGTCGGCCTCGTTCACGCGGGCCACCACGTCGTCGGGAAGCGCGTCGTCGTGACGGCATCGTCGACCGACGCCCTCTCGCCCGACGCGCACGCGATCGTGCAGGGCGGCGCGGAGTGTGCCCCTTGAGTTTCGCCTGGCCGCTCCTCCTGCCGGTGCTGCTCGTCGTCCCGCTCGCGGCGGCGCTCTGGTGGTGGCTCGAGCGCCGGCGGTCGCGGTACGCCGTCGCCTTCACGAACCTCGATCTGCTCGCCGCGGTCGCGAGCAAGCAGCGCCGCTGGCGCGCACTCGTCCCGCTCGCCCTCTTCCTGCTCGCGCTCGCGACCGCGGCGGCCGCCGTCGCGCGGCCGCAGGCGACGGTCAGCGAGACGGCGGACCGCGCGACCGTCGTCCTCCTCGTCGACGTCTCCGGCTCGATGCGCGCGAGCGACGTGAAGCCCACGCGCCTGCTCGCCGCCGCGCACGCGATGTCGCTCTTCGCGTCGAAGCTGCCGACGAAGGTGCGCGTCGGCCTGATCTCGTTCTCGAGCGGCCCCGACGTGCTCGTGCCGCCCACCACCGACCGCGCGCTCCTGCAGGAGGGGATCGACCTGCTCGTGCCCGAGGGCGGCACCGCGATCGGCGACGGGCTCGGCGTCGCCGTGCAGGTCGTGCGCGGCGCGCTCGGCGACGCGAAGCGGAACAAGCAGGGGAAGATCCCCGGCGCGATCATCCTGCTCTCCGACGGGGCGCAGACACGCGGCACCCTCACGCCGCTGCAGGGCGCCGACCGGGCGAAGCGCGCGGGCATCCGCGTCTTCACGGTCGCGCTCGGGACGAACCATGGCACGCTCGGCCCCGGCGTCCTGAACGGCGGGCCGTTCGGCGGCCTCTTCGGCGGCTCCGGCCGGTTCGTCGTCCGCCCCGACCCGGTCACGCTCGCCGCGATCGCGCGCGACACCGACGGGGAGACGTTCCGCGCCAAGTCGGCCGAGAAGGTGGCGACGATCTACAAGCAGCTCGGCGCGAGCATCGCCCGCCGGCCGGTGCACCGCGAGGTCACCTCGTGGTTCGCGGGCGCCTCGGCGCTGCTCCTGCTCGCCTCGCTCGGCGCCGCGAAGGCGATGGGCGGGCGGCTGCCGTAGTTCGACTGGGCGCACTACACGCGCCGTGCGGATTCGTGCTAGGTTTGCTGGGTGGCCGATGACAGCATCCGTCTGAACGTGACGCTCGCACCCTCCTACGGCGAGAAGCTGGCGCGGATGGCTGCACGTACCCACGTCCGGGAGGGGACTCTCGCGAGCTCCTTGCTCGCGCAGGCGATCGACGATGCCGATCCCGATGCCCGCCAGATCGCTGCACTGCTCGACCGGATTCCCGGTGCCTGGGACAGGATCGAAGCCGGCATCGCGGATGCACGAGCGGGCCGAACCGTCTCGGTCGACGATCTCTAGCGGCGAGCGGGTGGCGCGCCTTCGGTGGGCGGACAGCGCAGTTGCAGCCCTGGACCAACTGATTCTGAGCCACAGCCTGCCGGGCGACACGCGCGAGCGGGTCAAGGACTCGCTTCGGCCGCTCGAGCGCTTCCCGAGGCTCGGGCCCGAGCTCGGACGGCTTGCAGTTGCAGACGAGCTTCGGTTTCTGATCGGGCCGTGGCCCTGGCTGGTGCTCGTCTACCTGTACGACGAGCGCGAAGACCTCGTGATCGTTGTCTCGCCTGAGGATGGCCGCGCCGCCACCTCGACGATTGCGCGGCGGCGTCCTCGCCTCGGTTGACGAAGCTGTGGTCGCCGCGAAGGCGCCGGGCGGACGCCTGCCGTAGCAGGCGCCACGCCCGTCGCGCCGGCTACAGGAGCCCGTTCGCCTTCAGGAACTTCTGGGCGATCGACTTCGCCGACTGCTTGTCGACGTAGAACGCCTTGTTCATGGCCGCGATCGCCGGGGTCGTCAGTTTCGCGGACACCGCGTTCACCGTCTTCGTGAACTTCGGCCCCGCTGCCTTCAGCACCGAGGTCCTCACGAGCGGCGTCACGTTCTGGAAGCCGGTCACGTGCTTCGGGTCGGCGAGCACCGTGTACTTCGATGGCTTCGCGAGCGGCGGGTCGGTCGTGAAGACGTCGGCCGCCAGCACCTGGCCCCTGTCGAGGGCCGTGTACGAGAGCCCGATTCCGAGCGGGAAGAAGGAGGCCTTCGTGATCCCGTACTGCTTCGTGTAGCCGAGGAAGCAGGTCGTGCGCGTCTTGCACGTGGGTGGGCCGCCGAGCTTGAACGAGCCGACCTTCTTCAGGTCGCCGACCGTCTTCAGCCTGTACTTCTTCGCGGTCGCGTTCGTGACCGCGAGCGCGTCGGTGTCGCTGAACGGCGTGGGCTTCATGGCGGTGATCCCCTTCTTCGCCTCGAGCGCCTTCGCCAGGCGGTAGGTCGCCGCCGCCGTCTTGGGCGACGAGGCGTGGTTGTAGATCACCTGCACGACCACGCCGGTGTACTCCGGATAGAAGTTGATCTTCCCGCTCCGCAGCGCCGGATGGACGATCTCGGTGGCGCCGATGTTCTCCTTGTAGGAGACCTTGAAGCCCCTGGCTTCGAGCGCCTGCTTGTACAGCTGGCCGAGGATGAACTCCTCGGCGAAGTTCTTCGTTCCGATTACGATCGTCGGTGAGGCTTTCGTCGTCGCATGGGCGGGGCGGGCGAGCCCCGCCGTCACTAGCCCGATCACGATCGCGACCCCGAGTGAGATGGCGAACGCCGCCTTGGCCGCCCGCCGGGTGTGCTTGCGGATCACAGCTGCTCCTTTCGCAGGGGAGTTCTGGCCACAGTAGTACGCCGAAGGCCCCTGGGCGTTACGGCCGCCTGGAGGCCCGCGAGCCCGACGAAGACCGCGGTGGAGAGGGCCATCACGCACAACGAGGCCGCGAGCACGCCGCTCAGGCGGTAGCTCGCCTGGTTGACGATGATGTCCCCGAGCCCGCCGCCGCCCGCGACCGAGGCGACGGGCGCGGTCGCGACGATCGTGACCGCGGCGACGCGGATGCCCGTGAAAAGGAGCGGCAGGGCGAGCGGCAGCTCGACGCGGCGCAGGATCTGCAGGTGCGTCATGCCCATGCCGCGCGCAGCCTCGACCACGTCGCGCTCGACCCCGTCGACCGCCTCGTAGCTGTTCGTCAGCACCGGCCCGGTGCCGAGGACGGCGAGCGCGACCATGTTGTTGACGAAGCCGATGCCGAGGAACGTCAGGAAGACCCCGATCAGGACGAGGCTCGGGAGCGCCCGGCCGACGATCGACGAGCCGATCGCGATCGACGAGCCGCGGTGGAGGTGCCCGAGCACGATGCCGAGCGGCAGCGCCAGCGCCAGCGCGATCGCGAGGGCCGCCGCCGACAGCTCGACCTGATCGAGCGCCTTGGTCGCGAGGAACCCCGGGTTGTCCGCGATGAACCGGAAGGCATCCCCGAACGCTCCCGCGACGATCACGCCCGCGCCAGCCTCGTCCAGGGCGCGAGCGCCCACCTGAGCACGACGAGCCCCGCGTCGCAGAGAAGCGCCAGGCCGACGGCGAGCCCGCCTGCGGCGTAGATCTCCGTCTTGAAGGGGATCGGGTTGCCGAGCGCGACGAAGATCGGGTACCCGAGCCCCTTCGGGAGCAGGAACGCCGCGATCGTCCCGATCGAGATGGTCGAGACGACCGCGATCCGCAGGCCCGCGACGATCGCCGGCAGCGCAAGCGGGAGCTCGATCCTGAGCAGCACCTGGAGCCGCGTCAGCCCCATGCCCTCGGCTGCCTCGACCACGTCGGGCGGGGCGCTGCGGAGGCCCGCGACGACGTTCGGGAACAGGATCACGAGCGTGTAGGCGACGAGCGCGATCTCGACGGTCGTCCAGGTGATGCCCGTGAACGGCACGAGCAGCTGGAAGAGCGCGATGCTCGGGATCGTGTAGAGGAGCGCCGAGAATGCGCCGAGCGGCTGCTCGAGCTTCCGGAAGCGGTGGGCGAGGAGCGCCAGCGGGAACGCGATCGCGAAGCCGATCCCGACGGCGACTGCGGTCAGCTCGACGTGCTGCCAGAGCGCCGGCCCGAGCGTGTCGCTCCAGTGGTCGCGCACCCAGCCCCAGCAGAACGTGTGGTCGCCGGTGACGCAGGCGTCGCCCTGGCCGAAGTTGGGGATGACGGGGCCGTTGCCGTCCATCAGAGGAGCTCCGACGCGTCGGCGAGGCGGAAGCTGCCGAGCACGCGGTCGCCGTCCGCGACCGTGAGCGCGTCGGCCTTCAGCTCGAGGAGCAGCGAGACGGCGTTTCGCACGGTCGTCTCGGGCGCGACGCGCGGCCCGCTCTCACCGGGCCGCAGCGGCAACTCGTCGAGCGTCCGCAGCGCGAGCCGCCGCAGCGCGCGGTCGCCGCCGATGAACTGCGCGACGAAGTCGTCGACGGGATCGGCGAGGAGGGCATCGGGCGTCGCGTACTGCGCGAGCACGCCGCCCTCGCGCAGGATTGCGATGCGGTCACCCATCTGGATCGCCTCGTCGATGTCGTGGGTGACGAAGATCACCGTCTTCCCGACGTCACGGTGCAGCCGCCGCAGCTCGGTCTGCAGGCGATGGCGGGTGATCGGGTCGAGGGCGCCGAACGGCTCGTCCATCAGGAGGAGCGGCGGGTCGGCGGCGAGCGCACGGGCGAGGCCGACGCGCTGTCGCTGGCCGCCCGAGAGCTGCGACGGATAGCGCTTCGCGTCGGCCGCCTCGAGGCCGACGAGCTCGAGCAGCTCGATTACGCGCTCGCTCGTGCGCCGCTTCGACCAGCGGAGGAGCCGCGGCACCGTGGCGACGTTGTCGCCGACCGTCATGTGCGGGAAGAGGCCGACCTGCTGGATCACGTACCCGATCCCGCGCCGAAGCTCGGTCAGCGGCAGCGTGCGGATGTCGCGGCCGTCGATCCGGATCTCGCCCGAGTCGAACGGGATGAGCCGGTTGACCATCTTGAGTGCCGTTGTCTTGCCGCCGCCGGAAGGCCCGACGAGCACGCAGAACGCGCCGGCCGGGATCTCGAGCGAGAGGTCGTCGACCGCCGCCTCGTCCCGGCCCGGGTAGCGCTTGGTGACGCGGTCGAAGACGATCTCAGCGGCGCTCGACACCGGCGTTCCTGATCCCGAGGAGGCCGATCACGCCGCCGGCGGCGACGAGGCCGGCGGTGATCAGCATCGAGCGCCGGAAGCCCGGCAGGTCGAGGCGGTTGTCGGCGCCGGCGATCGAGGCGCCGACGACGGCGATCCCGAGCAGCCCCGCGACCCGCGCGACCGCGTTGTTGACGCCGCTCGCGATGCCGGCGTCGCTCTCGTGCGCGTCGGCGAGGACGGTCGAGGTGAGCGGCGCGACGATCAGCGACAGGCCGACCGAGAAGAGGAGGAGCGGCGGCAGCAGCTCGTACCAGTAGCCGAAGCCGGGCTTCAGGCGGGCGAGCGGGGCCACCCCCGCCGCGGCGACGAGCGGGCCGATCCCCATGAAGAGGCGCGGCCCGACGCGCATCGAGAGGCGGCCGACGCGCGGCGAGAGCAGGAACATGACGATGGTGATCGGGAGCAGCGCGAATCCCGCCTGGAGCGCCGAGTAGCCCGCGAGCTGCTGCACGAAGAGGACGAGGAAGAAGGTCAGCGTCGAGAGGCCGGCGTACACGGCCAGCGTCTCGAGGTTCGCGAACGAGAAGTTGCGGCGCGAGAAGAGCCCGAGCGGGAGCATCGGCTGCGCGACCCTCCGCTCCCACCAGAGGAACGCCACGAGCAGCGCGATGCCGACCACGAACGGCGCGAGGATGAGGCCGCTTCCCCAGTCGTGTCGCGGCTCCTCGATCAGCGCGAACACGGGGCCGCCGAGCCCGAGCACGCAGAGAGCGCCGCCGACGACGTCGACGCGCGGCCGCTCGCCGGTCGGCTCGCGCTTCGGCACGGCGTGCGCGACGAGCGCGGCCGTCGCGATCGCGAACGGAACGTTGATGACGAAGATCCAGCGCCACGACGCGTGCGTGACGAGCCAGCCGCCGACGAGCGGGCCGACCACGAACGCGACGCCGGTCCACGCCGTCCACGTCCCGATCGCCGCGCCGCGCTCCTCGCCGCTGAAGGTGGCGGCGATCACCGCGAGCCCGGCCGGGGTGAGGATCGCCCCGGCGATGCCCTGCAGCCCGCGTGCGGCGATTAGCGTCGTCCCGTCCGGGGCGGCGGCGCAGGCGACGGACATGACGCCGAACGAGACGATCCCGATCAGGAACACCCGGCGCGCGCCGAACAGGTCGCCGAGCGAGCCCCCGACGAGGAGCAGCGACCCGAGCGTCAGCAGGTATGCGTCGACGACCCACTGCTGGAGGGCGAGGCCGCCGCCCAGGTCGCGCTGGATCGCCGGGAGCGCCACGTTCACGACCGTCGAGTCGACGAACACGATCACCGAGCCGAGGATGCAGGCGAGCAGGACCAGCCGGTTGCGTGACGCGCTCTGCAGGTGTTCGATACTCGCAGAGACGAGGAGGGTGACGGCGCCGCCGGTTACCCTTGCCGGGTGGTGCGGGTCGTTCTCGTCCTGCTCGTGCTGCTGGCCGTGCCGGCGTCCGCGGCGTCCGGCGCGAGCTCGAGCGGGAAGACGCGGCTCGCGATCCTCGAGTACCCGCACGGCCGCGAGGGCGGGCCGGTGCGGCGTTACGGGCTGCGTTGCGTCCCGGCGGAGGGGACGGTGCCGCAGCCAGGGCGGGCATGCAGCGTGCTCGCGAGTCTCCGGCAGCCGTTCGCGCCGGTGCCGCGGGGAGAGATCTGCTCTCAGCTCGCACTCGGGCCACAGGAGGCGCTCGTGACGGGGACGGTGAACGGACGGCGCGTGTACGCGCGCCTCCGTCTGCGAGACAGCTGCGAGATCGAGCGCTGGCGGCGCCTCGCGGCCGTCGTTCCGGGCTTTCCCCGTACGGCCTGAGGGGGTTGCTGCCGAAGCAGCACCCGATTACGGTGAGCCGGTTGATCGTGGACCGAACCGTCAGGGGGATCCGATGAGCCGTCGCGCTCTGCTTTCCGTTGTGCTGGGTGGGCTCGCCGTCGTACTGCTGCCGGTGGTGGCGGCCGACGGTGCGAACGGCCATGCGAACTACCACGCCGTCTGCCCGGGGCCGACCGTGGGTGCCGCGCACTGCCACGAGCTGGTCGTGACCGACGAGCACGGGAACCCGCGTGCGAGCACCTCGCCGAGCGGCCTCTCGCCGGCGGCGATCAAGCAGGCGTACGGGTTCTCGACCGGGAGCACGGACGGCGCAGGGAAGACGATCGCGATCGTCGACGCCTACGACGACCCGACCGCCGAAGCCGACCTCGGCGTCTTCAGCTCGCATTTCGATCTGCCGGCGTGCACGACGGCGAACGGCTGCTTCAAGAAGGTGAGCCAGACCGGCGGGACAACCTACCCGCGCGCCGACTCCGGCTGGTCACTCGAGATCTCGCTCGATGTGCAGTGGGCGCACGCGATGGCGCCGGGTGCGAAGATCCTGCTCGTCGAGGCGTCGTCGAACAGCTTCACCAACCTGCTCGCGGCCGAGGACTACGCGAAGGCGCACGCGCAGTACGTCTCGAACAGCTGGGGCGGCTCGGAGTTCAGCGGCGAGTCCTCGTACGACTCGCACTTCAGGCAGAGCGGCGTCAGCTTCTTCGTCTCGGCGGGTGACGCCGGCCTCCCCGCGGAGTACCCGTCCGCCTCTCCCGGCGTGATCTCCGTCGGCGGCACCACCCTCGACGTCGACGGGAGCGGCAACTTCGTCGACGAGACCGGCTGGTCCGACGGCGGCGGCGGCTGCAGCGCCTACGAGAGCCCGGCACCGGCGCAGTCGAGCTTCTCCGGCTACATGCAGGCGGGCTGCGGCGGCAAGCGGGCGACGCCGGACGTCGCTCTCGACGCCGACCCGGCCACCGGCGTCGCGGTCTACGACTCGACCACCTACCAGGGGCAGGCCGGCTGGTTCACGGTCGGCGGCACGAGCGCCTCGTCGCCGATGTGGGCCGGGCGGGCCGCCGTCACCGGGGGCGTCGTCGACGCTGCGGCCGTGTACGGCAGCGGCATCACCTTCCGCGACATCACCCAGGGCAACAACGGCGCCGCCTGCCTCGTTGGCTACGACCTGTGCAGCGGACGCGGCAGCTGGACCGGCGCCGGCTCCGGTGGGGGCGGTGGCGGTGGCGGCGTGACGGCAACGCCGCCGACGGGCCTCTCGGCGGTGTCGCCACGTAAGAGGCAGGTCTCGCTCGGCTGGCACGACGACGGCACCGCCTCGAGCTACGAGGTGTACCGGGGGACGAGCTCGGGCACCGAGACGCCCTACGCGAGCACGACGACGACGTCGTACACCGATCGCAACGTCACCTCCAGGACGACCTACTACTACTACGTGACGGCGACCGGCACGGATGGTGTGGAGAGCGGCCGCTCGAACGAGGTGTCCGTAAGGGCACGCTGAGTCACGCCCGGGAGGGCGGCGCCACGCCGCCCTCCCGCTTGCTCCTCACGGCGACGGGGTGTTCGATACCCGGCACGAGACGAGGAGGCAGGCGAATGGCCCACTACCAGATCGTCTCGCTCGAGGACGTCGACGACTGGCTCGGCGACTACCCCGGCGAGATGCGCGGGATCACCTACGCGATCGGCGCGGAGCAGGTTGCGCTCACCTACCGGCGGATGCCGCAGCACACCGGCAGCAAGGGCTTCTACGGCCACCGGCACCGGACGCAGGAGGAGCTCTACTTCGTGATCAGCGGGAAGCTGCAGTTCAAGCTGGGCGACGAGGTCGTCGAGGTGGGGGCGCACCAGGCGGTGCGGATCCCGCCCGACACGGTGCGCGGCGTCCACAACGCGGAGCCGGAGGACGCCGAGCTCGTGATCGTCTCCCTGCGGATCGACGACCCGCAGGGAGACGCGGAGACGGTCGACGGGTTCTGGCCCGCCTAGTGGCCCTAGTTGGAGCGGGCGCTCCGCGGGCGCCGGGGGAGCCGGCGGCCGCGGAGCTGCTCGATCCGGGCGTCGCTGAGGAGCTTCGTGAACTGGGGATCCGAGATGCGCATGGCACTCTCCTCTCGGTCTCGAATATCTCGATGTCGAGACAATACACGCCGAACGTCTTGACGTCAAGAGATTTGATGTCGAGAATGTGCACATGCCCGACGACGTCGAGGCGCGCGACCACATCGACCGGTTCCTGGCGCGGATCGACGCGGCCAACATCCCGCTCGACCTCGAGGTGGAGGGGATCGTCGACCGGATCGGTGGGATCAACCGGCGCTTCAAGAACGCGCTCAAGGAGACGCTCGTGCCCTACGGGCTGACGCCCGAGGACTGGCATGTTCTCTCGCCGCTCCGCCTGCGCAAGGAAGGCAAGCGGAGCTCGCCGGGGTCGCTCGCGCGCGACCTCGAGCTCTCGTCCGGCGCGATGACGAGCCGCCTCGACCGGCTCGAGGAGCTCGGCTTCGTCCGGCGGCTGCCGGACCCGAACGACCGGCGGGGCGTGGTCGTCGAGCTGACCGACGAGGGCCGTGCCGCCTGGGACGCGGCCGCCGACGTGCAGGGCCGCAAGGAGGCCTTCTTCGCCTCGGCGCTCTCGCCCGAGGAGCAGCGCCAGCTGAACGGGCTGCTGCGGAAGCTGATGCTGGCGCTCGAGGCTAGGGAGTCGGCGGCGCGACGGTGACCGTCGCGACGAGCGCCGCCTTCCGGCCGTCGCGCGTGTAGGCGTCGACCTCCAGCCGGTGCGGCCCCGGGGTCGCCGTCGAAGCGTCCCACGTCGTCGCCCACGGCTCGCGTGTCTGCCGCGCGACGACGACGCCGTCCACCGCGAACTCGACGCGGGCGACGGGCCCGATCGTGTGGGCGCGCCAGTCGACGGTGCCGGCCACCGTCTGCCCGTCCGTCACGTTCGCCGAGGTGATCTGCGGCGGCGCGCTCCGCGGCTTCGGCTTCGGCGCCGGCTTCCGCACGTGGTTCGAGACGACGACGGGCACGCGGCGCTTCGCGACCCGCCGGTCGGTCGACGTGGCGACGAGCGACACGCGGTGCAGCCCGTCGTGCACGCGTCGGGTATCCCAGCGCAAGGTGTAGGGCGCGGTGCGGTCGCGGCTGACGACGCGCCCGTCGACGTAGAGGCCGACGCCGGTCGTCTTCGCGCCCAGGGCGCGGGCGCGCACCTGCAGGACGCCCTTCGCCTTCTGCCACGGCCGCACGCCCGCGGTCGTGAGCGCGAACGTGTGGTTCGCGACGCCGACGACGAGCCGCTGCGCGGCGCGGTCGCCGCGGCCGACCGCGCGCACGGTCAGCACGTGCGTCCCGTTCGAGAGGCTCGTCGTGTTCAGGCCGCGGCCGCCGCCGAACGCGAACGGGCGCCGCGCGTCGCTCCAGACGGCGCGACCATCGACCAGGAACTCGACACGGGCGGCCTTCCCGCCGGTCGTCCTCACGCGCCACGGGACGATGCCGGCGAGCGTCTCGCCCGGCTCGATCGTCGTCGACGTCACCTTCAGCGTCTTCGGGAACGCGAACCTGCGGACGAGCTTCAGGTAGTAGCCCCAGCGCCAGTAGCGGCCGGGGTCGGTGTGGTGGGCGCTGCCGCCGAGCGCGCCCGGGTGGAACGGGTCCGGCACCTCCGCGTGGCCGATGATGTGGCGGCGGTCGACGGGGATCCGGTAGCGCCGTGCGAGCCAGGCGACGAGGCGCGCGGAGGCGCGGTACTCGGCCGTCGTGAAACCGGCGGGGTCGTCGGTGGCGCCCACGTGCTCGATGCCGATCGAGTGCTCGTTCATCGCGCGGTTCCCCGAGTGCCATGCGATGTCGTGAAGCGGCACGAGCTGCACGATCTGCCCGTCGCGCGACACGACGTAGTGCGCCGACGCTTCCGAGCGGTCGCCGGCGAGCCACGACACGTTTCCGATCAGGCTGCCGCCGTCGGTCGCGTGGATCACGATCCGGTCGATCGTGCGGTGGAGCGCCGGGGTGAAGTTCGAGCCGGACCCGGCCGTCGACCACGTGACCGGCGGCCGGCTGACGGCAAGCGCCGACGGCACGCCCACGAGCGCGCACCCGAGCACCAGCATGACCCCTCGCCGAACGACCACGGCGCAGACGTTGTAACGCAGATTCCGGGCGACGGTTTTCCGGTTGGGGCGCCCGGCAAGAGAGGCGGCGTGCCGTCGGCGATCGTGACGGGATCGGATTCCGGGATCGGGAAGGCGATCGCCGTCGTCCTCGCGCGAGACGGGTTCGACGTTGGTATCACGTGGCACGAGGACGAGGTCGGAGCGCGGTCGACCGAGCAGGAGGTGCGCGCGCTCGGGCGATCGGCCGAGGTGCGGCGCCTCGACCTCGCGGAGCTGCCTGCGGCCGCGGACGTGGTCGACGAGCTCGCGGGGGCGCTCGGCGGCGTCGACGTCCTCGTGAACAACGCGGGCACGTCGCGGCCCGCGCACTTCCTCGAGCTCGAGTGGGAGGACTGGCGGCACACGCTCTCGGTCGACCTCGACGGCGCGTTCCTGTGCGCCCAGCGGGCGGCGCGGGCGATGGTCGAGCAGGGGCGCGGCGGCCGGATCGTCAACGTCACGTCGGTGCACGAGCACGTGCCGCTCCGCGGCTCGTCCGCGTACACGTCGGCGAAGCACGGGCTCGGCGGGCTGACGAAGCAGATGGCGCTCGAGCTCGCAGAGCACGGGATCCTCGTGAACTCGGTCGCGCCCGGCGAGATCGCGACGCCGATGACGGGGAACGAGGACGTCGACCCGGCAACGGTCGAGCGGCCCGGGATCCCGCTGGGCAGGCCGGGCTCGGCGCACGAGATCGCGTCGCTCGTCGCGTGGCTCGCCTCACCGGGCGCCGCCTACACGACGGGAAGCTCGTTCGTCGTCGACGGCGGCCTGCTCCTGATGGCCGCGATCCGGGATTAGGCGCCGGTTCGCAGACCGGCGTTGCCGGCGCGCGGGCCGAGCGCGTGGAACGGCTCCGGGTCGCGCTTCTCCTCGACGCAGTCGGCGACGTACTCCGCGAGCGCCGGGCCGTGCTTGAAGCCGTGACCGGAGCCGCCGCCGACGAGCCACCACGAGGGCCGTTCCGGATGGCGGCCGACAAGAAAGTGAGTGTCGGGCGAGAGGTCGTACTGGCAGACGCGGGCGCCGACGAGCGGCGCGTCGGCGAGCGCCGGGAAGCGACGCGCCGCGTAGGCGCGTGCGGCTCGCTCCCGCTCCGGGAGGACGCGGCGGTCGAGCGTCTCGGGGTCGACCTCGTCGCTCGGCCCATCGGGGGCGACCTTGACGCCGAGGCCGGCGACGTCGCCGTGGCCGTAGAAGCCACCGTCGTACTCGACCCAGCCGGGCGTGCCGCGCCACGACGCATCTCCGCCGAGGAAGAGGACGTCGCGGCGCTCGATCCGCACCTCGGCAACGCCCGGGAAGAGGTGGGGGAGCCAGGCGCCGCAGGCCCAGACGACCGCGTCGCGTCCCGGGGCCTCGGTCGGCGTGACCCGGTTCGGCTCGACTCGCACGCCGCGTCGCCCGCAGTCCTCGACGAGGAGCTGCGTTGCGCGGCGCGCGTGGAGGACGCCCGCTTCCGGCTCCCAGAGCACGCCGTGCAGGTCGTCGGTGGCGAGGCTGGGGAAGAGGTCGCGGGCAGCTTCGGGCGCAAGCCACTCGTGCGGGACGCCGTTGCGCGCGAGAGACGCGACGCTCTGGTGCTCGAAGCCGGTCGCGCTGCGCGCGAACCAGGCGAGGCCGACCGGCTCCCAGATGCGCGTGCCGGTCTCCTCCTGTAGCTCGAGCCAGAGCGCACGGGCGCGGCAGGCGAGCCGCGTGTACCAGTCCTCGTTGCCGTGCGCGGCACGAAGGAGGCGCGTGTCGCCGCCCGAGGCGGAGCGGACGGTGCCGGGCGAGTGCTGCTCGGCGAGCGTGACGCTCCAGCCGCGTCCGGCGAGCTCGCGCGCGATGGAGGCGCCGTTGACGCCGGCGCCGACCACAAGGGCTCTGCCGCTCACGAAGCGGGCCTCTACTTACAGGCCGAAATCCGCCGGGTCGAGGCGCTGGCTGCAGCGGCGCACGAGAACATCACAGTCTCAGGCTAGTCGGGTCAACGAACTGCGCGGAAGTGCAATCCGTTTCGGTCGAGCCGGTCGCCGGCGCTGAAGCGCCTGATGTGCTGCTGAACGAGCCTCTGCCGTGCCTCGAGGCGGTCGAAGTCGGTGTCACATCACCGGTGCGTCGATGCCTGCCCGCAGGTCGCGCACGAGCGTTGCGAGCGCGGCCGGGCCGTCCTCGGCGGCGGCGACGGCCGCGGAGCCGACGAC
>JAICYG010000103.1 GCA_025934335.1 Thermoleophilia bacterium | reverse complement strand
GAACGTGAGGATCGCGAGCGCGAGCGTGACGGCGAGCGACGAGGTGGCCGCGTAGATCCCCCACGTCGGCACGCCGTGCCACGTCTCGCCGGTCAGCGGCAGCGGCACGAAGCCGAGCATGTTCACGCAGAAGATGAAGATCATCAGCGTCGCGACGTACGGGAACCAGAGGCCGATCGCCTTCGACGGCAGGCCCTGCTCGGCGATCTGCACCTGGGCGATCTCGTAGATCTGCTCGCCGACCGTCTGCCGGCGGGTGACGCCGCGGCCGGGCCGGCCGCGCATCAGGAGCACGCCGACGAGGATCGAGCAGAGCGCGCCGAGCCAGAGGTAGACAACCGCCTTCGTCACGGAGAGGTCGAGCGGGCCGAGGTGGATCGGGATCCACTCGTGCTGCTCGAACTCGATCGACGGGTCGAACTCGCCGCGCGCGAACGCGCTCGACGGGGCAAGGAGCGCCAGGGTCGCGAGGAGGACGAGGACCCCCTTCAGCTTCACGAGTGCACCCCCGCCCCGGCCTTCGGGCCGGTGTAGTACGCGACGAGCTGCAGACCGAACGCCGCCGAGTAGCCGGCGGCATAGGTCAATGCGGCGGCGAGCCCGAGCCATTTGTCGGACACGGCGACCGCGAACACGACCACCATCACGGCGATCGCCCGAAAGAGCATCCCGAAAGCTGCCACGCCTGCGGCGGCGAGGTTACCCGTCCGGGTGCGGAGCCGCGTCAGCAACACGCCGAACGCCTCGGAGCCTGCCCAGAGAACGGCGCCGAGCCCCCAGCCGGCGAGACGCCAGCCGGCGAGCAGGAACACGGGCAGCGCGAGCGCGACCACGATCGCACCGGCGATCGCGGGCAGCAGGGTCGGCGGGGCCGTGCGCGGTTCGGTCCAGGCGGGCAGCAGGTCTCCTACGCGTTGCGGTACTTGATCACAGTCGACGCGACGCCGACGGGGATGCCGACGAGCGCTCCGACGGCGAGTCCGTAGCCGAGGTTCCCCATCGCCCACCCGATAAGCGCCCCGATCGCGATGCACGCTGCCGTGAACCCGATCAGGACGCTGCCGGCGCCGGCGAGGGAGAACGTCGTGCGCTCGGACGTCACCGGGCGGGAGCATACCAGCGGTTTGTGACACCGGATTCCCGCATTTCGACTCGTGCAAAGGTGCGGTTTGTAACGCGCTACTGCGGACGCGCGCTTCAGGCGTTGGGCTTGTGTTGACTCAACACAAGCCGGTCGGAAGCGGGCGCGTGGCCGGCCGCTTCGGCCGCGGCCTCGAGCGCCGGGTCGTCGGCGCGTGCCGGCACGATCGCCGGCACCGCGCCCACCGCTGCCGCGCAACCGCTCCCGAGCTTTGTGTTGACTCAACACAAGCTCCGGGTTCGAGCGGGAGCACCCACCACGACGCGCGCTCGTGGCGGTCCCCACGCGTCGTCCGATATCGGTGGCCGGACGAGCGCGTGTATCAGGCCGCGGTGCGCTCGGCCTCGCGCCGCCGCGCGCGCGGGCTCTGGAGCTTCACGATCTCGAGCAGGTAGACGACGTAGAGCGAGAACGCGACCGCGAGCGCGCCCGCCGCGACGTCGATCACCAGGTTGACCGCGCTCCACTCGCCGCGGCGGTGCGGCGGTGCGAAGCGCGTCGCGAGCGCCGCGATCGCGAGCGTGCCGCACCACGTCCACAGGTAGACGACGGCGCGGCGCTCCGAGAAGCCGATGCGCATGAAGCGATGGTGGAGATGGCGCGCGTCGGCGACGTACACAGGCTGCCCGCTCTTCAGCCGCTTCGCGACGACGAACGACGTGTCGAGCACCGGCACCGCGAGCACGAGCAACGGCAAGACGAGCGTCGCCAACGCCGCCGTCTTCAGGAGCCCCTGGACGGAGACGGTCGCAAGCGTGTAGCCGAGCAGCAACGCGCCCGAGTCGCCCATGAAGATGCGTGCCGGGTAGAAGTTGTGGCGCAGGAAGCCGAGGCTCGCGCCGCAGACGATCGCCGCCAGCACCGCGGCAGGGATGCGACCGTAGTCGAGCTCGATCACGCAGAACGTGGCGCCCGAGATCGCGCAGACGCCGGCGGCGAGCCCGTCGAGCCCGTCGAGGAAGTTGACCATGTTCATGACGGCGACGATCCCGAGCACCGTCACCGGCACGCCCACCCACTGCGGCAGGTCGTGCACGCCGACGACCGGGAACGTGAACCGCTGCACGTAGACGCCGAAGCCGGTGGGGATCGCAGCCGCGAGCAGCTGGCCGCCGAGCTTCTGCCACCAGACGAGCCGCCGGAAGTCGTCGATCGCGCCCACCGTCGTCGCGACCGCCGCCCCGAGCACGATCCCGCGCATCGCCCCCGACAGGGGCAGAAACGCGACCGACGGCACGATCACGCCGAGAAAGAGCGCGAGCCCACCGAGGCGCGGAACCGAGGGCCGCGCCCGCTCATCCTCCGGGCGCCGCTCGACGAGGCGCAGGTAGCGGGCCGCAGAGCCGACCGCCGGCGTCAGCACGAGCACGATCACGAGCGCGGCGGCGGCCCCGTAGATCACCTGGAGGTGGTCTGTCAGCTGGCGCCAGACCATGGCACCAGCCTACTTCGTGCCGTAGAGGCGGTCTCCCGCATCGCCGAGGCCCGGAACGATGTAGCCCTTCTCGTTCAGCGCCCGGTCGATCGCGGCGACGACGATCATCACGTCGGGGTGGTTCGACTGGATGTTCTCGACCCCCTCCGGTGCGGCGATGATCGCCAGCAGCCGCACGCTCGTCGCCCCGGCGTCCTTGACGAGCTGCACCGCGTGCGCCGTCGAGTTGCCGGTCGCGAGCATCGGGTCGAGCAGGATCACGTCACGATCGGCGACGTCCTGGGGCAGCTTCACGTAGTACTCGACCGGCTGAAGGGTCTCCTCGTCGCGGTACAGGCCGATGAAACCGACGCGCGCGCCGGAGATGAGCGTGAGCACGCCGTCGAGCATGCCGAGCCCGGCACGGAGGATCGGGCAGACGGCGACCTTCTTGCCGGAGATGCGCGGCATCGGCGCCACCTCGAGCGGCGTCTCGATGTCGACGTCCTCGGTCGGCAGGTCCTTCGTCGCCTCGTAGGTGAGCAGGAGCGTCACCTCCTCGACGAGCTTGCGGAAGTGCACCGTGGGCGTGTCCTTGTCCCGCAGGTACGAGAGCTTGTGCTGCACCAGCGGGTGTTTGACCTCGATCACCGGCATCGCGTGTGCGACTCTAGCCTCTGGCGTGCTGACGATCGGCGTTCTCGGCGGGATCACGTGGCACTCGGCGGCCGAGTACTACCGCTTGCTGAACACGCTCGCGAACGAGCGCGCGGGCGGAATCCACGCCGCGCGCTGCGTGCTCTTCAGCGTCGACGTCGGCGAGATCGACCCGCTCCTGCACGCCCGTCGCTGGGACGACGCAGGCCGGATGCTCGCCGCCGACGCGAAGGCCGTGGAGGCCGCGGGCGCGGAGGTTTTCGTGCTCGCGTGCAACACGCTGCACCACGTCTGGGACACGATCGTCGCGGACATTCGCATTCCTTCCATCCACATCGGCGACGCCGTCGCGAACGCGCTCGCGCGCGACGGACGGGAGCGCGTGGCGCTCGTCGGCACGAGCTACACGATGACGCTGCCGTTCCTGCGCGACCGCATCGCGGCGCACGGGATCGACGTCGTCGTCCCGGACGAGTCGACGCACGCGCAGATCGACCGCACGATCTTCGACGAGTTCGGCCACGGCGTCTTCTCCGACGAGACCCGCGGCTTCTACGTCGACCTGATCGGCGGCCTCGGCGCCGACGCCGTTGTCTTCGCGTGCACCGAGCTCGGCCTCTTGCTCCCGTCGGACGATGTCGCGGGCACCGTCTACGACACCGCGCGCGTGCACGCGCAGGCGGTCGTCGACTACGCGACGAACGTCGTGTAGCCGCCGAAGCCCGGGTAGAGCGGGTGCTCGTCGCAGAGCGCGACGGCCCGTGCACGCAGCGCGTCGAGGTCGGCGTCGTCCTGCAGCGCGTCGCCGATGATCGCAGCGACCTCGCGGAAGTCGTCCTCGCCGAAGCCGCGCATCGTCGCCGCCGGCGTACCGAGGCGAACGCCCGACGCGATCTTCGGCGGCCGCTCGTCGAACGGCACCGTGTTGCGGTTGGCGGTCAGCCGGCACTCCTCGAGCCGCTCCTGCGCGGCGAGGCCCGTCCACTCCGTGCGGCGCAGGTCGAGCTGCACCAGGTGCGTGTCGGTGCCGCCGGTCAGCACGTCGTGCCCGCGCTCCGTCAGCGTCGCGGCGAGCGCGTCGGCGTTCGCACGCACGCGGCCCTGGTACTCGCGGAACGCCTCGGTCATCGCAACGCCGAAGCACACCGCCTTGGCCGCGACGCCGTGCATCAGCGGGCCACCCTGCATGCCGGGGAAGTTCGCGCGGTCGAGCTTCGACGCGTGCTCCTCGCGGCAGAGCACGAACCCGGCGCGCGGGCCGGCGAGCGTCTTGTGGCTCGTCGAGGTGACGAAGTCGCAGTGCGCCACCGGGTTCGGGTGGAGCCCGGCCGCGACGAGGCCCGCGAAGTGCGCCATGTCGCACATGAGGAGCGCGCCCACCTCGTCCGCGATCTCGCGGAAGCGGTCGGACTCGACGGTGCGCGGGTAGGCAGAGCCGCCGCAGACGATCAGCTTCGGCCGCACTTCCTTTGCGCGCGCGAGCACCTCGTCGTAGTCGACGGTCATCGTCTCGCGCGAGACGCCGTAGTGGTGGAACTCGTACAGCTTCCCCGAGAAGTTGACCTTGAGCCCGTGCGTCAGGTGGCCGCCGTGGTCGAGCGAGAGCCCGAGCACCCGGTCGCCGGGGGAGAGCACCGCGAAGTAGACGGCCATGTTCGCCTGCGCGCCGGCGTGCGGCTGCACGTTCGCGTGCTCTGCGCCGAAGAGCTCCTTCGCACGCGAGCGTGCAAGCTCCTCGATCTCGTCGACGACCTCGCAGCCGCCGTAGTAGCGGGCACCCGGATAGCCCTCGGCGTACTTGTTCGTCGGCACCGACCCCACCGCCTCGAGCACCGACGGCCACGTGAAGTTCTCGGAGGCGATCAGCTCGATCTGGCCGCGCTGGCGATCGAGCTCGCGGCCGAGCAGGTCGGCGATCTGCGGGTCGACGTCGGCGAGCCCGGCGGTCCGTAGCTGGTCGAACGTCTGCTGGGCGACGGCCACGGCGGGAATCCTATGCCCGCAGTCGGCCGAGAGCCTCGGCCTCCGGAACGGCGCCCTCGCGGAGGACACGCGGCGCGGGCCCGGTGAGGTCGAGCACGGTCGAGGGCGTCCCCGGCAGCGGCCCGGCATCGACCTCGGCGCCGCAGCCGTCGCGGATCCGGCGCGGCACGTCGCCGAGGCTGACCGGGTTCGGGCCACCCGGGTCGTTCGCGCTCGTCGCGAGCACGACGCCCAGCGTCGCGACGATCGTGCGCGTCGGCTCGGGGAGGAGCGGGACGCGAACGCCGATCGGTCCGGGCGTGCCGCCCGTCAGCCACGGGAACCGGTGTGCGGGGTTCGGGAGCACGAGCGTGTACGGGCCCGGGAGGAGCTTCGCGAGCGGCTCGCGGTCGAGCTCCGGGACCGCGTCGAGCAGCGCCTTCACGCTCGCCGCGAGGATCGCCGTCGGCTGTTCCCGCGATCGCCCTTTCAGCTCGTACAGCCGACGCGCGCTTTCCTCTCCCGGCGCGGCCGCGAGGCCGTAAACGGTGTCTGTCGGCAGCAGCACCGGTAGCCCCTGCCGCAGCGCGTCTACCGCGTCCATCGCCCCTCCACGACCCGGTCGCGACCGGCGAGATCCTGCGACACGCGCACGTCCGCATAACCCGCCGCCGCGAGCTGTGCAGCGACGTCGCGCGCCCGCTCTTCGTGTGTCTCGAGCACGAGCCAGCCGAACCGGGCACCCGCGATCAGGCGTGATGTCTGCCCCCGGTCGACAAGCGCGCCGCGCGGCTCGTGGCCCAGCTCCGGCTCGAGGCCGTCGAGCTCCGCCTCGACGACGTACGGCGGGTTCGAGACGACAAGGTCGAACGGCCCCTCGACGCCCTCCAGCAGATCGGCCTGAACGAGCTCCACTTCGAGCTCGTTCGCAGCGGCGTTCTCGTGCGCGAGCGCGAGCGCCTCGGGCGACGAGTCGGTCCCGACGACAATCGCGTCCGGCCGCTCGTGCTTGAGCGCGAGCGCGATCGCGCCCGTGCCCGTACCGACGTCCGCGACGCGCGGGCGATCGACGCCGTCGAGGAGCGCGAGGCAGCGCTCCACCACCACTTCCGTCTCGGGCCGCGGGACGAGCGCCCGGGCGTCCGTCTTCAGCGTCAGCCGCCTGAAGCCCCAGTCGCCGAGCACGTACGCCAGCGGCTCGCGCGTGCCGCGCCGGCGAACGAGCTCGCGTACCGCGGCGCGCTCTCCCTCCGTCAGCGGCCGATCGTGCTGCGTGTACAGCTCGATCCGCTCCAGGCCGAGCGCGCGCGCGAGCAGCAACTCGGCGTCGACGCGCGGGCTCTCGATTCCGCGGGCGGCGAGATAGTCGGTCGCGCCGCGCAGGACCTCTGCGAGCGTCACCCCTCGAGCGCACGGCGGCGCTCGTCCGCCGTGAGCGCTTCGGTGTACTCGTCGAGGTCACCCTGCAGCACCTGGTCGAGCCGATGCGTCGTCAGCTTGATGCGGTGGTCGGTGACGCGATTCTCGGGGAAGTTGTAGGTGCGGATCTTCTCCGCGCGCGCGCCGGTGCCCACCTGGGCGCTGCGCGCCGCCGCCTGCGCCGCCGCCTGCCGCTCTCGCTCCGCCTCGAAGATCCGGGCGCGCAGCACGCGCATCGCCTTCTCGCGATTCTGGAGCTGCGAGCGCTCGTCCTGCATGGCGACGACGATGCCCGTCGGCAGGTGCGTGATGCGCACCGCCGAGTCGGTCGTGTTCACCGACTGGCCGCCCGGGCCGGACGAGCGATAGACGTCGATCTTCAGGTCGTTCTCGTCGACGTCGACGTCGACGTCCTCCGCCTCCGGCATCACGGCGACCGTCGCGGTCGACGTGTGGATGCGGCCCGCCGACTCGGTCGCGGGGACGCGCTGCACCCGGTGCGTCCCGCCCTCGAATTTGAAGACCGAGTACGCGCCGTCGCCCTTGATCGCGAACACCGCCTCCTTCAGGCCCCCACCCTCGTTCGGCGCAGCCTCGAGCTGCTCGATCTTGAAGCCGCGCCGCTCCGCGTAGCGCTGCAGCATCCGTTGCAGCTCATCCGCCCAGAGCGCGGCCTCGTCGCCGCCGACGCCCTGCCGAACCTCGACGATCACGTCCTTCTCGTCGGCCGGGTCGCGCTCGGCGAGCGCGAGCTTCAGCTCCTCCTCGAAGCGCGACACCTCTGCCTCGTAGTCGCCCGCCATCTCGGCTAGCTCGGGGTCGCTGCGCGCGGCGGTGAGATCCTCGCGTGCCTGCCGGAGGCTCTGCGCAAGCCCGTACGGGCCTTCGAGCTGCTTCAGGCGCCGCCCGACCTCGGCCGCCTCGCGATGGTCGTTGTAGACGGCGGGATCGGACATTCGATCGCGCGTCTCGAGGTAGGAGCGCTCGAGCTCCGCGATCAGGTCGTCGAGGGCGGCCACAGCCGCCGAGGGTAGCTATTGCGCGAGCGACGCTTCGAACGTCACGTCGGGGATGCCGGTGAGTGCCTTCGACACGGGGCAATTCTTCACGGCGTCCTCGGCCGCCTCGCGGAAGCCGGCGTCGTCGAGCCCCGGCACCGTGCCGCGCACGGTCAGCTTCCCGTGTGTGATGCCCTCGCCCGGCTGGAACGTGACCGTCGCCGACGTCTCGAGCTTCTCCGGTGCGTTGCCGCCCTTCGCGAGCCCGAGTGAGAGGGCCATCGCGAAGCACGACGCCCACGCCGCGGCGAGCAGCTCCTCGGGGCTCGTCCTCCCGTTCGGCTCCTCGGCGCGCGAGGCCCACGTGACGTCGAGCGGCCCGAAGGCGCCGCTCGGCACCGCCTCGATCGTCCCGCTCCCGTTCATCAGGTCGCCCTGCCACACCACGTCCGCACGCCGATCCGTCGCCATCAGGCCATTACCTCCACTCGTCTGTCCGCCGGTTGCAGCCGGCCTTCCAGCTCGAGCACTTCCCGCAGCGCCCTGATCGACACCTCGAGTTGGTCGAGCGAAGGCTCGCGCGTCGTCAGCCGCTGCAGCCAGAGCCCCGGCGCGAGCACCGTCATCAGGATCCGGTTGTCCGTGTGCTTGCCCGCGAAGCGGATCAGCTCGTACGCGATGCCGGCGATCACCGGCAGCAGCAGGATGCGGCTCACGATCAGCCAGTACCAGACCGGCCGCCCGAGCAGCGCGTAGACGAAGACGCTCACCACCATCACCCAGAGCAGGAACGCGGTGCCGCAGCGCGGATGGATGAGCGAGTATCGCTGCGCGACCTCCGGCGTCAGGTCCTCCCCCGCCTCGTAGGCGTTGATCGCCTTGTGCTCGGCGGCGTGGTACTGGAAGACGCGGCGGAGCGAGGGGATGAAGCTGAGCACTGTCAGGTAGACGACGAAGACGGTGACGCGGATGAGGCCCTCGACGAGCACGAACCAGCCGCCGCTCGAGATCGGCAGCAGGTCGGCGAGGAGCGCCGGCCCGACCTTGAAGATCATGACGGCGAAGCCGATCGCGACGAGGAACGCGAATGCGAGCGCCCAGCGGCCGAGCTCGGCCGGCTCTTCGTCGCCCTCCACCTCTTCCTGCGCGGCGTAGTTCGCCGAGACGCTGAGCGCCCGGAAGCCGATCGAGAGACTTTCGCCGAGCGCGACGACGCCGCGAACGACCGGGAGGCGCAGCGCCCAGTGGCGCGCCATCAGCGGATCGATCGCCTTTGCGACGTGGGCGATCTCGCCGTCGGGCTTGCGCACCGCGACCGCCCAGTTCCGCGGTCCGCGCATCATCACGCCCTCGAGGACGGCCTGCCCGCCGATCGCCTGCGCCATCGCCCCTACGCCGACGCGCGCTGCGCGCGCTCGGCCTTCTCGAGCCGGCGCTGGAAGCGCTCCACGCGGCCGCCCGTGTCCACCAGCTTTTGCTTGCCGGTGTAGAACGGGTGGCAGGCCGAGCAGATCTCGACGTGCAGCTCGGGCTTCGTGGAGCGCGTGGTGAACGTGTTCCCGCAGCCGCAGTGCACGGTGGTGAGCTGGTACTCGGGGTGGATGTCGGCCTTCATGGCCGGGCCAGGATAGCAGCGGCCGTTCGGCCGGCGACGTTGCCCCCCGAGACGAT
>JAICYG010000093.1 GCA_025934335.1 Thermoleophilia bacterium | reverse complement strand
CGCCGAGAGCGGCGGCCAGGTCACCGACACCGGCGAGCTCGTGCACGAGGAGAGCGGCGCCTCCGCGGTGCTCCGCGCTGCGTACAAGCTCGGCGACGACCAGGCGCTGCTCTTCGAGGGAAGCGGCTTCGCGCGCGGCGACCGTGTGCGCGCCGTCGTCGCCTGGACGCAGCGGTTCCCGACGATGGCGAACCACACGGCGACGCACCTCCTGCACCAGGCGCTCCGCGACGTGCTCGGCGACCACGTGAAGCAGGCCGGCTCCGCCGTCCGCCCCGACAAGCTCCGCTTCGACTTCACGCATCCGTCCGGCCTGACGCCGGACGAGCGCGACCGCGTCGAACGCATCGTCAACGAGAAGGTGTTCGAGGCGATCCCCGTGCGCACGTACGTGACGCCGATCGAGGAGGCGCGCAAGCTCGGCGCGATGATGCTGTTCGGCGAGAAGTACGGCGACGAGGTTCGTGTCGTCGAGATCGACGAGTACTCGAAGGAGCTCTGCGGGGGCACGCACGTTCGCTCGACCGCCGAGATCGGGCCGTTCGTGATCCTGGGTGAGCGCGCGGTCGGCTCGGGCGCGCGCCGGATCGAGGCCGTGACTGCGGGTGAGGCGTGGAGCGTCCTCGAAGGCCGAAGCCGCGAGCTCGCGGCGGTGCGCGCCGAGCTCGAGCAGGCACGCCGCGATGCGAGGAAGCCGCGCGAGGCGGCCGCCGCCGGGCCTGACATCGTGTGGCAGGACCGGCAGGGCGCGGTGTTCGTCGCCGAGGTGACGGGAGCGCGGGGCGGCGCGCTGCGCGACTTCTCCGACCAGGTGCGGCAGCGCGAGAGCGCGTCCGCGGTCGTGCTCGCGTCGGCCGACGAGGGGAAAGTCGCGCTCGTCGTCAACCTCGACAACTCGGTGGCCGAGATCGACGCCGTGAGGATCGTGCGCGAGCTGGGCCCGATCATCGGCGGCGGTGGAGGCGGCCGGCCGACGCTCGCCGAGGCCGGCGGCAAGAACGTCGACGCGGTTCGCGACGCGCTCGAGGTGGGTCGCGACAGGCTTGCGGCCGCTCTGAGGTCGTGAGCCGTGAAGGTGCTCGCGCTGGACTACGGCTCGGCGCGCACCGGCGTCGCCGTCTCCGACCCGACCGGGACGGTCGCGCGCCCGGTGACGACGGTCGAGCGCGCGGCGAGCGACGCCGGGTTTGAGAGGCTCCTCGCCGTGATCGAGGCGGAGGCACCAGAGCGCGTGGTCGTCGGCATGCCGTTGACGCTGCGCGGGGCGCACGGCGAGCAGGCTGCCGAGACGAGCGCGTTCGTCGAGCGCCTGCGTGCCGCGGTCGCGACGCCCGTCGAGACGTACGACGAGCGCTTCACGTCCGTCCTCGCCGGCGACGACGACGCGCGGGCCGCCGCGCATCTCCTCTCCGGGTATCTGGAATGGCAGAGCCGCCGGAGGTGACGCGCCCGCGCCGGCGGCCGTCGCCGGCGCAGATCCGGCGGCGCCGTGCCGTCGCGCTCGCAGTCCTCGTGCTCGCGGTCGCGGCCGCCATCGCCGCTGTGGCCGTTGCGCTTCCGCGCGCGACGCACGACGCGGCGCCGACGACAACGGCGCTGCCGCCGCCCCCGAAGCCTTTCCGCGTCGTGTTTCCGGAGGGCTTCACCCGCACCCAGATGGCCGACCGTGTGGAGGCGGTCGCGAAGATCGCCGAGCGCAAGAAGAAGGGGAAGCCGGTGAGGATCGCCCGGGCGACGTATCTCGCCGCGACGCGGACGCTCGTCGTCCCCTGCTTCGCGCCGCGCAAGCGCACGAAGGTCGAGGGCTTCCTGTTCCCGGCGACGTACGACTTCCTGGCGAAGACCACCTCGAAGCAACTCGTGCAGCAACAGGCGGCCGCGTTCTGTCGCAACTGGAAGAACGTCGACCTGACGTACGCACGCTCGAAGAACCTGACGCCGTACGACGTGCTCACGATCGCGTCGCTGATCCAGGGCGAGGCCGTCGTCGCGAGCGACGGGCCGAAGATCGCGGCGGTCGTCTACAACCGGCTGCACCTGCAGATGGCGCTCGGGATCGACGCCGCCCTCCGGTATGCGCTCCACATACCCGGCACCGAGTCGATCCACCAGTCGCAGCTCCAGAACCCGACGCCGTACAACCTCCGGCTGCACACCGGGCTGCCGCCGACGCCGATCGACAACCCGGGCCTCGAGGCGATGCAGGCCGCCGCGCATCCGGCGAAGGTCGACTACCTGTACTTCGTCGCCAAGCCGGACAAGCGGCACCACTTCTTCACGGCGAGCGCGAGCGAGTTCCAGCGCTACCTGTGCGCGCACGGTTACGGGTGCTAGTGATGCAACCGGCAACGTTCGCCGGCTCCCCGGCCCGCGATCACGCTGCGCGCTGCCGCGTCCTCGGTCGCGCCGATAGTTCTACTGTCGGCGCTCCCTGCGTCCTTGCATCGCTTGGTGCTCGCGACCCGTGAAGCGGGCGACGTTGCCGGTCACATCACTGGTCGCGCTGCTCGGACATCCCGTGGCGCACTCGCTGTCGCCGCGGATGCAGAACGCGGCGCTCGCGGCCCGCGGGCTCGACTGGCGCTACGAGGCGTTCGACGTCGAGGACCCGCTTGCGGCGGTCGACGCGCTGCGCACGCTCGGCTTCGCGGGCGCGAACGTGACCATCCCGCACAAGCGTGCTGTCGTCGGTGCGTGCGACGAGGCGGACGGCGACTCGGTGAACACGCTGGTCTTTCGCGACGGGCGCGTGTTCGGCTTCAACACC
This sequence comes from Thermoleophilia bacterium, assembly GCA_025934335.1. Taxonomy (GTDB): domain Bacteria; phylum Actinomycetota; class Thermoleophilia; order Gaiellales; family Gaiellaceae; genus PALSA-600. Next base: position 7,508 of record JAICYG010000093.1, on the reverse strand, counting down.
GACAGGGAGATCCTCGCCGGCATCACGGCGAGTCGCGCGTGCGTGATCGGTGCCGGTGGCGCTGCGGCCGCGCTCGCGCCTGCGCTGCCCGACGACACGCGCGTCTACAGTCGGCGCGGCGTCTGGCCGCCCGATGCGAGCGGCTGCGACCTGATCGTCAACGCGACGCCCGTGCGCGACGAGCTTCTCGTCCGGCCGGAGCCCCACCAGACGGTCGTCGACCTGGCGTACGGCTTCGACGAGACCGTGCTCGTCGCGGCGGCCCGGGCCGCGGGCTGCGAGGTCGTCGACGGGCTCGAGGCGCTCGTCCGCCAGGGCGCCGCGAGCTTCCGGCTCTGGACGGGGCTCGAGCCGCCGGTCGAGGTCATGCGCGCGTCTCTAGGGTTGGCGGGATGACGCTTCGCCTCGCCGCCGCCGGAGAGTCGCACGGGCCGGCGCTCGTCGCGATCGTGACGGGGTTGCCTGCCGGGCTCGAGCTCGACCGTGCGGCGATCGACACCGACCTGCGCCGCCGCCAGGAGGGCTACGGCCGGTCGCCGCGGCAGCAGATCGAGCAGGACGCGGCCGAGGTGCTCGCGGGGCTGCGCCACGGACGCACGCTCGGGACGCCGCTCGCGCTCGTCGTCTGGAACCGCGACCACAGGAACTGGACGTGGGGGATGGCGCCGTGGCCTCCCGAAGGGGAGCCGTCGGGCAAGGGGACGAAGCCGGTGACGCTACCGCGGCCGGGGCACGCCGACCTCGCGGGCGTGCAGAAGTTCGACCACGACGACGTTCGCAATGCGCTCGAGCGGGCGTCCGCGCGGCACACCGCGGTGCACGTGGCGGCGGGAGCGGTGGCGAAGGCGCTGCTCGCGCAGATCGGGATCTCGGTGCGCGGCGCGGCGGTCGACGAGGAGGGGCTGCGGGCGCGGATCGACGAGGCGCGCAAGGAGCGCGACACGGTCGGGGGCGTCGTCGAGGTGCGCGCGACGGGCGTCCCGCCGGGCCTCGGCTCGTACGCGACGAAGGAGGACAGGCTCGACGCGCGGCTCGCCGCCGCGCTGATGGGGATCCAGGCGGTCAAGGGCGTCGAGATCGGCGACGGCTTCGCGCTCGCGGTCCTGCGCGGCTCGGAGGCGCACGACGAGATCGACACCTCGCGTAGACGCACGTCCAACCGTGCCGGCGGGATCGAGGCGGGCGTCTCGAACGGCGAGGAGATCGTCGTCCGTGCCGCGATGAAGCCGCTGCCGACGCTGATGAAGCCGCTGCGGAGCGTCGACCTCGCCACCGGCGAGGAGGCGAAGGCGCTCGTCGAGCGGTCCGACGTCGCCGCGGTCGAGGCGCTCGCCGTCGTCGCTGAGGCCGCTGTCGCGTGGGAGCTCGCCGTCCTCGCGATCGACAAGTTCGGGGGCGATGCCGTCGGCGACCTCGTCGCCGCGCATCGCGCCTACTGCGAGCGCATCCAGTGGCCGCGCTGAACGCGCTCGACCGGCACCTCGCCCTCGTCGGGTTCATGGGCGCGGGGAAGAGCACGCTGGTCACGCCGGTCGCCGGGCGGCTCGGACGGCCCGGCCGCGACCTGGACGTCGACGCGACGCGGGTGATCCAGGCGCACGGGCTCGACGGGTTCCGCCGGATCGAGACGTCGATCGTGAGGGAAGCGCTCGACCGACGTGAGCCGGACGTCTATGCGTTCGGCGGCGGCGGGGTCACCTCGGCAGAGGTGCGGGACCTGCTCGCGGCAGGCGCCTTCACGGTGCTGCTCGAGATCGACGTCGACACCGCCTGGGAGCGCGTGCGCGGCAGCGACCGCCCGCTCGCGCAGGACGAAGCGACGTTTCGGCGGCTGTACGAGGAGCGGCAGCCGCTCTACCGCGAGGTGGCGGACGCGATCGCGGACGACGAGGACGGCGTCGTGCTCGCAGCCGCCGGCATCCACCACGAGCTCGGCTCGCTCGACCGGCTCGGCGAGCTCGTGCCCGGCGACGGCGCCGTCGCACTCGTCGCCGACTCGACGGTGATGGGCATCCACGGCCCGCGTGCGCAGGAGGCGCTCGGCGATCGGCTCGCCTCGACGCACGAGCTGCCTCCCGGTGAGCAGGCGAAGCAGATCGCCGTCGTCGAGCGGCTCTGGACGGAGCTGTCGCTCGACCGCGGCGGCACGGTCGTCGCGCTCGGCGGCGGTGCGCTCACCGACACCGCCGGCTTCGCTGCCGCGACGTACCTCCGCGGCGTGCCGTGGGTCGCGGTGCCGACGACGCTCGTCGGGCAGGTCGACGCGGCGATCGGCGGCAAGACGGCGGTCGATATCCCGCAGGGGAAGAACCTCGCGGGCGCGTTCCACTGGCCGGCGCACGTGGTGATCGACGAGTCGCTCCTTGCGACGCTGCCGGAACGCGAACGTCGCCAGGGGCGGGCGGAGCATGTCAAGACGGAGCTCCTTGCGGGTCGCGAGCTCGATGTCCGCGCGACGGCCGCCTACAAGGCGGCGCTGTGCCTGCGCGACCCGCACGATCGGGGCGTGCGTCAGTGGCTCAACCTCGGCCACACCTTCGCGCACGCGCTCGAGGCGGCGGCCGGTTTCGAGCTCACCCACGGGGATGCCGTCGCCCTCGGTCTCCTCGCCGCGCTCCGGCTCTCGGGTCGCGACACCACACACGTCGAGGAGGAGCTCGCTCCCGAGCCCGTGCGCGTCGATCGCGACCGCGCCTGGGAGGCGCTCCTGCGCGACAAGAAGCGCAGCGGCGACGACATCAACCTCGTGCTGCTCGGTGACGACGGCCCGCTGGTCGAGACGCGTCCCGCGGACGAGGTCCGCGCCGCCCTGGATAGGCTCGTCGCCTGATGCAGGTGCTGATCCTGAACGGCGCGAACCTCGACGTGCTCGCGCGACGCGACGCCAGGTTGTACGGCGGTGCGTCGCTGAACGAGCTCGAGAGCCGCATCTACGCGTGGGCGCACGCACTCGACATCACCGCACGGTGCCGCCAGACGAACAACGAGGGCGAGTTCATCGAGTGGATCCACGATGCGTACGACAACGTCGACGCCGTGGTGGTGAACCCGGGTGCGTGGAGCCACTACAGCTGGGCGATCCGCGACGCGCTCGAGCTGCTCGAGGTGCCGCTCGTCGAGGTGCACCTCTCGAACATCGAGCAGCGCGAGGAGTGGCGGCGCTTCAGCGTCGTCGCCGACATCGCGTCGCACCGCGTGATCGGTAAGGGCCCCGACGGGTATCGCGAGGCGCTCGAGTACCTCGCGGGAAAGGTGGAGGAATGAGCCGGCTCGAAGCGGTCGGAGCGCAGCTCGAGGCGCCGCTCCTCGTCACGAACCTGACGAACGTCTTCTATCTGACCGGGTTCGACAGCTCGAACGCCGCGCTCCTCGTCCGACCCGGCGCCGAGACGACGCTGTACACGGACTTCCGCTATGCCGAGGAGGCGCGCGCGGTCTCAGGCGTGGAATGCGTGATCACGAAGCGTGCGCTGATGCGCGACGTCGGCGAGCGCCTCTCGGGCCGCGTCCAGTTCGAGGCGGACGTCCTCCCGTATCTCGAGTGGGAGCGCCTGAACACCGGCCGGGCGGAGCTCGTGCCGACGCACGGCCTCGTCGACTCGGTCCGTGCGGTCAAGGACGACGACGAGGTGGCAAAGCTCCGCCGTGCCGCGCGCATCGCGGATCGCGCTCTCGAAGCGCTCACGGCGGAGACCTGGGTCGGCAAGACGGAGCGGCAGGTGGCGTGGCGCCTGCAGGAGCTGTGCCACGCCCACGGCGCCGACGACCGCGCATTCGAGTCGATCGTCGCGTCGGGCCCGAACGGCGCGCGCCCACACGGCCGGCCGACCGAGAACGTGATCGAGAGAAACACGCTCGTGACGATCGACTGGGGCGTGCAGGCCGACGGCTACCACAGCGACTGCACGCGTACGTTCTCGACCGGCGGCGTCCTGCCCGACCGGCTCCGCGAGGCGTACGAGGTCACGCTCGCCGCGCAGAAGAAAGCAGTGGCGGAGATCGGAGCGGGGATGACGGGCGTCGAGGCCGACCGGATCGCGCGCGACGTGATCGAGGAGGCCGGCTTCGGCGAGAGCTTCGGGCACGGGCTCGGCCACGGCGTCGGCCTGCAGGTGCACGAGGCGCCGCGGCTCTCGACCGAGTCCGACGACACGCTCGTGCCGGGCCACTGCGTGACAGTCGAGCCGGGCATCTACCTGCCGGGCCTCGGCGGCGTCCGCATCGAGGACCTCGCGATCGTCCGCGACGACGGCCTCGACGTCCTGACGAGCTTCCCGAAGGAGCTGATCGAGGTCAGGTAGCGCCCGTTCGCTACCCTCACGCGCCGATGGCAGAGGTCGTCTCCACCAACCAGTTCCGGAACGGGATGCACATCGAGCTGGAGAACCAGACGTGGCGCATCGTCGAGTTCCAGCACGTGAAGCCGGGCAAGGGCGGCGCGTTCGTGCGCACGAAGCTGAAGTCGCTCGGCTCCGGCTCGGTGGTCGACAGGACATTCCGGGCGGGCGAGAAGTTCGCGCGGGTCCGCACCGAGCAGAAGAACATGCAGTACCTCTACGACTCCGGCGACGAGGTCGTGTTCATGGACGAGGAGACGTACGAGCAGCTGTCGGTGCCGCACGCGATGCTGGAGGACGAGCTGCCGTTCATGCAGCCCTCCTCGAGTGTCCAGGTGATGTTCGTCGGTGGGAGCCCGACGGGCGTCGACCTGCCCGCGTCGGTCGTGCTGGAGGTCACCGATACCGAGCCCGGCGTCAAGGGCGACACCGTGTCGAACGTGACGAAGCCCGCCACGCTCGAGACGGGCGCCGTCGTGCAGGTACCGCTGTTCGTGAACGTGGGCGACCGGATCAAGGTCGACCCGCGTGAGAAGCGCTACATCCAGCGCGCCTGACGCAGTCAGCGGCGGATCCAGACGAGCCACGTCCCGATGCACACCATCGCGGCGCCGACGGCGTCGGAGAGGTGCACGCCGTGGGACGAGCTGAAAGTCACGACGACGTCGTCCAGCCCTCGTACGTTGAGTCCGATCACCACGAGGCCGAGCAGCACGAGGGCGACGCCCACGGCGCCGCGCGGGCGGCGCGAGGGCACGCTACGCGAACACGTTCACGACGAAGACGAGTAGCGCGACCCCGAGGAAGACCGCCACGTTGAACAGGCATGTCCGCAGGATCGCCGTCGCGAGATAGAGGACCGCAGCGACGGCGAGGCCCGGCGGGCGGCGCCTCGGTTCGGCGGGCGTCGACGCGACGACGAGCCACTCCGGCACCCCCTCGTCGGGCGGAGCCGCGTCGCGCAGCCGTTCGAGGAACTCGAACGGCTGTAGCTCCGGTAGCAGCGCGATCGCGTCGCGCCGCAGCTCGTCGTCGACGAGCGCCAGCTCCGGCGAGACGAGGAGCGCCTGGTTCCCCAGCGGGCGCGGAAGCGCAGGCGGGGCAACCCACGCGTCGATCGTGGATGGGATCACCGTGGGAGCACCTTCGGTCGACTCTCGCTCTTTCCCCCGGAAGCTGCGTTTCCTGCCGGAAGGTGCGGGCCGCCCCCGCGGTAATGTCCTCCGGCATGCCGCGCCTCGTCGACACGACGATCCGCGTCCTCAGTCAGGAGCCCCTCGCGGGACGGATCCCGACTGCGGACCTGCTCCGCCTCGCGGAGCTGCTCGACGGTGCCGGGTTCGCCTATCTCGAGGTGTCGGGCGGCGGCGTCTTCGACAGCGCCGTGCGTCGCGGCGTCGAGAGCCCCTGGGAGCGGATCCGCGCGCTCAAGGCGCGGACGTCGACGCCGCTCGCGCTCGCCCTGCGCGGGCGGTTTCTCGTCGGCTCGCGCCCCGTCGGGCGCGACTTCGCCCGCAGGTTCGTCGCCTGCGCGGCGCAGAGTGGCATCGACGTCTTCCGCCTGCACGACCCGCTGAACGACGTCGACAACCTGCGCGAGGCGGCCGAGGCGATCGTCGCCGCCGGGACGGAGTTCGAGGCGGGGCTGCTCTACGGGAGCGGTCGTCACGAGGCTGTGGTGGAGGCGGCGAGACGGCTGCCGGAGCTCGGGGCCGCACGCATCCTGCTGAACGACCCGGCGGGGCTGTTGCAGCCGCACCGTGCGAGCGAGCTCGTCGCGGAGCTGCGCGACGTCTCCGGGCTCCCCGTCGGCCTGTACGCCCAGGGCGCCGCCGGGAACGCGCTCGCCGCTGCGATCGAGGCCGCGCGCGCCGGGGCGGACGTCGTCGCCGCAACCGTCTACCCGGTCGCGCTGACGATGCACCGCGTCTCGGCCGAAGCGGCGGCTCAGGCACTCGCGGGCCTCGGCCTCTCGACGGGCCTCGACCTCGACCTGGTCTGGGCGGCGGCCGACCTCGTCGACGAGCACATCGGCGACGAGCCCGTCGCGCCGGTGCCGCCGCGGATCGCGGTGCGCGCGGCGCAACAGAAGCTCCCCGTCGGCCTCGTGGCGGCGCTCGAGCAACAGTTGCGGAGCCAGGCCGCGGGCGACCGGCTCGACGAGGTGCTCGCCGAGGTCATGCGCGTCCGTGACGAGGTCGGCTCACCGCCGCTGGCGGCGCCGATCGGGCAGATCGTCGCGTCGCAGGCGCTGATCAACGTGCTCGCTGCGAACCGCTACGTGACGATGGTCGACGAGCTCCGCGACCTCGTCGAGGGGCGCTTCGGCCGCACGCCCGGCCGGATCGACCCGGCGCTTCAGCGGGCGGTCGAGCTTCGCACGGACGAGAGCGCGCTCGACAACGACGCGCCCGTCGAGCTCGAGGCGCTCCGGCGCGAGGCGGCCGGCCTCGCCTCGAGTGAGGAGGAGTTGCTCCTGATCGCGCTCTTCGGCGAGGAGGCCGAGGCGCTGCTGCGGTCGATCCGCGAGCGCTCCGGCGGAGAGGAGTCGCTCGCCGCGAGCGGCGTGGACCAGGTGCGCGCCGAGCGGATCCGGGAGCTCGTGCGCATCGTGCAGGAGACGGGCATCGGCGAGATCTCCATCGAGGAGGACGGGATGCGCGTGAGCGTGCGCCGCCAGCCCGAGCACACGGGGGCGGCGGCGCTCGCGCCGGTGCCGGAGGCCGAGCTGCCGCCCGCCGCGCCGAGAGACGACACGCTCTTCCGCGTCGAGAGCCCGATGGTCGGCGTCTTCTACCGCGCGCCCTCGCCCGGCGCCGCGTCGTTCGTCGAGGAGGGCGACGCGGTCGCGCCCGGGCAGACGCTCTGCATCCTCGAGGCGATGAAGCTGATGAACGAGGTGAAGGCCGAGATCGAGGCGGTCGTGCGCCGCGTGCACGTCGGGAACGCCGAGCCTGTCGAGTACGGTCAGCTCCTGTTCGAGCTCGAGCCCGTCTCCGGCCCGCCCTTACTCTGATGTTCGGCCGGGTGCTCGTCGCGAACCGGGGCGAGATCGCCGTCCGGGTGATCCGCGCGCTGCACGAGCTCGACGTCGAGGCGGTCGCGATCTACTCGACCGCCGATCGAGACGCGCTGCACGTCCGCATGGCCGACCAGGCGGTCTGTGTCGGG
>JAICYG010000127.1 GCA_025934335.1 Thermoleophilia bacterium | reverse complement strand
GTGTATCTACGGCCTCGGCTCGCCCGAGGAGTACGAGAAGAAGCTCGTGTTCCTCGCGGTCGGCGAGGAGACAGACCGCGACCTCGTGCTGCGCAAGCTCATCGACATCCAGTACGCGCGCAACGACACGCTGCTCGGCCGGGGCCGCTTCCGCGTCAAGGGCGACGTCGTCGAGATCCAGCCGTCGCACTCCGAGACCGCGTACCGCGTCTCGTTCTTCGGCGACGATGTGGAGCAGATCACGCACTTCGACCCGCTCACCGGGGAGGTGCTGTCGAAGCTCGAGCACATCACCGTGTTCCCGGCGACGCAGTACGTGACGTCGAAGCCGACGATCGACCGCGCGCTCGTCGAGATCCGGCACGAGCTCGAGGAGCAGGTGAGGTACTTCGAGGCGAAGTCGATGATGCTCGAGGCGCACCGCATCCGGCAGCGCACCGAGTACGACATGGAGATGATGCGCGAGCTCGGGTTCTGCAACGGGATCGAGAACTACTCGCGCATCCTCGACGGCCGCCCGGCCGGCTCGGCGCCGCACACGCTGCTCGACTACTTCGCGTCCGACTTCGTCGTTTTCGTCGACGAGTCGCACCAGACCGTCCCGCAGATCGGCGGCATGTACGAGGGCGACCGCTCGCGCAAGCAGACGCTCGTCGACTACGGCTTCCGCCTCCCGAGCGCGCTCGACAACCGGCCGCTGCGCTTCGACGAGTTCCTGGAGAAGGTTCCGCAGGCGGTCTTCGTCTCGGCGACGCCCGGGCCGTGGGAGCTGCGGCAGTCGACGCGCGTCGCCGAGCAGCTGATCCGGCCGACGTACCTCGTCGACCCGGAGGTGGAGCTCCGCCCGACGCGCCACCAGATCGACGACCTGCTGAACGAGATCCGCAGGCGCGAGGAGAAGGGCGAGCGCGTCCTCGTCACGACGCTGACGAAGAAGATGGCGGAGGACCTGACCGACTACCTGCTCGAGGCGGGCGTGAAGACGCGCTACCTGCACAGCGAGGTGGACACCCTCGAGCGCATCCAGATCATCCGCGAGCTGCGCCTCGGCGACTACGACGTTCTCGTCGGCGTCAACCTCCTCCGCGAGGGCCTCGACCTGCCGGAGGTGTCGCTCGTCGCGATCCTCGACGCCGACAAGGAGGGTTTCCTGCGCGGCAAGACGGCGCTGATCCAGACGATCGGCCGAGCTGCGCGCAACGTCGAGGGCAGGGTGCTGATGTACGCCGACAAGGAGACCGAGGCGATCCGCGCGGCCCTCGAAGAGACGAACCGCCGCCGTGCAGTCCAGCTCGCGTACAACGAGGAGCACGGCGTCCAGCCGCTCTCGATCACGAAGGGCGTCTCCGACATCGCGGAGTTCCTCGCGCTCGAGCAGCCGCACGTGCCGAGCTCGCGCCGCCGCGGCGGCAAGAAGGTCGAGGGAATGGACCGCGACGAGCTGGAGAAGCTGCTCGTGACGCTCGAGGAGGAGATGTTCCAGGCCGCCGAGGAGCTGCGCTTCGAGTACGCCGCGAAGCTGCGCGACGAGATCAAGGAGCTTCGCCGCGACCTGAGCGCGCTCGCCGAGGTAACTACATGAGCCTCGGGCTCGTCCTCGCGATTCTCTTCTCCGGGCTCGTGACCGGCGCGCTCGCGCGCTTCGCAATCCCGGGGCCGGACCCGATGCCGATGTGGCTGACGATCGCCATCGGCCTCACCGGCTCGATCGTCGGCGCCGTCGTCGGCCGCGAGATCTCCGACAACAACGGCTACGTCGTCTCGTTCCTCTCCTTCGGTGTCGCGATCGCACTCGTCGCGGCCTACCGGCGCTTCGTGCAGCACCGCCCGATCTTCGGCGCGGGCGCGCTCTCGTTCCCCGACCGTGGCCTCGGCGTCGCGCAGCAGCGGGAGAAGCTGAGACAGCTCGGCATCGACCCGGACAGGCTGAGGCCCGACCCGCAGCAGTTCCAGCGCGCCCAGCACGAGGCGATGCTGCGTGAGCTGCACCGCGCCGGGCTGCTCGACGACGCCGAGCTCGACGACAAGCTCGCGCGTCTGGCGACCGGGGACCGCTAGACCGATTCGACGCTGAGGGGCTTGCGGCCGCGCGGGAACGTCCGCACTGCCGTGAGCCCCCAGTCGTCCTCGCGCCAGATCGACGTCTCGACCGTGATCGACGTACCGCCGGCGCGGTAGACGACGCAGCCGCGGGCCTCGCCGCGCCGCCGCGGGCGAGGGCGGCCGAGGCCCGGCGCGATCGAGACGACGACACCCCGGGCATCGCCCGTGATCACCTCGAACTCGTGCCGCTCGCTGACCGTCGACTGATGGATGTGGCCGCCGAGGATCAGCTCCGCGCCCGAGTCGACGAGCCGTGCCAGCACGTGGTTCCGCTTCGCGACCGGGCGTTTCCGCGTCCGCCACGGCGCCCCGATCAGCTGGTGGTGCAGCACGACCACGCGGAGCGCGCCCGACGGCGCCTCGCGCAGCCGCGCGGCGACGCGGTCGAGCTGCGCGTCGTCCACACCTCCCGACTGGTGCCGCCACGGCCGGACCGAGTTGACGCCGACGACGTGAACCGTGCCGGTGGTGTAGACGGGCTCCGTCGTCTGCCATCGCTGCTCGAACTCTCGCCACGGGCGGGTGAAGCGCGCCGGAAAGGTGTAAGGGATGTCGTGGTTGCCCGGCACTGCGACGACCGGCAGCTCGAGCCCGCGCAGGAACGCCGCCGCCCGGTCGTGCTGCTCGCTTCGGCCGCGGTGGGTCAGGTCGCCGCTTGCGATCACGAGCTCGGGCCGCACGCGCTCGGCAAATGTGGCGAGCGCTTGCTCGAGCACACGGTCGTCGCGGGCGCCGAAGTGCAGATCCGAGAGGTGCAGGATGCGCGTAGACACCGGCGAAGCAGGCTATACAGTGAGTGAAATGGCCGACGAGCAGACGACGGAGATCTTCGACGACCTGTACCTGGGGCTGCGGGCCGGCGGCGCGATGCGCAAGCAGCGCCGCGGCGAGCCGCTGACGCCCGAGGAGCGCGAGGCGCTCGGCCGCTGGCAGCGCCTTTCGCCGTGGCGCAAGGGCATCGCGATCGGCGGCTTCGCGGTCGGTACGTTCGGCCTCGGCTTCACGCTCGGCGGGCTCGTCTTCGGACGATGGCGTCCGTCGAGGTAGCCCGCGGCGACATCACGGCGCAGCGCGTCGACGCGATCGTCAACGCCGCGAACGAGTCGCTGCTCGGCGGCGGCGGCGTCGACGGAGCGATCCACCGCGCCGCCGGGCCGGAGCTGCTCTCCGAGTGCCGTCTGCTCGGAGGCTGCGAGACCGGAGACGCCAAGGCGACGAGCGGCTACCGCCTCCCGGCGCGCTGGGTGATCCACACGGTCGGGCCGGTGTGGGGCGGGGGCGGGCGCGGTGAGCGCGGGCTGCTCGACTCGTGTCATCGCCGCTCGCTCGACGTCGCGCGCGAGCTCGGCGCGCGCAGCGTCGCGTTCCCCGCGATCTCCTGCGGTGTCTACGGATACCCGGCAGCCCTCGCCGCGCCGCTCGCCGTCGCCGCGGCGCGCGCGCACGGGCACGATCTCGAGCTCGTGCGCTTCGTGCTGTTCGGCGACGAGACCTACGCGGCCTTCGCCGCGGCGGCCTCGGGCTGATCGCCGATCGAGGCGAGCACGACGACGCCGACGAGGGCCGCCACCGCCGAGACGCCGCCGGCGAGCCAGAGCGTGCCGCGGCCGCCGACGGTCGTCACGAGCAGCGCGCCGCCGCCGAGCGCCGCGAGCTCGGCGCCGTTCCTGAGGCCGTTGAACGCCGCGAACGCGCGGCCGTGCCGGTCGGCGTCGACGCGCTGGTGGATGAGCGTGCGGAAGCCCGTGTTCTTCATCCCGTGCCCCATCCCGCCGATCGTCCAGGCGACGAGCATCACCACGTACAGCTGCCAGAAGGGCGCCGCGAACTTCGCGAGGCCCTGCACGGAGGCTCCGAGCAGCGTCGCCGTGGCGACGGCGGCCGGGCGCACGCGAGGCGCGAGCAGGTTCGAGGCCGCGATCATCCCCACGGCCCACGCCGTCAGCACGAAGCCGAACGCGAGCTTGCCGACGCCGAGCGAGTCTGCGGCGTATGCGAAGTCGCCGGGGATCGAAGCCGACATGAAGACGAGCCCGACGGCGCCGGTGCCGAGCGTGACGGCGAGCACGCACTCGCCGAACAGCAGCTGCAATCCCTCCCGTGCGCGCGGTCCGGCCTCGGCCGCGTGCACGACGCGGCGGCGAACAGGCAGCGCGGCGAGCACCGCGGCGATCAGGAGGAACGTCACGGCGTCGGCGACCATGGCATACGCCGTCCCGGCGCTGCCGGCGACGACACCCGCAAGCGCGGGCCCGACGACGAACCCGATCCCGCGGGCGGACTCGACGAGCCCGTTCGCCCTGCCGAGCGTCCGCGAGCCGACGAGCAGCGGCACCAGCGCAAACTCGGCTGCCGACGCGATCGCGACTCCGATCCCGAGCACGAACGCGAGCGCCAGGATCGCCCCGAGCGACGAGACGAAGGCGAGAGTGGCCGCGACCACGGCCTGGAAGAGCCCGGCAACGACGGCGACGGCGCGCGTCTCGAGCCGGTCGACCACGACGCCGGCGTGACCGGCGAGCAGCACGGACGGCGCCCAGAGGCAGACCAGGAGCAGCGCGACGCCGCCGTCCCACATCTCGTTTGCCCGGAAGCCGAGCGCGATCACCGCCACCCAGTCGCCGATCGCCGACACCGCGATCGCGGCGGCGAGCAGGCGCAGGTGGCGGTCGTGGACGGCCACCCGACGAATGTAATGCAGTTCAGCCGTTCCGGCCTGCCGTTTGCGAGAGAACTCCTCGGGTCAGCAGCGAGACGGCCGAGTCCGCGAAGGCACGGTCGAGTCGAGCATGCGTGTGCAGGAGTCGCAGGTAGAGCGCTCCTTGCAGGAGGTCGATCGCCGCGTCGACGTCTGCGTCCGGTGCGATCTCGCCGCGCTCGGCGGCGCGGCCGAAGATGGCGCGCAACTGTGCGCGCTGCGGGCCGAGCACGTGCTTCTCGTACGCCTCCGCCAGCTCGCCGTCCGTCTGGGCCTCGGCGATGAGCTCCGCAACCGTTGCTCCGAGCTGGGCCTGCGAAAGGACGCGAACCGCGGCGCGGACGCGCGTACGCAGGTCGCGCTCGAGGTCGCCGGTGTCGGGAGTCGCGCCCTGCGCGACCGTCCACTCGCGATAGAACGCATCGAGCGCCAGCGTCCCCTTCGAGGGCCACCAGCGGTAGATCGTCTTCTTCGAGACGCGGGCACGCTCGGCGATTGCCTCGATGCTCATGCCGCGCAAGCCGCGCTCCCGGAGTAACGAGCCCGCCGCGGCCAGGATCGCGTCGTGGGCGCGCCTGCTGCGCGGGCGCCCGGGAACCGCCACGTGTCTATCGGTCATCGCTCCTCCCCGGGAATACCCCGATCGCGCGCGCGTTGCAATCACTAAGGAAACGGATCGTAGCGTTTCCCAGCAAACCGGAAAGGAGCAAGCAATGAACCCGCGCTTCATCAGCAATCTGCTTCTGGCACTCGCGGGTGGATTCATCGTCGTCGTCAGTCAGGCGTTCGGCGTCTCGATGACGGGGTGGATCACCTTCGGCGTCGCCCTCGGCGTCCTCGCGATGCTCGGCGTCGTCCAGCTCGATCACGGCCGCGGCCGTCCGCAGCGTGCGCTCGACGGAGTCGCGGCCGCGCTCGGCATCTGGACCGTGATCGCGTCGGTCGTGTTCGTTGGCACGACGCTGACCTGGCTCTCGTTCGCGGAGGGGCTGGGCCTCGTGGCGCTCGCCGTCGCAGGCCTCGCCGCTCATGAGCTCTCGACCGAGCGCGTCGTGCACTCGCTGGCGATCGAGGACAGTCGCACCACCGCCGACGGGGTGCGCACGCCGAGCTACACCGCCGCGTAGGTCCCGGAGCGCGGGACGCTGGGAGAGCGACCTTCACGGCCGGCTCTCCCGGCGTTTGGCGGCTCGACGGCTGAGACCGGCGAGAGGCTAACGCCTCTCTGCCGTCTCCGATTCCTTCGGCGTGAAGATCACCGCCGGCACCTCCTCCTCGGCCGGGTCGACGTCGCGCAGGACGACGTCGAACAGCGTCACGGTGACGGCGGCGATCGGGACGGCGAGCAGCACCGCCCAGCCGCTGAAGAGGATCCCGACCGCGGTCACGGAGACGAGCACGAGGAGCGGCGACAGCCCGACCGCCTCGCCGAGCACCTTCGGCATCACGAGGTAGTCCTCGGCGAGACGCACTGCGAGCACGCAGACCGCGGCCAGCAGGCCCACGTGCACCGATGCCGTGAAGCCGACGAGGACGGCGACGACCCCGGCGGTCAGCGGGCCGATCACCGGGATGATCTCGACGAGCCCCGCGAAGCTGCCGACGAGGATCCAGTAGGGCTCGCCGATCGCCCAGAAGAGCAGCGAGAGGACGACCCCCACCGCGACGATCAGCAGCGCCTGCCCGCGCACGAACGCACCGAGGCGTAGGTCGACGAGCGTCCAGGTGTCGCGCACCTTCTTCCGCTTCGGTCGCGGCAGGAGCTTGCAGACGACGTCGACGGTCCGGTCGCGCTCGAAGATCCAGTAGGCGGCGGTCGCGAGCGTGAAGAAGATTCCGATCAGGATCACGAACGCCTTCCTGCCGATCTCGGTCGCCGGCTTCACGAGCTCCGACCGTTTCGGCAGGTGGTCGAGGCGCTTCTTCAGCTCGGTCAGGAGCTGGTGCTTGAGGCCCGTCGAGTGCTGTGCGGCGCGGGCGACCTCGGCCTTGCCGCTCGGGCTGAGCGCGTGGTCGACCTGGTGGATCGCCGCCGGCACCGCGAACGCGAGCGCCACGCCGATCGCGCCGAGCAGCACGCCGTAGTGGAGCGCGACTCCGATCGGCCGCGGCACCCGCCGGCGGGCGAGCCACTCGATCCCGGGGCGGATCGCCGCCGCGATGATCATCGCCGAGAAGAGGAGCGCGACGACGAGCCGTAGCTTCCAGAGCGCGAGCGCCGCCACCACGATCCCTCCCGCGACGAGCGTGCCGATCGCCACGCGCTTGGCGGTCTCCGTCATGGCGGCGGGATTCCCGTCAGGTTGGACGCGAACCCTTGTACGAACACCTGTTCGCGCGGTACACTGGTGCTCCCATGGCTGCCGACGAGCTCGTCGTCCACGGCGCCCGGGAGCACAACCTCAAGGACATCACGGTCCGGCTCCCGCGGAACGCCCTCATCTGCATCACGGGCCTCTCCGGCTCGGGGAAGTCGAGCCTCGCGTTCGACACGATCTACGCCGAGGGCCAGCGCCGCTACGTCGAGTCGCTCTCCGCGTACGCGCGCCAGTTCCTGCAGATGATGGAGAAGCCCGACGTCGACTCGATCGACGGGCTCAGCCCCGCCATCTCGATCGACCAGAAGACGACGTCGCGCAACCCCCGTTCCACCGTCGGCACCGTCACCGAGATCTACGACTACCTGCGCCTGCTCTACGCGCGGGTCGGGCGGCCGCACTGCCCCGTCTGCGGGCGGCCGATCGCCGGCCAGTCGATCGACTCGATCGTCGAGCAGATCCTCTCGCTGGCGGAGGGCACGCGTTTCACCGTCAACGCGCCGGTCGTGCGCGACCGCAAGGGCGAGTACCGCGACCTGTTCGAGGAGCTGCGCAACGAGGGCTTCTCACGCGTGAAGGTGGATGGGGAGCAGCACACGCTCGACGAGCCGCCGACGCTCGACAAGAAGTTCAAGCACACGATCGAGGTCGTCGTC
>JAICYG010000019.1 GCA_025934335.1 Thermoleophilia bacterium | reverse complement strand
TCGGCCACGACCACCTCGGCCACGACCACGACGGCGGCGACCACCACCTCGACCAAGCAGGCCCCGCCGCCGTCGACGACGACCTCGACGACCACCGTCGCGACCACGACGACGACCGCTCCCCCGCCGGTCGCGACGGCTCCGCCAACGATCACCGGGAAGGCTGCGGTCGGCTCGACGCTGACGGCGTCCCCCGGCACCTGGACCGATGCCGCCGGCTACACATTCACGTGGCTTCGCTGCCGCGCCTCGGGTGACGGTTGCTCGCCGATCGAGGGCGCGTCCCAGACCTCCTACCAGCTCACCTCGGCGGAAAAGAGCGCACGCATCCGCGTCATGGTGATCGCGCAGAACGGGGTCGCGTCGACGACCGCCGGCTCCGCGCCGACCGATACCGTCAAGAAGTGAGCCCGGCGCCGGCCCCGCTCACACCGGCCGTCGCGGTCCGTCCGCGACGGCCGGCGGCGTGATGGTGTCACCGGCTCTCGACCGGGCGACCCGCGCGTAGGCGAGCACCAACCCCAGCGTCAACCACAGCTGCTTCTCGTACTGGGCGGTCAGGAACGTGAACGCCGTGAGCATCCCGAGGCAGCCGACGACGAGACCGCGCCCGACGAGCTCGAGCGGGTAGTTCCCGGCGCCCACGAGTGCTCGTACACCGTCGCGCGCCGCCACGACGACCGCCCCGAGCGCCGCGAGGAAGAGCACGATGCCGACGAGGCCGAGCTCGGCCGCGATGTGCAGGTACGTGTTGTGGACCGGCTGGCGCTGGGTCACGACGAGGTCGGCGCGCGGGAGGTCGGTGTTGACGTCGACGACCAAGGTCGGCTCGACGACGACGAAGTTGCCGAGCCCGATGCCCTGCACGGGGCTCCCCTCGAACGACTTCAGCGCCACCGTCCAGAGGTCGGTCCGGCCCGTGCCGCCTCCGGAGGTGAACTGCGTGATGCGACCGAGGGCGTGCGGAGGGGCGACGAGCATCAGGTAGATCGAGGCGACTGCCAGCACTCCGGACGCAGCGACAACGATGTTTCGGCGCGCTCTCCCCGCGAACGCGATCCCGACGACGACGGTGACCGCGAGCGCCACGATCCCGCCGCGCGACTGCGTCAGGAAGAGGGCGACCAGGCAGACGGTGCCGGCAAGGAGGATCGGCACCCTCGTCCCCGGGCGGCGCGGCGCCTGGGACATGAAGAGCGCGAGCGCCACGGCCGGCACGAGGACGGCAGCCAGGTAGTTCGGGTCGCCGATGCCGCCGGTGAGGCGGTTGTCGGCGGAAGCGACAGCGACGGTATCCGGCCGTGTGACGCCGCTCAGGCCCACGGCCGCGCTGAGGGTCGCCCCGGCGAGAAACGTCCCGCAGAGGACGTGCACGGCGCGTTCGTCCTTCGCGAGCCCGACGAGGGCGATCACGAGCAGCGGGCCCTGCGCGATCCGCGCCGACGAGGAGAAGGCGGCGCCGGAGTCGGACGCCCAGAGCGTTGACGCGAGGCACCAGACGAGAAACGCGGCCGAGAAGACGACGAACGCCCGGTTGGTCGAGAACGCCGAGCGGTCGCCGCGACCGCTGATCTCGCGGTAGACCCAACCGAGCACGAGCGCCCCGCCCGCGCCCTTCGCGACCGACACTCCGCCGCTCACGACCGACAGCTGGCTGATGAACGTGAGCAGGAAGAAGAGGACGACCGCCGGCAGCGGCGCCGTGATCGCGAGCAGAAGGTATGCCGCCCCTGCGACCCCGGCCGCGATCAGGAGCGGCCCGTGAGAGAGCCCGGCCGCGACACCTACCGCACTCACGAGCACGACCGCGCCGGCGACGAGCGTCGCATGCGAGCGGAGGAGCCCGGGCCGCGGCGCGTGCGAGACCGCAGCCACCCTCAGGCCTCCCCCGTGCGCAGCTCCGCCAGGGTCTCCTCGTAGAGGGACTCGGTTCGCTTCGAGGCGATCACACCCACATCCGTAATGTTCAGCAGCGTCGAGATGTCGCCCCGGAGGCCGAGAAGTGAACGGAGCCGTTCAGCGAGAGGTCTTCGGCGAGTCGTTCGAGCTTCCTCTCGACCGCGGTCGGGCTTTCCGGCAGCGCCGGCTCGGCGGCGCCCGCCTCGACGTCAGCTTTCCAGAAATCTCCGGCGAAAGGCCATGAGTGCCGGTGCGCGAAGAAGACGGGGATGCGGAAGATCAGCTTCAGCAGACCCGCCCGGACGCTCGAGCCGTGCTTGTGCGCGTGGAGCCGCAGGTCGTAGCGATGCTTCCGCGCGAGCGACACGACTTCGACGCCTCGGGGGCGTACCTCCGCCAAGATTTCGGGCCTCGCGTACCGCGTCACGCAGAGCGTCCGCTCGTACCGACGTATATCGAGCTGCGTCGGCCCGAGGACGGCGTGCCCCGTGCCCGGAGCTCCGGTAGACACGCGCCGATCGTAGCCGAGCCCATCCGATTCGCCGTCTGATGGAAGACCGGGCCGCGGCTACCGGCGCCCACGACGCCGGCGGCGAGAGCGTCCGCCGGAGCGCCCTGTTCTCGGGCGCCGTCCAGGTCGCCGGGATCGTCCTCACCTCGATCCTGACGCTGTTCCTCGTCCGCAGCCTCGGCCGGGCGGACTACGGCCGCTACGCGATCGTGCTCGCCGTCGGCGCGATCGTCCTGTTGCCGAGCGACCTCGGCATCTCGACCTCGACGGGACGGAGCCTGGCCGAGTCATTCGGCGACGCGATGCGGATCAGGCTCGTCCTCGGCGTCGCGCTGCGACTCAAGATCGTCCTCTCCTTGGCGACGGGCGCCGCGATCGCGGCCCTCGCCCCCGTGATCGCCGACGGGTATGGCGACCGCGCCCTGGTACTGCCGCTCAGGCTGATGGGGCTGGCGATCGCGGCACATGCGATGTTCGCCTTCGTCTCCGCGTCGTTCACCGCGCTGCGTCAGATGCAGTGGGTGTTCCGGATCGTCACCCTCGAGAGCGTCGTCGAGACGACGACCGCGATCGCGCTCGTCCTCGCCGGGGCAGGCGTCGCAGGCGCCGTCGCCGGACGTGCTGCAGGCTACGGGCTCGGCGCGGCGATCGGCCTCCTCGCGCTGCTTGCGCGGCACGGCGGCCCCCGCGGCGTCATTCGCGAACGATTCGACCGCGGCCTGGCCCGGCGGCTGGCGCTCTATGCGGGCGCGGTCGCGGTCGTCGACGTGATCTGGGCGATCCTCAGCCAGATCGACGTGCTCATCATCGGCGCCCTGCTGACACCGACTGCCGTGGCGTCGTTCCAGGCGCCGTCGCGCTTGCTCTCGCTCGCGACGTACCCAGGGCTTGCGCTCTCGTACGCCGTCGGGCCCCGACTCGCGCGCCGCGACGTCACGGGTGCGGCGATGGTTCGCACGCTTTCGACGACAGCGCGAATGCTCGTCGTCGTCCAGGGCGTCGCAGCCGCCGCGACGATCGTGTTCGCGCAGCCGATCGTCGCGATCGCGCTGGGCGGCAGCTACGAGCACACCTCGGCGGAGTCGGTTCTCCGCTGCCTCGCCCCCTACGTTGCGCTCTCCGGGCTCGCACCGCTCTTCTCGAACGCGATCGACTACGTCGGCGGAGCGCGCAGGCGGATCTGGATCGCCGCGGCAACGCTCGGCGTGAACGTCACGCTCAATCTCGTCCTGCTGCCTCTCATCGGGCCGGTCGGAGCGGCCGTGGCGCTCGACGTGGGGTATTGCCTCTTCGTCGGCGGACACGTGCTCCTCGCGGGCCGGCTGCTCGACGTAGAGCTTCGCCCCCTCGGCGCCACCGCGGTGCGAACGGCGCTCGCGGCGGCGGGGATGATCATGGTTGCGTACGTCCTCGGGTGGGCCGTGCCGGGCGTCCCCGGGATCGCGCTCGGCGTCGTCACGGGGGTCGCCGCGTTCGCGGCGATCCTCCTCTCCGACCCGACGGAACGACGCCTCGTCGCCGACGGAGCACGCATCCTCCTCTCCCGGGGCGCTCAAGGATCGCCCGCGGCCGGCCGATAGTGCCTTCATGTCGAAATCAAGCATCGTCGCGTCGATCCTTGCTCTCCTGGTCTTCGCCTCGGCGGCGTCCGCGCACCGGGTCACCCACCCCACGACGACGTCCCGTCAGGCCGAGCGGAACATCCTGCGGGCACAACGCATGCTGGCGCGGTGGCACGTCGGCCTCGTCGACACGGGGACCGGCCTCGTGAAGCCGAACACGACGGCGCAGTGCCGCGGTCGCGGCCGCGGCTTCGCGCACCGGAAGGGCGCGGCACGCGCGTTCTTCAAATTCAGCTGCGTGATCGTGAACCGCGAGCACGTCGTCCAGGTTCTCTACTACGCGCTCACCGGCAATGGCTTCGAGATGCACAACCGCGTCGTCGTCCACCGCTGAGGCCGACCGCCAGCCGACCGCAGTTGGGTCTAACCTTCGCTCGCGCACGCAGCATGTCGATCTCACCTACACCCACGATCCAGCAGTCCGGCCCTGCGAGCTACGCGCGCGTCCTGCGCGAGCGCTGGGCGGTCGTCGTCGCGACGGCGCTCGTCTGCCTGCTCGCCGGGGTCGTCAGCCAGCAGCTCCTGCCGACGACGTATACGACCGAGGCCGACCTGCTGATCTCGCCGATCGACAACGGCGACAGCACGTTCGTCGGCGTCGACGTCTTCCGGAACATCTCCTCGGACCCGACGCCGAACGTGCTCACGCTCGCGCGGTACGTCAAGACGCTCGCGACGGCCGACATCGTCGCGCGGAAGCTCGACGTGAAGACGTCGCCCGAGGCGCTGCTCGAGCGCGTGTCCGTGCACCCGCTCAGCCAGACCAACATCGTCGCCATCAACGCGAAGTCGGGCTCGCCTCGCGAAGCGGCCGCCCTCGCGAACGCTTTTGCGGACGCGACGGTGCAGCGCCGGACGCAGGATGTGCAGGCGGATGTCCAGTCGGTGATCGCCCGCCTGACGCAGCAGGTCAAGCGGAGCGCAGCCTCGAACGCCGCCGTGCTCCCGATCCAGCAGCGCCTGGCCGCGCTCCGGTCCCTGGTAGGCCTCCCCGACCCGACGGTCTCGGTGCTGAACCGGGCGGACGTCCCGACCGCTCCGACCCGCACGTCGCGCAAGGTCGTCGTGGTCGCGACGCTGGTGGCGGGCCTTCTGCTCGGCTTCGGCCTCGCCCTCGTCGCGGACATGTTCGAGGGCGCGATCCGACGCGAGGACGACCTGGTCGCCCGCGCCCGCCTGCCGATCCTTGCTCGCGTGCCGCGGCTGCCGAAGAAGATGATCGACGCTTACCTCTCGCGGTCCGAGAACCTGCCGCCGAGCGCGTGGGAGGCGTACCGGACGCTCCGGACGAACGTGATGCGCGGCGTCGTGGGCGACGAGACGCCGGTGGTCGTCGTCACGAGCGCGATGGCGGGCGAAGGGAAGACGCTCACGGCAGTCAACCTCGCGTTGACGCTCGCAGCGCAGGACATGCGGGTGGTCCTCGTCGACGGCGACTTCCGTCGGCCGATGGTGGCGAGCATCTTCGGCGTCGTCCCGCCGCGGGACGGCTTCACGGCGACGTTCATGGAGGGCCACGTCACCTCTGCGCTTCGGGAGGTGCCCCTCGTCAAGAACCTTCGCCTGTTGCTGCCGACGCTCGGGCACCTCGGCCAGATCGACCTGCTCGATCCGGAGCGGGTCCAGAAGGCCTACGACGCCATTCGTCCGCACGCCGACGTGGTGGTGGTGGACTCCGCACCCGCCGGGGAGGTCTCCGACGCGCTCCTCCTGGCCTCCGCCGCGGACGTGACGCTCGTCGCGGTGCGCATCGGCTACACGCGCTACGACCGCTTCGAGACGCTGCGCGGGGCGTTCGCCAATTACGGCGTCTCGGCGGCCGGACTCGTCGTGACGACCCGCGAGCGGCCGAACTTCGTCGTCTACGGGTCGACAATGCCGGTGCCGATCGAGATGAAGCCGCTGCAGGCGCAGGCGCGGTCGATCGGCGACCGCACGGCGGCACGCCGCCGCGCCGCACACAAGGGCTGAAATCCCGGGTCAGCCTTCTCGGCGCCGCTTGAGGTAGCGCCGCAGCGGGTAGTTCAGCTCCGCGGCGATGCGCACTGCGTAACGCGTCTTCGTCCGCTGGCGCTCCGGCGGCTCGTCGCGCCAGAGGCCGGTCCGCGGCAGCCGGTACGGGCCGGTGCGGAAGGACGCTCCCGGCGCCGCGAACGCGCCCGCGTACCCCGCACGCTCGGCGGCCCTCCGGACCCGCTCGTCCTCCTCGCCGAACGGGTAGGCGAGGAACGGCGCGCGAGCCCCGAGGTGATCCTCGATCGCCTCCCTCGACTGGCGCAGCTCGGCGTCGAGCTCCGCGTCGGAGAGCTCCGGAAGGTGGGCGTGAGACTTCGTGTGCGAGCCGACCTCCACCAGCTCGTCACGAACGAGCTCGCGCAGCTCGTCCCATGAGAGTGTCCGCAGCTCGTCCCGGTCGGCGACGCGCCCGAGCTCGGGAATCTCGAGCCGCCGTCCCTCATCGGCGAAGTCGGTGCAGACGAAGATCGTCGAGTGAATTCGAAGCTCCCGCATCGGCCCGATCGCATTCGTCACGCTCGCATAGGCGTCGTCGAACGTCACGTGCAGCAGGCGCCGGTCGCCGGGCCGTGCGAGGACGTCGGCGGCGCTCGCGCCGCGATAGCCGCGGGCGACGAGCGACGCAAGCTGTCGCCTGAAGTCCGCGGTCCGCACCGCCAACGGGTCGTTCCAGCCGTCGGACACGGCGTGGTACATCAGCGTCAGTGATCTGACCAGCATCGGTTCGGAAGAAGAGGTGACCTGCCCAGCTATCATCGCCCGCTACGTGGCGGGGACGCAAGAGTACTTGGCCGGGCTCGGCGTTCGGGACATCCCGGCGCTGACCTCTCCGTTCGACCCCGGCTACGCGCCGAGCGAGGTCGAGAGCCACCTGGCGCAGAGCGGGCATCTGATGTCGACCCTCAAGCTGTCGATGGCGTGCTGGCAGATCACGGACGAGCAGGCGTCGCGCGCGAAGATCGCCGCCGCGCGCGCCGCCGGTGTCGAGGTCACGACCGGGGGCGGGCCGTTCGAGGTCGCCGTCGCGCGGGGGCGGCTCGACTCCTATCTCGAGCTGTGCGCGCACATGGGCTTCGACCGCATCGAGTGCGGCGAGGGATTCACGAATCTCGAGGGCGACCCGGCCGCGATCGTGGAACGGGCTCGCGCTGCGGGCCTGCGGGTCCAGTACGAGGTCGGTCCGAAGCATGAGGGGCCGATCACGCCGGCGACCGTCGAGGAGCTCGTCGGCGTCGCGAGCCGGTGGCTGGATGCGGGCGCGGTGCAGGTGGTCGTCGAGGCGCGCGAGAGCGCCGCCGACGTCGGCTTGTTCGACGCCGAGGGCCGACTGTCGGCGGAGCTCGCGGAGGTGTTCGTCGATCGCTTCGGGTTCGACCTCGTCACGTTCGAGGCGCCGAACAAGCCGAGCCAGTTCGCGTTCATGAACCTGTTCGGTCCGGAAGTGCGGCTCTCGAACGTGCGGCTCGAGGAGCTCCTCCGCGTGGAGATCTACCGTCGCGGCCTCCACTCGGACGCGTTTCAGCAGCCGAATCTCACGCCGCCCGGGCCGGCCGCGGCCGATACCGCACCGCGCTGATGCCGCTGCTCCGGATTGTCCCGGCGATCGAGACGACGCCGTACGACGTGCTGCTCGCGGCCGATCCGGTCGTGGTCGTAACCGACGTGATCCGGGCGACGACGACCGGGACGACGGCGCTCGCGCGCGGAAATCGGTGCATCGCGAAGCCGACCGTGGAAGCGGCGCGCGAGGCGGCCGCGGCGCTCGACGGCTCGGTCCTCCTCGCGGGCGAGCAGGGTGGCGACCTCATCGACGGCTTCGACCTGAACAACAGCCCGGCTGCCGTCGACCGGATCGAAGGCAAGATCATCATCCTCGTCTCGAGCTCGGGCACACGCGTGTTGCACGGAGCGAGCCGCGCCCGCGACGTGTACGTCTCGTGTCTTCGCAACGTCTCGGCGACGGTGCGCGCAGTTGCCGAAGCGGGCCGCGACGCGGTGCTCCTCGCCGCCTGCACGCGCGGGGAGTTCCGGGACGAGGATCGGCTGCTCGCCGGCTGGATGGCGCGCGATCTCGGCGATCGCGGCTTTGCGCCTGCGGACGACCTCACGCGCGACGTGCTGCGCGACTGGGCGCACGCCGGCCCCGAAGACGTGCTCGAGAGCGAGAGCGTCGCGTTCCTGCGCCGCGCCGGGCACGAGGACGACCTCGACTTCATCCTCGGCCGGATCGACGATCTCGCCTTTCCCGTCAAGCTCGTGGAAGGCGAGTTCGTCCGCGACGCATGAGCCAACGCCCCGCAGTGTTCGTCTTCAAGGGCGTGCCGAGCCGGTTCCACCATGGTGCCCTCGCCGTGTGCCGGACCCTCGGGCGGCTGGGCGTACCCGTCTGGGCGAACGACGAGTTGGAGCGCGCGCCCGCCGCGCGGTCGAGGTACCGGACCGGCTCCGCCGTCTGGCAGCCGTGGCCGGCCTCGCCCGGGGAGAGCGTCGAGCGCCTCGTCGCGTGGGCGCGGACGCAGGATGAGCGGGCCCTGCTCATGCCGGTCGACGACGTCGCAACCGTCGCGGTCGAGGAGCACGCCGACGAGCTCGCCGAATGGTTCCGGTTCCCCCGCCAGCCGGAAGGCCTCGCGCGTCGCCTCTCGAGCAAGTGGACGATGGCGCAACTCGCGCAGGAGCACGGGCTGCCCACGGCGACCGTCGCTCGGGTCGACGACCTCGCGGATCTCGACGACCTGCTCGTCGAGTTCGGCCTACCGGTCGTGATCAAGCGGATCGAGGGCTGGTCGCCGGACGCGCGCGGCGTGGCCAGCGTATCGGTCGCACGCACGCGCGAGCGCGCGCGTGAGATCGTGGCGGAGCACCCGGGGAACCTGCTCCTGCAGGAGTACATCCCCGGCGCGAGCGCCACGAGCTGGATGTTCAACGGCTACTTCGACGAGGAGGGCCGCTGCCTCTTCGGCGCGACCGGATACAAGGTCCGCCAGTACCCGGTCAGCGGCGGCTTCACCACGCTCGGGCAACTCGAGCCACACGACGAGCTCCAGACGGCGGTCGTGCGATTCCTGGAGGGCGTCGGGTATCGCGGAATCGTCGACCTGGGCCTCCGTCTCGACGTGCGCGACGGCCGGTACAAGCTCCTCGACGTCAACCCGCGCGTCGGCTCGACGTTCCGCCTCTTCGTGGACAGCGCCGACGACGACGTGGTCCGCGTCTGCTACTCCCACCTCGTCGACGGGCGAGCGGAGCCGCGGACGGCGCCCGTCCAGCCACGGCGCTGGCTGGCGGAGCCGCACGACTTTCGCGCGGGCTGCGCACTCGTCGCTTCGGGCGGGCTCTCGCTGCGCGCCTTCGTCGGTAGCGCGGTCTCCGCGGACGAGCGGGCCTGGTGGGCGGCCGACGATCGGGCGCCATTCATGTCCGCGCTGTTATCCGACGTTCGGGCGACCGCGTCCCTTGCGCTCGAGGGCTTCCGAGCGAGCCCCGTGTGACGCAGGGGCACGACGGCGACCCTGTTCGCGCCCACTTCCGGCGCGAAGCCGACTACTGGAGCTCGATCTACGAGGACGAGTCCGATCCGGCGGGAACCGTCTACCGGCAGCGGCTCGAGCGGATGCTGGCATACGTCGACCGGCTCGGTATCGAGCCGGCCGCGCCTGTCGCCGATGTCGGCGCCGGAGCCGGCCTTGCATCCGTCGCGCTGGCGGCGAGGGGGCACCGCGTCCTCGCCGTCGATTCGACCCGGCGGATGCTCGATCTGACACAAGCACGTGCGGACCACGCAGGGGTGACGGTCGAGCTCGTCGAGGCGGATGCCGCCGAGCTCCCGCTCGAGCCGGCGAGCGTCGACCTGGTGGTCGCGCTCGGGCTGCTGCCGTGGATCACGGAGCCGGAGAGGATCCTCGCCGAATTCCGGCGCGTCCTTCGGCCGGGCGGCGGCCTGATCGTGACTGCCGACAACCGGTGGCGGGCGACGGAGCTCGCCGACCCGTCGCTCTCACCTCTCCTCGCGCCGCTCAGGCGCTTCGTCGTACGACCCCTACGCCGGTACCGGGGGCGGCTGCCCGCGGGGCTCGAGCCGCGGCGGCACTCGGTGCGCTCGCTCGACCGGCTCCTACGGGAGGCAAGGTTCGACGTGGTCGAGGTCTCGACCGTCGGTTACAGCCCGCTCAGCTTCCGACGCCGGGCGCTACGAGGCGGGGCCGCCACCGCGCTCGAGCGGCTCCTCGCCGCGAACGCCTCGAAGCCCGTCCTCAGGCGCGGAGGCGTCCACGTCGTCGCCGCCGCCAGGCTCGCCCGACCGTAAGTCGAGGAGCCGGAGCTCGAGCACCCGCGAGGCATCGAATCCGGCGATCCGCAACACGGCACCGGCGGCGGCGGCCGCCGCACCGCCCGGCATCAGCCCGACGAGCTCAGAGCCGACCACCTCCGCCCCGCGCACCTCGGCCTCGGCGACGACACGCTCGACGATCTCGTGCAGCGCCGCCGCCTCCCAGTCCTCGACGTTCATCGAGACCTGCACGAGCCCGGCGCGCGGCAACTCGAGGCCGAGCGCGCGGACGCCGGGAAACCCGCCGCCCTTCTCGCGCACCACTGCCGCGACCGCGCGCGCCGCCTCGACGTCGCCGCGCAGGTTGACGTTGAACGCGATCAGGGGGCGACGGGCGCCGAGGATGACCGCTCCTGCGCTCTCGTGAAGCCGGGCCGGGCCGAAATCCGGTGCCAGCTCGCCCTCGTCGAGCCGCCGCTGCAGCTCCAGCGGGCCGCCGCGGCGGTAGAACGCGGGACCGCGTTCGGGCGGCGAGTAGAGGAAGACGGGCAGATTCGCGGCGGCGGCGACGCGCGCCCCGATCGCGGTCGCTGCGGCGCGCGCCCGCGGCAGGTCGCGCGGGGCGAGCGGCACGATCGGCACCACGTCGGCCGCACCGACCCGCGGATGGGCGCCGTCGTGACGACGCAGGTCGATTCGCTCGACCGCGACGCCGACGGCAGCGACGAGCGCTTCCGCGAGCTCCGTCTCGGAGCCGATCACCGTGAACACCGATCTGTTGTGGTCGCCGTCGACGTGGACGTCGAGGAGGCGCGCGCGGGCCGACAGCGCCGCTTCTATCGCCGCGACCGTCGCCGGATCGCGACCCTCGCTGAAATTCGGGACCGACTCGAGGGGCAGCACAAGAGGAACTGTACGAGCCGAACGACTACCTGATGACGTACGACGTTCGCCTCGTCGTCGGCATCCCAGTCGCTCTTCCCCGCCCAGATCAAGCGGCGCTACCGCCTCTCGCTCGCCTTCCTCGTCCCGGACCGAGCACACAGCTCGACGCCGTCCGGGTCTCTGGAGGCTCACCGACCCGTTCGTCCGCACGTTTCGCGCTCCTCTAGTCGGACGCCGCGCCGTCTACCTCAGCTGGGGAGTGATCGCTGCGGAGCTCGTGCTGAATGGCGCTCTTCACGAGCCAGCGACTGACGCGGATCGGCGCCTGGGGCGTCGTCAACTACCACAGCTCGCTTCTCCTGCTGACGGGCAGCCCGTTGACGATGTTCTGGTACGCGCTCGTCGCGACGGCAGTTGCGTTGCTGTGGCCCCTCGAGAAACCCACGGTTGCGTTCGAGCCTTCCCGGCGCCTGGTGGCCTACTCCGGGCCGTCGACATCGGACACGCGACCGACCGGCGTCGCGGGTCGTTCGCCGTGCAGGTGGACGGGTGCCGTCCAAGCGGATACCTTGCGGCGAGGGCGGCGCTCGCCGATCTGCGCTCCTCAGGCCGTTGATTCCGCCAGCGCCACCTCGGCGGCGACCACGTCGTCGAACGCCGTCGTCGCGAAGCGCTGCATCCACACGGGCTTGAGCGTGTGCTCCCGTCCCGGGATGAAGCGGCAGGAGACGTTCGGCCATCTCTCCGGGTGCGTGAGCAGCCCTGCTTCCGTGAGCTCGTCCCGCAGCGGCTCGCCGTCACAGAAGACGAAGTGCGCACGCCGGCCGGCGTCTCGAAGCGACGTGAAGCCCGCGGCCGCCTGCCGCGCCTGCCACTCGAGGATGGAAGGCGCCGACGCGCCCCGACGCGCGCCGAGACGGCCGAGCGTTCGCGCGGCGACCCAGGCAGCGAAGCCCTTCCAGCGACGAAGCGGGACGTCCCCGCGCAACAGACGTTTCCATGTGACCGGGCGGACGAGCAGCCGGGTGCGCCGCAGGTCGCGCGCCTGCTCGAGGTGCTCGTGCCACTGCAGGACGCGCGTGTTCACCATCACTGCCGCCGCGACGCGCTCGTCGGCGAGGGCCGCCTGGTAGGCCCAGTACCCGCCCGAGCAGAGCCCCACGGCGACGAACCTGGCCGGGAGGCCGAGCTCGACGAGCGCGCTCACCGCCGCATGCACCTGCTTGACGAGCTCTTCGTCATGGAAGCGCGCGACGTCGCGATACCGCGCGTCGTCGCCGTCCGCGTCGCCGATCCCCTCGAGGTCGAGCCGCACCGACGGAACGCCCCGGGCCGCCCACCGGCGCGCCCACGACACCCAGAGGCGGTTCGGACCGGTTCGGCGGATGGCGCCGGCGTTCAGGAACAGGAGCGTCGGCAGCCCCCGCTCCACGTTCAGGGGCTCCGCGAGGACACCGCGCAGGCGAACGGACGGAAGCGCGACCTCGATGGGCCGTTCGCGCGTCGCGCCCGCCAGCAGCTCCGGCGACGCCAAGCCGCGCGACGGCTCGGAGAGGGACGGCGACGGCGCGGGCGCGGCGTCGAGCCAGGCCGCCACAGCGTCGAAGACGCCGTGCGGGGCGACGGCCCGATCGGGCTGAACGACCATGGCGGCGTACCCGTGACCGTCGTCCGTCGCGACGTCGACGCCGCGGCCCCGCAGCGCCTCCACGAGCCGCTGGCTGCTGCCCGCGCCGTCGCGGCCGACGAGCAGGAGGCGAGCCGACGGCGGCAGACTCGCGTCTGCGAGGTCGATCCCGGCGATTGCCGCCTCGAGCTCCGGCGGCAGCACGAAGCCCCCCGCCTCGATGCCCTGCGTTCGCTCCGGCGAGGGCGGGCCGCCGGCCTCGGCGATCCTGCTCGCCTCGAGGGCGCCGAAGGCCGCCAGCTCGCGCAGGAACCGCTTGCCGGTTACCGGCGTGCCCCAGAGGACGGCCTCCTCCGCACGGGCCTCGGCGAGCAGGCCGAACGCGAGGTAACCACCGCTTCCGACGCCCACGGCGGTAACCCGCGTGACGCCCGCCTCGCGACGCAGCCAGGAGGCTGCGCGCCGGGCCGCGGCGCCCCACGACTCCCAGCGTCGCGGATCCGCGAGGTCGCCCGCGCTGTCGCCCGTCCCGGGCAGGTCGATCCTGAGGGCGTCGTGCCCACGACGAGCGAGGTGCAGCGCCCAGTCGCGCCGCGCGCGATGGGTTGCCGTCTCCTCCCACCCGAACGGCGGCAGCAGGAGCACGCCGCGCCCGGTCGCGTCGGACGCAGGAGCATGGTGCGACGCGAACACGGCCTCCCCTTCGCCGGCGAGGTAGAACGAGCGCTCGCTCACGGCAGCGGGACCTCGAGGCTCTTCGAGAGATTGAGCGCGGAGATCGCGATCCTCGTGCCCGGCGGTGCACCCGTGCGGCGGAGGCGAATTGCGCGGGCTCGTCGCGGCTCGAGATCGAAGCCGTCGTCCGCGGCCTCGAATCCGCGTGCGGCGAGGCGCACGCCGTGGACGACGCGGTCCGAGACGAGCGAGACCTCGAGCTCGTCCTCGCGCCGGCACGCGGACGCCTCGAGGCCCAGCTCGGCCCGCGAGCGACGGATCGTCTGCACCTGCAAGGGGTAGAAGAACGCCTGAGAGAGCACCTCGTCGCCGCGCTGCAGCGTCGCCACCACCGTGTCGTGCTGCGGCGGCCCGAAGCGGTAGGCGTAGCCGATGTCGACGAACCGGCGGAGCAGCTCCTCGGCGTCCACCTCGAAGGAGGAACGCGGCGCGAGCTCGAGCTGTTTCGTCGCCGTCTCCACCGGGACGTGCCCGTCACGGTAGAGCGCGAGCAGGAGCGTCCCTTCGACGGGTGCGGCGGAGTCGTTCGCGACGACGACCGAGAGGCCGTTGAGCCCCTCGTCCACGAGCCATACCGCGACCGGCGCGAGGGCGCGCCGCAGGTAGTGCCAGGCGAGCTTGGGCCGCCCCTCGTGGTCGAGGATGCCCCAGCCCGATCCCTCTGCGCGATCGCGGAGCCACAGTACGATCCCCCCGGCCGAGACCGAGCCCGGCCGGCGCCATTCACCGAAGACCGCCGCCATCAGCTCGCCTGTCACGTGGCGGCTTCGCTCCCAGTAGTCCGGATCGTCCGGGCTGATGTCGTGAAGCGCGCGCAGATAGTGATCTCGAACGTCGGCGAAGTCCCAGTCCGCACCGACATCGCGCATCACGCCGACCGACCGGTCGGCCGGATCGGCATCGGGGACGTTCGCGAACGCGAGACATTCCGAAGCGAAGCGGACGCCGGCGCGCCGGACATCCGTGAGCGGCCGCAGGTAGGCACCCACGCCGAAGTAGTTGGCGACGCCGTGGTCGCTGCGAAAGGGGAAGGGCTCACCCGAAGGCGCCGACGGGACGTACGACGCGTCGACGCCCGCCTCTCGCGCGAGCTCCGGCACGGTCGCCTCGAAGAAGTCGTCGTGCGCAAGGGCGGTGTCGAGGCCGAGCATCGCCACCTGCTGCTCGATCTCGCTGTTGCCACAGAGCACCGCCAGCGACGGCCGACTCCGGAGCCGGCGCAGCACCTGCCTCACCTCCTCTTCCGCTTCCGCCCTGAACTCGGGCACGGCGAACGGGTAGTCCATGTTCGCAAACATCAGGTCCTGCCAGACGAGTAGGCCCAGCTCGTCGCAGGCCGCATAGAAGCCGTCGTCCTCGTAGTACGTCGTCCCCACCACCCGCACGATGTTCATTCCCGCGGCCACCAATCGCGCGAGCGTCTCGCGAACCTCGTCACGCGGCGGCGGCACCCACACCGCGCCACGCGCGAACACGGCGGCGCCGTTGACGCACAGCGCGAGACCGTCGCGCCCGTCGCCCGCATCCAGCTCCCGGAACCCGATGCGCCTGCGGGCGCTGCCCCCCGCCCCGCGGATCCCGAGCTCGTAGAGCGCCGGCACGCCGTGGGTGTGGGGCCACCAGCGCTCCGGCCGCGGCACCCGAATCGTGCCTCCACCGGGCGGCAGCCGCGCCCGGACGTCTCCCACGGACACGTCGAGCTCACCTTCCTCCGGCGCGCAGCCGACGGCGACGACGCCGTCCTCTCCGTCCAGCGACACCTGGATCTCGACGGCGAGAACGTCCGGCCCCTCCAGCTCGAGCGGCCGCCAGGGGCCGACTACGGGTGGGGCCGGCGCGAAGCCCGGCGCACGCCCGAGCAGCGACGTCCTGAACCAGCGCAGGTTCCCGTCTGCGACCACGCGCGTCCGCCAGCGCGCCCTCGGCCGGCGACCGGCGCGAAGGAGCGGCGCGAGAGCGCGCGCGCACACCACGACCTCGCGCTCGCCCGGCTCGACCGGGAGCGCGTGCTCAAGGAACATCGAGTCGCTCGAGAGCGCGTGATTGCCGTCGACGTAGACGTCGCAGACCGTCGCGAGTCCGGGGAGACGAAGGACGCTTCCCCGCTCCGTGACGAGCACGCGGGTCCTGAACCAGTGGTCTTCTTCGTCGCTCCCGAGCGCCGGCAAGCACGTGTGCCTCCACGAGGCGGATCCGTCCGGCGGGTCGCGAAAGGCGCCCGCGGTGACGGACATCCGCTGCCAGCTCACGCGGTCAGCCTGACCATCGCCTGCATCGCGTCGTCCCAGGCGGCTGCAGCGTCGGCGAGGACCGGGGCCGGGTCGAACGGGCGCCGTCGCGCCAGCCGGAAGGAAAGGGCGGTCGACGCCGCCACGATCGCATCCAGCCGCAGGCGCGCGTCGTGTGCGTCCTCGCCGAAGAGCCACTCGAGGTGCTCGGAGCAGAGCTCGAACGCCGAGCCGGCCATCCGCACCGTCGCAAACGCGTACGCGTGATACTCGTCGTGGCTCTGCTCGAGCAGCCGTGGGAGATCGGCATCGAGCGCCTCGGCGAAGCGGAGGAACGGGTTCGTGCGCGGCCGCCGGCGGAGGTGCTCCACGAACAAGGACCGGGCAGCCGTCGCCAGGCGGTCGCCTCGGAGAGGCTCGCCGACGTCGAAGCGGACGATCTCCGCGTAGGGGGGCAGGTGGTCGTCACCGGGCGGCACGCCCAGCCTGAGCGCGCCGTCGAAGTCCTCGTCCGCAAGCGCATACAGGCCCCGGTTGTGGAAGTAGTGCAGCTGCTTCGCCGCGGGGTCGATCGCGGCGATCGCCGCCGAACTCTTCACGTGCTCGCGCCGGTACGCAGTCGCGTGCGTGTCGGGCAGGAACCACGAGTCGAGCTCCACGATCAGCGTCCGGCCGGCGGACAGCTGCTCCGCGATCAGGTCGGGAAGCGGACGGTAGGGCTGCAGCTCGTGGATGTCGAGCCCGAACAGGCTCTCGAGGTCGTGCGGGTCGGGCTTGAAGAAGGTCCACTGGTCACCCTCGAAGTCCGTCCGGACGGTGCGTCCGAGCGCAGCTACGGGCTCGTCGCCGCGCGCGTGCAGAAGCTCGATCAGGACGTCGGCGTAGCAGTTCGTCTCCGAATAGGAGCGGCCGTCGGCGTGCAGGGGATGCGAGCGGTAGCTCGCCGGGTCGAGGTCGAGAAGGCTGAGCACGGTCGTCTTAGGGCAGGAGCAGGGCGGTCACGTCGGCCGGCCAACGGGCCGGATCGAGCCCATGCCTGC
Source organism: Thermoleophilia bacterium (assembly GCA_025934335.1). GTDB lineage: Bacteria > Actinomycetota > Thermoleophilia > Gaiellales > Gaiellaceae > PALSA-600. Next base: position 6,634 of record JAICYG010000019.1, on the reverse strand, counting down.
TGAAGAGGGCGAGCGCGACCCGTTCGAGCCCGAAGCCGACGCACGCAGTGTGCGCCTGCTCCCCGCCGGCCTCCCGGAGGTCGAACACCGACGAGAAGTGCTCGCGGTGGTAGTTGAACGACGCGACTGCCGTCGGCTCATCGCCGGAGATCCACACCGCCAGCTCCAGCTTCAACGACTGGGAACGCTGGCTGCGCGCGAGCAGGCGGCCGCTGCGTCCGAAGAAGGGGTCGGTGGCCACGTCGACGGCGGCCTCGAGCCCGAGCTCCCCGACGATCTCAACCGCCCGCTGCGCCCACGCGTCGCGCCACCCTGCTACCTCGTCGGGAGCGCCGAGGCGGATCATCTCCCGCTGGTGGAACATCTGCCAGCGCGCGGGGTCGCACGACGGCTCGTTGCGGAAGACGTACGAGCCGCCCAGGTCGACCGTCAGCCCGCCCACCGGCAGCGGGCCGCGCGCCGCTACCGCCGGGTAGACCGGATAGCACGCCGCCGGCACGAGCACCAGGTCTGTCTGTCGTTGCAGGCCGCCCCAGTCCTCTCCCGCGCCGACCCGCCGCTCGAGCTCGGCTGCCTCGGCCTCGTCCCCCTCGAACGAGAAGATCGTCCCGGCGAGGTGCGGGAACGACGAGAGATAGCCGATGCGCTCGAGCTGTCGCCTCGGCAGCACCGGCGGGAAGGCCATCCGCTCCGGGCGGACGTTCAGCGAGCGGCGGGTGACGAACGCGTCCACGGCTGCTCGTACGGCCTCGAACGTCCCGCCGCGTCCGTACGCGCCGTCGACCCCGGAAGGAATCAGGAGACCCGCGGAGATCAGGTCGGCGAGGAACTCCGCACGCGCGCGTCTCGGAGCGGCGGCCACGTTCGCCACCTCACGTCTCCTTGGCGACGAGGAGCAGGCTCGCGTTCGTCTGATGGATCCGCTCGTTCGCGATCATCAGCGCGCCAGACATCGCGTCGCGCAGCTGCCGGCCGATGCTGAAGGGGGTGTCGTTCTTGAAGCCGACGATCCCGCAGACGTTCATGGCGCCCTGGCAGACCCGCGGTGCCTGCTCGGAGGCCGCGATCTTCAGGTTGTTGAAGCGCAGCGCCGCAGCCATCGTCTCGAGCCGCTCGCGATTCGGGGTCGCGTCCGCGACCAGAAACTCCTGCAACGCCGACTCGACCTCGCCGCGCAGCAGCGACAGCTCGGTCATAAGGTGCGAGAGCCGGACGGCCGCAGGGATCGGCTGACCGGGCGTCTTCTTCGCCGCCGCGCGCACGAATGCGCGGGCACGGTCGAACGCGTCGGTGGCCACGCCCAGCCAGACGTGGGCCCACAGCAGGTGGGAGACGGGGACCATCGTCTGCGCACTGACGGTCGAGAACGGTTGCGGCAGGACCTGTTTCGCGTCGAACCGCGCGCGCACGGTGAACCCCGGCGAGCAGGTGCCGCGCATCCCGAACGGATCCCAGGTGCCCGCCGGCTCGAGCTCGATCTGGGCTCTCGCCGCCAGCACCGCGACCTGCTCGCCGCCGTCTGCGTCGGGCGCCCGACGCAACGTCGTCAGGAAGTCGTCCGCATGGGCGCCGTAGCTCACCGTCGGCGCCTGCTTCACGAACGTGCACTCGCCGTCTGCCGCCGGCGTCACGGCGGCGATCGAGCGGCCGGTGTCACCGCCCGTGCCGATCTCCGACGTGACGGACGCGATCAGCCGCTGCTCGCGGACGAGCGAGCGGAGGTAGTCCTCGAACCAATCGGAGCCGTTGGCGTGGCGAACGAGACAGGCGACCTGGATCTGGTGCATCGCGAAGACGAGCCCGCTCGCACCGCACGACCGGCCGAGGGTGAAGCAGCCGGCAGCGACGTCCGCGAGCTCGACGCCGCCGCCGCCGAGGTGCGACGGGACGAGCGCCGAGAGAGCCTCGGCTTCGCGCAGCGCCTCGAACGTCTCGACGGGAAAGCGAGCGGCCGCGTCGACGTCGTCGGCGTTCGCAGCAGCGACCTCGGCTGCGATCTGGGAGACGTTGTCGAGGAAGACGGTCCGCCGGTCGTCGATCGTCGCCATCTCAACCCACCCCCAGTGCCACGAGGCGGCCCGCGATCGCGTCGACGCTCTCGAACGCGCTGCGTGTGAGCATCTCGTCGGGGAACTCGACGTCGAACTCCTCCTCGAGCGCGAGCATGACGTTGACGCTCGCGTGGGACGTCATCCCGGCTGCGTAGAGGTTCGCGTCGTCCGCGAGCGCGGCGGCTCCGACAGGCAGCCGCCCGTGCGTGTCGAGCACCGACCGGATGCGTTCCTTCACCCCGTCGCCACCACCACGGCCGCCGCGTGCCCCGGCTCGTGCGAGAGGCTGAGCGAGAACCGTCGCAGGCCGAGCCTGGAGGCCGCCGTTGCCGCCTCGTCGTGCAGGACTACACGAGGCTCTCCGCCGGTACCGTGCGCAACCTCGACGCTGAGCCACGCCGACGCGCCGGCGGGCGCGCCGAGTGTCTTCCACACCGCCTCCTTCGCCGCGAAGCGGGCGGCAAGACGGCTCGCTTCGACGCCCGAGGCGGTCGTGCAGTCGCGTCGCTCGACGTCGGTGTAGACGAGGCGTAGATACCGCTCGCGGCGCGGCGACTCGAGCGCGCGGACCACGTCGGAGACCTCGACGATGTCGAGCCCGACGACGACCGATGAGGGCCGACGGAGGCGCGCGAGCGTCGCGAGGACGGCCGCAAGCAGCAGGATGACGCTGATCGACAGGATCATCTGACCATGTTTTCTATCGGTTCGCGGGCGGCGAAGCTGAAGACCGAGCTTACGAACGGCGGATACCGCCCCGGCTCGTACTGTAAGAGACGTGAAGGAGTACTACGACCTGCGCGCTTCGGAGTACGACGAGTGGTGGCACGCCGCGACGCGCGAGCGGCCGGGTTGGGCGAACGAGCTGGACGAGGCGATGGCCGTCGTCGCGGCGCTCCCGCCGGCGCGAACGCTCGACGTCGCCTGCGGTACGGGCTACCTGACGGAGCGCCTGCGCGGCGACGTCGTCGGCCTCGACCAGAGCGCGCGCATGCTCGGTGAGGCGCGCACGCGGCTGCCGCAAACGACGTTCGTGCGAGGCGACGCGCTCGCGCTGCCGTTCCCCGACGGCGCCTTCGGGCGCGTCTTCACGAGCTACTTCTACTGCCACCTCCTCGAGGAGGAGCGCGCACGGTTTCTGGGCGAGGCGCGGCGGGTCGCGCCGGAGCTCGTCGTCCTCGGCAGCCGGCAGGGTGAGGGTGAGGAGCGCGACCGATGGGAGGAGCGGCGCCTTTCCGACGGCTCGACGTGGCCGGTGTTCAAGCGCGTCTTCGCGCCTGACGCACTCGCGCTGGAGCTCGGCGGCGACGTGCTGCACGCGGGTCGCTGGTTCGTGTGCGTGCGCGCGTGAAGCGGTACCGCACCATCGCCGGCATGAAGCGCGACCAGCGCGTATGCCGCCTGTGCAGCGAGGCCGGCTACCCGCTCGAGTCATGGCCGGTGCTCGCGCCGGGCGACACGCAGCGCGCGTACATGTTCGGGCAGGCGCCCGGGATCGTCGAGGGCGAGGAGCGGCTGCCGTGGCGGGGGCGCGCCGGCAAGACGCTCCGCCGCTGGCTCGAGCTCGACGAGGACGAGTTCTACGCGACGTTCTACTGCGCCTCCGTGACGCGCTGCTACCCGGGTCGCGCCCCCTCCGGCCGCGGAGACCGCACGCCCACGCCCGAGGAGCAGGCGCTCTGCGAGCGCTGGCGCGATGCCGAGCTGCGGTTGCTCCGACCGCTGCTCGTGGTCACGGTCGGCGGCCTCGCCGCGCGCCGGCTCCTCGGCGTGAAGAGCGTGACGGAGTGTGTCGGCGTGCGCTACGAACTCGACGGAGCCGTCGCGGTCCCGCTGCCGCATCCGTCGGGCGCCTCGAGCTGGCTCAACCTGCCCGAGAATCGCGCGCGCTTGACGCAGGCGGTCGGCCTGATCCGGGACGTGCTGGCTACGCTCGCGTGATGGCCGGAAGCCCTCGCTATCGCGACACGTTCGTCCGGCTGCTCGGCTTCCTCGGTCCGTACAAGCTGTCGATGGCGATCTCGGTCGTGCTCGCCGTCGGGTCGCAGGCAACGGCGCTCGGAGCGACCTACCTGCTCGGGTCGGTCGCGTCGGAGCTGCACCACGGCAACCGCGACCGCCTGCCCTGGCTCGTCGGCGAGATCGTCGTGCTCGGCCTGGCCCGCGCGGTGATGATGGTCGGGCGGCGGTTGATCGCGGGCAACCAGGCGCTGGGCGTCGAGCTGGACATGCGCACGGCGATGTACGCGAAGCTCCTGCGCCTCTCGTTCGGCTTCTACGACCGGCACCAGACCGGCCAGCTGATGAGCCGGGCGACCGTCGACCTTCAGGGTGTCCGGTTCTTCCTCGGCTACGGGCTCATCTTCTTCTTCCAGAACCTGTTCACCATCGTCGGCGTCGGCATCGTCGTCTTCCTCATGTCGTGGAAGCTCGCGCTGATCGTCGTCGCGATCGCACCGCTCCTGACCGCGGTCGCCTACCGCTACAGCCATGTCTCGCACCCGCTCCTGCGAGACGTGCAGCAGAAGATGGCCGACGTCGCGACCGTGGCCGAGGAGAACATCGTCGGCGTCCACGTCGTCAAGTCGTTCGCGCAGGAGGGCGCGGAGCAGCAGAAGTTCGAGCGCCGCTCCGAGCAGGTCTTCGGTCTCAGCGTGCAGGCGAACCGCCAGCGCGCCTTCTATATCCCGCTGCTCAGCTTCCTGCCACTGCTCGCGCAGGCGACGTTCCTGTTGATCGGTGGCCGCATGGTCGCGAGCGGCTCCCTGTCCCTCGCGGACTTCGTGCGCTTCAACTTCTTCCTCGCGATGCTGATCGCGCCGCTCCGCTCGCTCGGGATGTGGATCGGTCAGGCCCAGCGGGCGACAGCGTCGGGCGAGCGCATCTTCCAGGTGATCGACGAGCCGGAGGACATCGTCGACGCACCGGGGGCTCCGGGGCTGCCGCCGGGCCCGGGTCGGGTGATCTTCGACCGCGTCACGTTCGGCTACGACCCGGAGCGGCCCGTGCTGCACGACGTCAGCCTCGAGCTCGAGGCGGGCAGGGTCGTCGCGCTGATCGGACACACCGGCGCCGGAAAGACCACGCTCGCGTCGCTCGTGCCGCGGTTCTACGACGTCCAGCACGGGCGCGTGACGATCGACGGTGTGGATGTACGCGACGTCACGCTGACCACGCTCCGTCGCGAGATCGGGGTGATCGCGCAGGACCCGTTCCTCTTCTCCGCGACCGTCCGGGAGAACATCGCGTTCGGCCGCGCGGAAGCGACCCATGAGGAGGTCGAGCGGGCGGCGAGGCTCGCGCAGGCACACGAGTTCGTCACGGCACTCCCCCAGGGCTACGACACGATGATCGGCGAGCGCGGGATCACGCTCTCGGGCGGCCAGCGGCAACGGATCGCAATCGCCCGCGCGCTCGTCGTCGACCCGCGCCTCCTGATCCTCGACGATGCGACCGCGTCCGTCGACGCGACGACCGAGTCGAAGATCCGCGGAGGGCTGCGCGAGGCGATGCGCGGCCGGACGACGCTGATCATCGCCCACCGCCTTTCGACGATCGCGCTCGCGGACGAGATCGTCGTGCTCGAGGACGGGCGCGTCGTCGTGCACGGCACGCCGGACGAGGCGCGTGCGAGCGCCGTCTTCCGCGAGATCGAGGGGCACGGCATGCTCGAGCGGATCTTCGTCGAGGACGTGGCGTGAGGCGTAGGCTCGACGGAGCCTCATCAGGAGCGCAGGTGCCGGCTTTGCCGGCGCCGGAGCGGGCATGAGAGTTCACCAGCCCGGGTCGCACCTGACGAGGGGTGGGCGGCCGCAGGTCGAGGACTGGTCGTGGGCGCAGACGAAACGCCGCCTGACCGCGCTCTACCACCTCGCGCGCCCGTACAAGACGCAGACGCTGATCGCGATCCTGTCGCTGCTCGGCGCGACGCTCGCCGCGCTCGCGCCGCCGTATCTCGTCGGTCACGCGACGGACGAGGTGAAGAACGGGTCGACGGACGCGCTGGTGTGGCTCGTCGTCCTGTTCGTGGCGGCGGGGACGCTCGGGATCCTGTTCACCTACGGCCAGACCTACTTCACGGGCTGGACGGGCGAGCGGATGCTCGCCGATCTCCGCAACCAGCTCTTCCGCCACCTGCAGCGGCTGTCGCTCGGCTTCTACGAGCGAAACCGTGCCGGCGTGATCATCAGCCGGCTGACGAACGACGTCGAGGCGCTCGACCAGCTCGTCACGGACGGCGTCACGTCGCTCGTCCAGAACTCGCTCACGCTCGGGCTGTCGGCGGTCGTGCTGTTCGTGCTCGACTGGCGGCTCGCGCTCGCGACGGTGACGATCCTGCCCGCCGTCGCGATCGCGACCGCCTGGTTCCGCAAGCGCTCCGGTCGCGCGTACCGACGCGTTCGCGAGACGCTCGGCGCGGTCACGGCGACCCTCGCCGAGGACATCGCCGGGATGCGCGTGCTGCAGTCGTTCACCCGCGAGCAGACCGCGAGCGCGAACTTTCAGCAGGTCAGCTCGACCTATCGCGACGCGAACATGCAGACGGTCGTCCTCTCGGGCACGTACTTCCCGGCGATCGACTT
>JAICYG010000181.1 GCA_025934335.1 Thermoleophilia bacterium | reverse complement strand
TGACCTACTACGAGCACTGGAGCGGCGCGAAGGTCTTCAGCGCCGGTGCGCTCGACTTCGGCGGGCAGATGCTCCTCTGGCCGCAGACCCGTCGGCTCGTCGAGAACGTGTGGGCACGATTAGCTCCGGGCTAGCCGCGTGAACAGCTCCCCGCGCCGCTCGAAGTTCTCGAACTGGTCGTAGCTCGCGCAGGCGGGGCTGAGCAGGATCACCTCGCCGGGCTTCGCGAGCCTGCGCGCATGCGCGATGGCACGCTCGAGCGTCCCGTCGACGTCCCCCTCGATGAGCTCGGAGAGCCGGCGCGCCTCCTCGCCGACCAGATGCGTCGAGCGGACGTTCGAGCCGATCGCCTCGGCGAGCGGCCCGAAATCCTCGCCCTTGTAGGAGCCGCCGAGAATCAGGTGCACCGGCTCGTCCGCGTACGCCGCGAGCGCGCGCAGCGCTGCCGCGACGTTCGTCGCCTTCGAGTCGTTCACGTAGCGGACGCCGTCGCGCTCGGCGACGAGCTCGAGCCGGTGCGGCACGCCGGCGAAGGTGCGGAGCCCTTCCGCGATCGCGTCGTTCTCGATTCCGGCCGCGCGCGCGGCCGCCGTCGCCGCCGCCGCGTTCTCACGGTTGTGCGCGCCGCGGATCAGCGGCTCGGCCGGCAACGGGTCGTCCGCCGAGAACTCGATCCCCTCGAGCCCGCTTCCGCGCGGCACCACCTTCGCGCGGGCGCGCTCGAAGATGCGCAGCTTCGCGACGCGGTAGTCCTCGAAGCTCGCGTAACGGTCAAGATGATCGGGCTCGAGGTTGAGCAGCACCGCCACGTCGCACGCGAGCTCGTGGACGTCCTCGAGCTGGAACGACGACAGCTCGCACACGACCCAGTCCGCCGGCTCGATCGACGTCAGCGGGATGCCGATGTTCCCGGCGACGGCGACGTCGCGGCCGGCGACGCGGAAGATCTCTCCGAGAAGCGCCGTCGTCGTCGTCTTGCCGTTGGTGCCGGTGACGCCGACGAACTTCGCGCCGGGCAGCAGGCGGTAGCCGAGCTCGACCTCCGCCCAGACGGGAATGCCGCGCTCGCGCGCGGCGCGGACGAGCGGCATGTCGCCGGGCACACCCGGGTTCTTGACGACGACGTCGACCCCGTCGAGGAGCGTGAGATCGTCCTCGTTGCCGAGCGAGCGGTCGACCAGCACCGGGTCGTCGAGCCGCGCCGCCGCCGAGCGGCCCGAGCGCGCGAGCCCGTAGACGAGCGCCCTCACGTGCCGCGGAACTGGAGGAAGTACTTGTAGAAGAGGGCGAACCCGGCTGCGCAGAGGATCGCCGTGACGATCCAGAAGCGCACCATGATCTTCGTCTCGGACCACGCCTTCATCTCGAAGTGGTGCTGAATCGGCGCCATCAGGAAGATCCGCCGGCCCCACAGCTTGAAGCTGAGCACCTGCAGCATCACCGAGATGGCGGCGATCGCGAAGATGCCGCCGACGAAGAGAAGCAGCAGCTCGACCTTCATCATGATCGCCATCGCCGCGATCGCGCCGCCGAGGGCGAACGAGCCCGTGTCTCCCATGAACACCTCGGCGGGGAAGGCGTTGAACCAGAGGAAGCCGATCGCGGCGCCGATCAGCGCCGCGCCGATGAACGCGACGTCCAGGCGGTTCTGGATGCGCGGCGGCCCGGAGCGGATGAAGATCGTCACCGCCATCGCCGTCAGCGTGCCGAGGGCGATGATCGCGGTGCCGCCGGCGAGCCCGTCGACCCCGTCGATCAGGTTCACGCCGTTCGCCGCGCCCGCGATGATCAGGAAGAGCAGGATGTACCAGAAGGGGCCGAGCGGGATCCGCAGGTCCGCGACGGGAACGTAGACCCGGTGCGAGAGGTGCTGGTGGTGAGCGGCGTAGCCGACGGCGACGCTGATCCCGATCAGCATCAGCATCTTCCAGCGGCCGCGCAGGCCGAGCGAGCGCTGATGGCGGAGCTTGACGAAGTCGTCCAGGAAGCCGATCGCACCGCAGGCGACGGCTGTGCCGAAGACGGTCAACGCGGGCAGCGTGAAGTCCGAGAGCGGCAGGAACGCGATCGTGGCCGCGAGCACGATCAGCAGTCCGCCCATCGTCGGCGTCCCCTGCTTCTCCTGATGCCGGGGCCCCTCCTCGCGGATGTGCTGGCCGACCTCGTTCCGGCGCAGGAACGCGATGAAGGTCGGGCCGCTCAGGATCGCGATGATCATCGCGACGAGCGCTGCAACGAGGACTCTGGCCATTACGCGGTTAGGTTCTCCGCGACGACTTCGAGTCCCACCGAGCGCGAGCCCTTGACGAGCACGACGTCACCCGGCCGGAGCTCGGCGCGCAGCTGTTCCGCGGCCTCCGCCGCCGTCGCCACCCAGTCGCCGCCGTAGGCATGGGCGAGCTCGCCGACGGCGATCACGCGCTCCAGCCCGAGCTCGCGCACGAGCGCGCCGATCTCCTCGTGGTACAGCGGCGCGTCGGCCCCGAGCTCCGCCATCTCCCCGAGCACCGCCACGCGCCGGCGACCCGCCGCTCGCTCGCTCAGGTGCTCGAGCGCGGCGCGCATAGACACCGGGTTCGCGTTGTAGCAGTCGTTCAGGAGCAGCCCGCCCCCGGGGAGCTCGTGCTCCTCCTCGCGCAGCTTCGAGAACTCGACGCGAAGCTCGCCGTGCGGCAGCGGCAGGTCGAGACACTCGAGGACGGCGACCGCGAAGCGCGTGTTGACGAGCTGATGGCGCGCGTGGTAGCTCGTCGAGAACGGCAACGTAGCGTCGAGGTCGACGCGCTTCACGACGATGTCGTCGCGCAGGAGGTACTGCTCGAGTAGCGGCTCGTGCGGGACGACGGCGGCGCCGCCTGCCGGGAGCGCGGCGATCAGCTCGGCCTTCGCGCGCGCGACGTTCTCGACCGTCTGCACGAGCTCGAGGTGCACCGGCCCGACGTTCGTGATCACGCCCACCTGCGGCTTCGCGAACGAAGCCAGGTATGCGATCTGGCCGAGACCGCGCATCCCGAGCTCGGTGATGCAGAGCTCCGTGTCCTCCTCGAGCCGCGCGAGCGTGAGCGGCACGCCGAGCTCGTTGTTGTAGTTGCCCTCGTTCGCGATCGTCCGCCGGTGCGGCGCGCACATCGCGTAGAGGATGTCCTTCGTCGACGTCTTGCCGGTCGAGCCGGTGATACCGACGACGGTCGCGTTGGAGCGATCGCGCACCGCCTCTGCGACCCTCGCGAGTGCGGCGTGGGCGTCGTCCGGGACGAGCGCCGCCGCGGCGCCGCGCGCGAGCGCGTGCTGCACGAAGTCCTCGCCGGTGCCGACCGCGACGAAGAGGTCGCCCTCCTCGATCCGACGCGAGTCGATCTGCAGCCCCGTGACGACGTCTGCCCACGGCCGCGAGAAGAGCCGCCCCAGCGGTTCGAGCACGTCGAGCTCGACGGGGATCATCGCGCCAACACCTCGCGCGCGACGTCGCGGTCGTCGAACGGCACGAACCGGCCGTCGATCTCCATCTCGGTGTCGGCGCCCTTGCCGGCGATCACGACGACGTCGCCCGCGCGAGCGTCGGCAAGGGCGTGCTCGATCGCCTTGCGACGGTCGACGACGATCTCGAGCGTCCCCTCGGCGACCTCTTCCGCGATTGCCTGCGGGTCCTCGCTGCGCGGGTTGTCGGTGGTGACGATCGCCCGGTCGGCGAGGTCGCGCGCCACGCGGCCCATCAACGGGCGCTTCTCCCGATCGCGGTCGCCGCCGGCGCCGAAGACGACCGTGAGCCGCCCAGACCCGAGCTCGCGCGCCGTGCGCAGGACGTTCTCGAGCGAATCGGGCGTGTGGGCGTAGTCGACGACGACCGCGAACGGCTGGCCCGCCTCGACCGTCTCGAACCGGCCGGGAACGCCCGCGACCGACTCGACGCCGCGCCGGATCGCCTCCTCGTCGACGCCCAGCGCGCGTGCCGCCGCGACGGCGCCCACGGCGTTCGCGCGGTTGAAGCGGCCGCGCAGGCGCAGCTCGAGGTCGAGCTCGTCGTCCGGCGTGAACGCAATCGCCCCGGGCACGTCTGCGGCGAGGCGCCTCCCCCACTCGTCGTCGACGTTCACGACGACGGCCTCCGCCTGCGCGACGAGCGCGCGCTTCGCCTGGAAGTACGCCTCCATCGTGCCGTGGAAGTCGAGGTGGTCCTGTGTCAGGTTCGTGAAGACGAGCACGGCGAAGCGCGTCGCCGCGAGCCGGCCCTGCGAGCTCGCGATCGACGTCGCCTCCATCGCGCACGAGCGGTCGCCGGCGTCGAGCATCTGCCGGAAGAGGCGCTGGAGGTCGATCGCCTCCGGCGTGTTCAGGCCCGTCGGCCGCTCGTCGCCGCCCACGACCCGGCGGATGTTCGTGAGCAGCGCGGCACGCCGATGGGCGGCGTCCAGGATCGCGTGCAGGAGGAACGCGGTGGTCGTCTTGCCGTTCGTGCCGGTGACGGCAGCGACCTGAAGCTCGTGCGACGGGTCGCCGAAGAAGCGGGCGGCGATCGGCCCCATCGCCGCCCGCACGCTCTCGACCTCGAGCTGCGGCACCGGCAGGTCGAGCCGGCGCTCCACGACGAGCGCGACCGCGCCCTTCGCGACGGCGTCGCCGGCCAGGTCGTGGCCGTCGGCGGCCGAACCGGGAATGCAGAAGAAGACGGCGCCGGGTGTGACGGCGCGCGTGTCGTAGGCCAGGTCGGTGACCTCGACGCCGAGGGCGCTCAGGTCCATCGCGGGAACGCTAGCGACGGGCGCGGAGATGCTCCTCGATCGCCTCGCGGACGATCGTCGGGAAGTCGT
>JAICYG010000130.1 GCA_025934335.1 Thermoleophilia bacterium | reverse complement strand
TGCCGGTTCAGGCGGTGGCGGCCGCGGTAGCGCGGGTAGACCGGCCGCTTGGATTCCGGATACTTCTGCGTGATCGGCGTCTTGAAGACCTGCTTCAAGGTGACGCCGAACCCCTTGAGCGTGTTCGGGACGACGGCCATTACTTGATCAGGACGACGAGGAAGGCGGTCACGAGCGCGTTGACGGTAGCGATGGGAAGCAGCACCTTCCAGCCGAACCGCATCAGCTGGTCGTAGCGGAGGCGCGGCTGTGTCGCGCGCAGCCAGATGAACGCGCCGACGAGCGTGAACATCTTCAGCACGAACCAGATCGGCCCGAACCGATCGAGCCACGGCACCCACGGAAAATGGTAGCCGTCGAAGAAGAGCGTCACGGCGAGGCCGGAGAGCGTGAGCAGGTTGATGTACTCCGCCGCCTGGAAGAGGCCCCACCTCATCCCGGAGTATTCGGTGTGGTAGCCGGCGACGAGCTCGGTGTCCGCCTCCGGGAGGTCGAACGGCGCACGCGACGTCTCCGCGGTGCCGCCGACCATGAACACTGCGAGCCCGACGAACTGCGGGATGAAGAACCACAGCGTCGCCTGCTGTTTCTGCACGACGTCGACCAGGTTGATCGACTGTGCCATCAGCACGACGCCGAGCACCGAGAGCGCGAGCGAGACCTCGTACGAGACGAGCTGCGCGCACGTGCGCATCGAGCCGAGCAGCGAGTACTTCGACTCCGACGCCCAGCCGCCGACGATGAAGCCGTAGATGCCGATCGAGCCGAGCGCGAAGATCAGGAGCAGGGAGATCGGCACGTTCACCACCTGGCCCTCGATGTGGTGACCCCAGACCGTCCAGCCGTTCCCCCACGGTATGACACTGAAGGCGGCGAGCGCGGTGAACATCGAGAGGACGGGCGCGATGATGTAGAGCGGCTCCTTGGCCGCCATCGGCGCGAACGCCTCCTTGCGGATCAGTTTCAGCAGGTCGGCGATCGGCACGAGGAGGCCCTTCGGGCCGGCGCGGTTCGGGCCGAACCGGAGTTGCATGCGGCCGAGCAGCTTTCGCTCGAGCCACGTCGTGAACGCGAAGAAGAGCATCACGACGTTGATGACGATGAACGCCTTCGGGATCGTGATCCACCAGGCCTCCCTCGTCACGGCGTCACCTCGACCGTGGCGTGGAGGTCGCCTGCGTGGTCGCGCGGAATGCGCACGACCCCGGTGCGCAGGTCGCGGGCGATGAGCGCGCGCAGCTGGAGACTCGTGCCGTTCGACGAGACGGTGACGGTCGCGCCGTTCCGGATGCCGCGCGCCCTCGCGTCGTCGGGCGACAGCTGCACCTCGGCGTCCGGCTTCTGGAACTGCAGCTCGGGCACACGCTCGACCGCGGCGCCGGAGAAGAGCGGCCGGTAGGCGACGAGGCGCAGGCCCGGGCCGGTCTCGCCCGTGTCTGACACCTTCAAGGTGTCTGACACCCTTTCCACCGGCGCCGGCAGCGTCGCGCGCTCACCGACAGCCGCGAACGTGATTCCCCCGAAGCACCGGGCGGCAACCTCGTCGAACACGACCGGGGTGTGCGGCGAGAGCTCGACGCCGAAGCGCTCCGCGAGCTTCGCGATCCACGCCAGCACGTCGGGGACCGGCGCCACGACCGCGCGCCGCTGGCGCTGCAGCCGCCCCTCGAGGTTGACCGTGGTGCCGTCGCGCTCGAGGTAGCCCGTGCCCGGCAGGACAAGGTCGGCGATGCCGCGGAAGCTGTCCTCGAACATCCCGATCCCGAGCACGAACTCGGCGTCGTCGGCGAGCGCGCGCACGGACGGGTCGGTCGCGGCCTCGTCCCCGGAGATGACGAGGAGCCGCGGACGCTCGTCGCTCGGTTCGCCGTCGCCGGCGGCGCTCCACGCGTCCGCGACGCCGCGGCCGTTCGGCGTGCGCGGCAGGAAGTAGACGCTCTGCGCGCCGAAGGTGGGGCCGTCGTGGTCCGTGACGAGCGCGTCGACCGCTCCCTCGGGCGCGCCGTAGACGATTGTCGCGCCGGCCCTGCGGGCGGCGCGCAGCCAGAGGTCGACGACGGGTGCGCGCTCGACGACGGGCTCGTCGCAGACGACGGCGATCGTCTTCGCGCTGCGCAGCGCCGAGAGCGGCGCACGGTAGGCGTCGAGGTTGTCGGGGACGCTCTCGGGCAGGACGGCGGCGTTCGCGCCGAGCCCTTCGCGGAGGAGCCGCGCGAGCGCGTACGCCTCCTCCACCGACTCGCTGCCCGAGAGCGCCGTCACGGTTGCGGCGCCGCCGGTGCGCAGCAGCCGCTCGGCGGCGTCGAGCGCGTCGTCCCACGAGACCTGCTCGAAGCGGCGCGGCCCTGCCTTGACGACCGGCGCCGTGATGCGGTCGCGCGCGTGCAAGTGCGTGTAGGCGAAGCGCCCCTTGTCGCACAACCAACCCTCGTCGACCTCGGGGTGGTTGCGCGACAGGACCCGCTTCACCTTCCCCTCGCGCGTCGTTGCAGAGATGTTGCAGCCGACGGGGCAGAGGCCGCAGACGGTTGGGACGTTCTGGATCTCCCAGGGGCGTGCTTCGAAGCGGTACTGCGTCGTGGTGAGCGCGCCGACGGGGCAGACCTCGGTGACGTTGCCGGAGAAGGGCGCGCGGTACGGCTCGTTTTCGAAGGTGGTGATGATCGACTGCGCGCCGCGGTTGACGGCGACGAGCTGCCCGTCCTCCGCCACGTTCTCGCTGAAGCGCGTGCAGCGGTAGCAGAGGATGCAGCGCTCGCGGTCGAGCGCGATCAGCGGCGAGATCGGGATGGGCTTCTCGAACGTCCGCTTCGGGAAGGTCATGCGGGTGTTGCCGGGGCCGTAGCGGAAGGTCAGGTCCTGGAGCGGGCACTCGCCGCCCTTGTCGCAGACCGGGCAGTCGAGCGGGTGGTTCAGGAGCAGGAACTCGAGCGTTGCGTTCTGGCCCTGCGCCGAGAGCCCCGAGGTGCGCGCGGTCTTCACGACCATCCCGTCCTGCGCCGTCAACGTGCAGCCGGCCTGCAGCTTCGGCATTCCCTCGACCTCGACGAGGCACATGCGGCAGGCGCCGACGGGCGGGCCGAGACGCGGCTCGTAGCAGAAGACGGGGATCTCGATGCCCGCCGCGGCCGCCGTCTCGATCATCCCGGTGCCCTTTGCGACCTCGACCGTGCGCTCGTCGATCGTGACAGTGACGAGCTCAGCCACGCGCAGCCTCCAGCACGTTCTCTGCGGGCGAATGCGCGTGCATCGCGACCGGCGCGAGGACGTGGTCGAGCGACGACGAGCCGCCGTACGGGCAGCCGCCCTGGTCGATGTGCGCCTGGAACTCCTCGCGGAACTTGGCGACGTAGCTCGCGACGATGATCGCGTCGGAGTCGCCGAGCGGGCACAGGCACTTGCCGTTGATGCGATCGCAGACGTCGAGCACGAGGTCGAGATCGGCCTGCGAGGCGCGCCCGTCTTCGAGCTTGCGCAGGATCGCCGTCAGCCAGCGGGTACCCTCCCGGCAGGGGGTGCACTTGCCGCACGACTCGTGCTCGTAGAACTCGGCGAACCGGATGCCGAGCTGCACGATGCAGCAGCGGTCGTCGAGCACGATCACTCCGGCAGAGCCCATCGCCGTCCGAAGCGCTCCGAGCGAGTCGAAGTCGTAGCCGACGTCGATCTCGTCCCTCGTCAGGATCACGGTCGACGATCCGCCCGGCACCACCGCTTTCAGCTCGCGCCCGCCGGGAATGCCGCCGCCGAGCCCGTAGATCATGTCGCGCAGCGACATGCCGGCCTCGATCTCGTAGTTGCCGCCGTTCGCGACGTTGCCCGAGATCGAGACGACACGCGTGCCGCGGGTGTTCGGCACGCCGAGCTTCGCGTACTCGGCGCCGCCCATCGCGATGACGGGTGCGACGGTGGCGATCGTCTCGACGTTGTTGACGACGGTCGGCGCCGCGTAGAGCCCGGAGATGGCCGGGAACGGCGGCTTCGACCGCGGCTGGCCGCGCTCCCCCTCGAGCGACTCGAGCAGCGCCGTCTCCTCGCCGCAGATGTAGGCGCCGGCGCCGCGATGGACGACGATCGTCACGTCGCCACGGATGTCGGGACGGTCGCGCAGCTCCTCGAGCGCGCCCACGAGGATCTCGTACGGGCCGGAGTACTCGCCGCGGATGTAGACGAAGACGTTGCTGCACTCGACGGTGCGGGCGGTGATCAGGCAGCCCTCGATGAACCGGTGCGGGACGCGCGAGAGGATCTCGTTGTCCTTGAAGCTTCCCGGCTCGGACTCGTCGGCGTTGACGACGAGGTAGTGCGGCTTCGGCAGCTGCTCCTTGGACGGGACGAACGACCACTTGCGGCCGGTCGGGAAGAACGCACCGCCGCGGCCCCGGAGCTCCGACGCCATCAGCTCCTCGGTCAGCTCGGCCGTCGTCATCGTCCGCGCTTTCGCGAGTGCCTGGTAGCCGCCGGCCGCCTCGTATTCCGCGAGGTCGGTAGTCGCGTTCGCGAGGACGATCTCGTCGATCCCGCTACTCGCCACGGAGCTCCTCCACGATGCCGGGGACGTCCTCCGGCTTCACGTGTGTCCGGTAATGGTGGTCGAGCGAGACGATGGTGGCCCACCCGCAGCCGCCGAGGCACTCGACCGTGCGCAGCGTCGCCCTGCCGTCGGGGCTCGTCTCGCCCGCGCGGCAGCCGAGCTCGCGCTCGAACGCCTCCACGACCTGCTGCGCCCCGACGACGGCGCACGAGACGTTCGTGCACACCTCGACCAGGTGCTCGCCGACCGGTGCCAGGTGGAACTGGTCGTAGAAGGACGCGATCGACTTGCAGAACGCGGGCGTCACCTCGAGCGCGTCCGCGACCTCGCGCAGCGCCTCCGGCGAGAGCCAGCCGTACTCGTCCTGGGCGAGCCGGAGCGCCGGCATGACCGCGCTGCGCGAGTCGGGCGGGTACTTCGCGCGCTCCTCCTGGATCCGCTCGTACAGCGTCTCCGTCACCGGTCGACCTCGCCCATGACGGTGTCGAGCGAGCCGACGATCGCGATCATGTCGGCGATCAGCGCGTCCTTCATGCACGTCGCCGTCGCCTCGAGCGCGACGAACGACGGCGCACGGAACTTGACACGCCACGGCTTCGGGCCGCCGTCCGAGCAGATGTAGCAGCCGAGCTCGCCGCGCGGAGACTCGATCGCGTAGTAGACCTCCCCCTCCGGCACGCGGAACCCCTCCGTGACGATCTTGAAGTGGTGGATCAGCGACTCCATCGAGGTGTGGAGCTCGTGCCGGGGCGGCAGCACCACCTTGCGGTCGTCGGCGATCCAGGGCTCGCCCTCCATGTGCTCGAGCCGGTCGAGGCACTGCTCGACGATGCGCACCGACTCGCGCATCTCGTCCATGTGGATGCGGTAGCGCGAGTACACGTCGCCGTCCTGGTAGACCGGGACGCGGAAGTCGACCTGGTGGTACGAGAGGTACGGCTCCACCTTGCGCAGGTCCCAGTCGACGCCGGATGCGCGCAGTACCGGCCCCGACTGCCCGAGCGCGATCGCATCCTCGGCCGACAGCAGCCCGATGTGCTCCGTGCGCTCGAGCCAGATCTTGTTGCGTGTGAGCAGCGTCTCGTAGTCGTCGATCGCGCGTGGCATCCAGTCGCAGAACTTGCGGCACTCCGGGTAGAAGCCGCGCGGGATGTCCTCGGCGAGCCCGCCCACCTGGAAGTACCGCGTGTGCATGCGGTAGCCGGCGACGAGCTCGAACAGGTCGAGGATCTGCTCGCGCTCGCGGAACGCGTACCAGAACATCGAGATCGCGCCCAGCTCGAGCGCCGACGTGCCGAGCCAGACGAGGTGGCTGTGGATGCGGTTCAGCTCGCAGAGGAGCGTGCGCATCCAGCTCGCCTTCGGCGGGATCTCGAGGTCGAGCAGCTTCTCGACGGCGCCGACGAAGACGTACTCGTTGTTCTGGAAGGAGACGTAGTCGATGCGCTCGGGATACGTGATGCACTTCCACCACGTCTTCTGCTCCATGTTCTTCTCGAAGCCGGTGTGCAGGTAGCCGATCACCGCTTCGAGGCCGGTCACGTCCTCGCCGTAGAGGTCGACGACGAGGCGGAGCACGCCGTGCGTCGACGGGTGGTTCGGGCCGAAGTTCACCGTCATCACGTCGCCGGTTGCCGCAAGGTCGGGCGGCGTGACGAGCAACGTCGGGGTCGGCTGCGGGACGCGGGTCCCCTCGTAGATCGGCCGTCGCGACGTGAGGCTGCGTGGGGCTGCGGTCGCCGTCATTCCTCGCCCGAGAACCGCACCGGCTCGCCGCCGAGCGGATAGTCCTTGCGGAGCGGGTGCCCGTCCCAGTCGTCGTCGAGGAGGATCCGCTTCAGGTCCGGGTGACCGTCGATCGCGATGCCCATCAGGTCGAACGCCTCGCGCTCGTGCCAGTCGGCGGTCGGCCAGACCGGGATGACCGTCGGCACCGGCTCGCCCTCGTCGAGCCACGTTTGCAGGCGGAGGCGCCGCGGGCGCTCCGAGATCGAGAGCAGGTGGTAGTTCATGGCGAAGCGCTTCGGCTTTGCGAGCGGGACCACCTGGTAGCCCTGCGTCATCGGAGCGTTGATGTCGCGGCCGGACGGTGTGCCGATGTAGCCCGAGACGTCCGCGTGCCCCCAGCCGAGGTAGTCGACGGCGGTGACGTCGGCGAGGAAGTTGAAGCCGTGCTCGTCGCGCAGGACGGTGGCCGCCTCGACGAGCTCCCCCGGCTCGACGACGACCGTCGTCTCCGCCACCCGGATGCGCTCCTCGACGTAGCCGGGAAGGGAGTCGAATTCGCTCATGAGGCGACGCTCCGCAGCTCGTAGGCGGGCGGCACGCCGGCCCTGACCGCCTCGTGCAGGCGGATGATCCCTTCCATCAGCTGCTCGGGTCGAGGCGGGCACCCGGGGACGTACATGTCCACCGGAACGATCTTGTCGACCGACTGCACGATCGCGTAGTTGTTGAACATGCCGCCGGAGCTCGCGCAGGCGCCCATGGCGATCACCCACTTCGGCTCCAGCATCTGGTCGTAGATCTGGCGCAGGGGCGCCGCCATCTTGTGCGCGACCCGGCCGGAGACGATCAGCAGGTCGGCCTGGCGCGGCGAGCCGCGGACCGGCTCCATTCCGAAGCGCGCGATGTCGTAGCGCGCGCCGACGATCGACATCATCTCGATCGCGCAGCAGGCGAGCCCGAACGTGTCCGGCCACATCGAGTTCGTCTGCGCCCAGGCGACCGCCTTCGCGAGCGTCGTCAGGCCGACCTTCTGCTCGAGATCGGCCACCTCCTGCTCGAAGGCCGACGCCTTCGACGGCATCAGCAGCCGCTCCGACTGGAGCCCGTAGGCGCGGAGCGGCTTGTCTAGCGCCATTCGAGCGCGCCCTTGCGCCAGATGTAGACGTATGCGACGAGCAGCACGATCAGGAACGTCAGGAACTCGAAGAACCCGAACCACGCGAGCTCGTGGAGGATCACCGCCAGCGGGTACAGGAAGACGATCTCGATGTCGAAGAGGATGAAGAGCATCGCCGTCAGGTAGAAGCTGACGGTGAAGCGCTGCCGCTTCGGCGGCCCCT
>JAICYG010000054.1 GCA_025934335.1 Thermoleophilia bacterium | reverse complement strand
GCGGATCCTGACGAACCTCAACATCGACCGCGGCCGCCGGCAGCAGCGGGCGCCGCAGACGATGTCGATCGACAACGAGGCGGGCGACTACTTCCTCTACAACAAGCTCGAGTCCCAGCTGCCCGACGAGAACCCCGACGAGGAGCGCGTGCTGCAGCGGCTCTCACAGGACTCGATCGTCGACGCGCTCGCCGACGTGCCGCACGACTTCCGCGACGTGATCGTGCTCGTCGACATCGGCGAGTTCTCCTACGCCGACGCGGCGCAGATCCTGGACATCCCGATCGGCACCGTCATGTCGCGCTTGCACCGCGGCAGGCGTATCCTGAAGAAGAACCTCGCGGACAAAGCGATGGTCTGATGCTCGATCCTTGTGACAAGTGCGAGGAGGTCATGCAGCCGTTTCTCGACGGCACGCTCTCCGACGCCGAAGTCGCCGAGGCGCAGCGCCACCTCGAGCGTTGCAGCTGGTGCGCGAAGCGCTACCGGTTCGAGGACCGGCTCCGCCACTACGTGCGCGTCGCGGTGAGCGAGCCGATGTCGGCGGAGCTGAAGGCGAGGCTCGCCGCCCTGCGGACGCCGCTGTAGCCGGTGCCGGAGCGCTCGGTACCGATCCTGCCGAGCCGCGATCTGCGCGAGACGCTCTCGTTCTACGAGCGGCTCGGCTTCGAGAACCGCGGCGCGCCGCCGGAGGAGTGGGACTACCTGATCATCGGTCGCGGCGGGATCGAGCTGCACTTCTACGCGGACGCCGACGTCGACCCGCTCTCGACCGCCGCGAGCTACTACATCTTCGTCGACGACGCCGATGCGCTGTACGCCGAGTGGCAGGGCCTGGTCGAGCCCGACCCACCTACCGGCAGCCGCATCGTCGCTCCCGTCGACACCGACTACCGCATGCGTGAGTTCGCGGTCGTCGACCGGAGCGGCAACCTGATGCGGGTCGGCTCGCCGCTCGCAGCGTGAGCGCCGGCGCCGCCTACGTCGTCCTGCAGCGGGTCGGCGAGCACGAGTGGCGCGTGCTCGGCGAGGTCGCGCGCAGGCCGGGCCTGCCTGCGCGGAAGTCGCGCGGGCAGGCGCTGCGGGACGCGCTCGGCCGGGAGCCCGAGCACGGCGAGGCCTTCGCGGTGCTGCCGCGCAGCGAGTGGCGCCTCAGCCTCGACTGCTGACCGCGCCGCGTCGGGCATCGTGGGGCAATGGAGCTCCGCGCGTTCCGTGGCACGAGGCGATCGTCGGTGTACCGCTCTCACCTGCTCGCCGAGAGCGACGTGAGGCGCGTGCGCGAAGCCGCGCGCGGCATGGGCCTGGCGCTCCTTCCTTCGCTCGCGCCCGGCGAGCTCGACAAGCGCGACGCGCGACGGCTCGCCGACGAGCTGACCCGGCTGCGCACGAGCGCAGCTCTTCTCGAGCTCGACGACGAGCTGCGGCGCTCGCGGCGGTCGCCAACTGGTGCGCCCGTGCGAGCGGCCGCTCCTGGTTGCGCGTGTCCTAGACACGGACGTCGATGTCGCCCGGCGGGCGCAGGTCGGAGCAGTCGACGAGCTCCGGCTCGAGCGCACGGCCTCCCTCGTCCGGCACCTCGGCCCAGACCGTGCGGTCGAGCGCGACGGGATGGCTGCGCGTTCCGTCATACGAGGCGGCCGCCACCGGCGCGTCGTGCGCGGCGACGCGCTCGATCGCGCGCGGGTCGAGCTCCGGCCCGTCGGCCAGCACGATCAACGCACGCCGGACGTCGCCGCCGAGCGCATCGAGGCCGCAGCGGAGCGAGACCCCCGGCCCGTCTTCCCACTGGGCGCAGTGCACGATGCGCGCGCCCGGAGCCTCGAGCGAGTGCGCGCCCTCGACCACCACCACCTCGTCGACGCTCGTCTCGCGCAGCGCTGCCAGCACCGCCGGCAGCAGCTCTCTCTGCTTGACGCCGCCGTACCGCGTCGAGGCGCCGGCGGCCAGCACCACGGCCGCTACCCGCTCAGTGGACGTCGACCGTCGCCTTCTCGATCACGACGAGCCGGAGCGGCGACCCCGAGGGGTCGCTCGGGTCGCCGAAGTTACTGATCCGCTTCGCGATGTCGAGCCCCTTCGTCACGTGCCCGAGCAGCGCGTAGTCCGGCGGCAGCGTTGCCGCGTCAGGGCCGGTGACGACGAAGAACTGGCTGCCGGCCGTCCCCGCCGGCTCCGTCTGCGTCTTCGCCATCGCGACGACACCCTCCACGTACTTCGTGTCCTTCGGCGGCTTGTCGACGGTGGAGTAGCCGGGGCCGCTCGTGCCGGTGCCGGTCGGGTCGCCGCCCTGGATCACGAAGCCGGGGACGATGCGGTGGAAGATGGTCTGCAGGAAGTAGCCGCGGCGAACGAGGCTGACGAACGACGCCGTCGCGTGCGGCGAGTCCTTCACGTCGAGGCGGATCGTGAAGCTGCCGCAGTTCGTCTCGAGCGTGACGTCGTACGTCTTCGACGTGTCGAGCGGCCGCTTCGGCTTCGGCGCGTGCCGCTCCTCCGGGTCCGGCGTCTTGATCGGATGACAGCCGTCGGAGTCGGTTGTCGTCGTCGCGTTCGTCGTGCCGAGCGAGGCCGGGATCTTCTTCTCGCTGCCGCAGCCGGCGAGCGCGACGGCGAGCGCCGCCACGGCGAGGAGCCTCACCCAGCGACCGCCGCCGTCGCCCGCTTCACGAGCGCCTTCGCCACGTCGACCTTGTACGCGTTCCGCGGCAGCGGCGCCGCGCTCTCGAAGCCGTCCAGGAGCCACGGGATCGGAGCGACGCCGGCGAGTGCGACGCGCGTGGTGGCACCTCGCCGCACCGCGGCAACGCCGACGAGCGGGAACGCCCATCGCTTCCGCTCCATCGCCTTCAGGTAGACGCTCGCGTCGGGCTTGTCGTAGCGCACGTCGAGGATCAGCTCACCGGGGTCGAGCGTCGTCGTCCGCCGGTCGTCGTCCGTCGGCAGCCGGTAGAGCCCGGCGAGTGGCAGCTCTCGCCGGCTCGTCGTCAGCGTCGCGTCGAGCGCGAGCAGCGCGGCGGCCACGTCCGAGGGATGCGCCGATGCGCAGAAGTCGTTCGCGAAGATCGCGTGCTCGCGGTGCTCGCCCTCGCGCGCGAAGCACTCGTCCCCGTCGTGCAGGCGGCAGGGCCAGTTGAGGCGCCAGTACCAGCAGCGCGTCGCCTGCAGCAGGTTGCCGCCGAGCGAGCCCATGTTGCGGAGCTGCGGGCTCGCCGCGAGCCTGCACGCCTCGCGCAGGACCTCGGGCACCTGCGGGTCGCACTCGATCTCGGCGAGCGGCACGCCCGCGCCGATGCGGCCGTCCGCGACCCCGCGCGAGACGACGCCGCGAATGTCCACCAGCGTCTCGGCGCGAAGCAGCCCTGCCCGCAGCAGCGGCACCACCTCGGTGCCGCCGTGTATCGGGACGCCGTCGACAGTCGTGTCAGACGCCTGCCGGAGCTCCAACCTTCTCCTTCTGCCGTGCCTCGGCCTCGCGCAGGGCGCGCAGCATCTCCTCCCGCGTGATCGGCAGCTGCCGCACGTCGGCGCCGGTCGCGTCGCGGATCGCGTTCGCGATCGCGGCTGCCGTCGGGACGATCGGCGGCTCGCCGAGCCCCTTCGAGCCGAGGTTCGTCAGGTGCCGGTCGGGCTCGTCGACGAGCTCGCTGACGATCTCCGGCACGTCGGCGATCGTTGGCAGCTTGTACGCGTCGAGCGTCGTCGTCAGCAGGCGGCCCGTCGCCGGGTCGTGGAGGCGCTCCTCTGAGAGCGTGTGGCCGATCCCCTGGATGATCCCGCCCTCGATCTGGCTCGAGGCGCCGAGGGGGTTGATGACGCGGCCGACGTCGTGCACCGCCGCGATCCGCTCGACCCACACCTCGCCCGTCTCGACGTCGACCGCGACCTCCGCGACCTGCACGCCGAACGTGAGCACCTGCATCCCCGTCGGGTTGGGGCCCCGCGCGCCCTTGCCGAGGATCTGCGCGTCCTCGAGGACGTCGACCACGGCCGCCACCGGTGCGTCTTTCGGGAGGCCGCGTTGCTCGGCGATCTCCTCGATCTGCGTGCGTGCGTCGGCAGCCGCCGCCCGCACCGCGGGCCCGACGGAGGGCGTCGTCGACGAGCCTGCGCTCAGCGTCGCGTACGGCCCGCGGTCCGTGTCGCCGAGCGAGACGGATACGTGCTCGAGCGGGACGCGCAACTCCTCGGCCGCGATCTGGGCCATGGCCGTGCGCGTGCCGGTGCCGATGTCCTGCATCGCGGTCACCACGGCCGCACGGCCGTCGGAACCGACGCGCACCCACGCGTAGCTCGGTGGGCCGCCGCCGCCGTACCAGATCTGCGAAGCCATGCCGACCCCGCGTTTCACCGTCCCGGTCGAGCGCGCGCGCACCTCGTGGCGGCGCTCCCAGTGGGGCTCGGCTCGCCGGTAGCACTCGAGCAGGTTCTTGTCGCTGTACTCGCCGCCTTCGGGCGCCTGCTCGGCGTGGTTGAGACGGCGCAGCTCGAGCGGGTCGAGGTCGAGCTGCGCGGCGAGCTCGTCGAGCAGCGCCTCGAGGCCGAACGTACCCTCGACGAAACCGGGCGCGCGGAAGGCCTTCATCGGCGGCAGGTTCAGCTTCGCGCCGTACGTCGTCGTCTTCACGTTGGGGCACGCGTAGAGCATCTGCATCGGCCCCTCGGTGCCTGACGACCAGCCGCCCCAGCCGACCGCGTTCACGAACTCGCCGCCGAGTGCCGTGAGCGTGCCGTCGCTGCGCGCGCCGACCGTGAGACGCTGGATCGTCGCGTTGCGGTTGCCCGCGGCGGTGTTCTCCTCGCGGCGGGTGAGCGCGCACTTCACCGGGCGCCGGGTGCGCCTCGCGAGCTCCGCGGCGATGAACGTGTAGTCGTCCGGAGAGTTCTTCGACCCGAAACCGCCCCCCATGTAGTGGCACACGACGCGCACGTTGTCGGCCGGTAGCCCGAGCCCCTCGGCGACCGCGTCGCGGATGCCCCAGACGTACTGCGTCGAGATGTGCACCTCGACGGCGTCCTCGCGTGTCCATTCGACGACCGCCTGGTGGGTCTCCATCGAGTTGTGGAGCACGACCTGGGTGCGGTACTCGGCCTCGACGACGGCGTCCGCCTCGGCGAGACCGCGCTCGTAGTCGCCGCGCTCGCGGACGCGCGGGTCGCCGAGCAGCTCGCCGCGGCGCACCGCCTCGTCCGGGTCGAGCAGCGGCTCGAGCACCGCGAAGTCGCAGCGGATCGCGCGCACCGCCGCGCGCGCCTGCGCGAGCGTGTCGGCGCAGACAGCCGCGACCGCCTGACCCTGGTAGTTGCACTCCGCCGAGAGCTGCTCGACCTCTCCGGGGCCGAGCGCCGCGTGCACGCCCGGCATCCCGAGCGCGGGCGAGACGTCGACCGTCGCGCGGGCGCGCGGGTGCGGCGACCGGAGTACCGCCGTGTGGAGCATCCCCGGCTTGTCGAGATCCGCCGTGTAGACCGCCTGCCCCGAGGCGCGCTCGAAGCCGTCGAGGCGCTCCGCCGGCCGGCCGACGACGTCGCGGGGGCCGGTCGGCCACTGCTCGAGCGCGTCCTCCTCGACGACGAGCCAGACCTCCTCGTACCGACCTTCGACTTCCTTCTCGGTGCGGATCAGTCTCGCCACGTTCGAATCGCCTCCTCGATCTTCGGGTACGCGCCGCAGCGGCACAGGTTCCCCGCCATGGCGTGCCGTATCTCCTCGGTCGTCGGCTCGGGGCGCGCCTCGACGAGCGCGACCGCGCTCACGACCTGCCCCGGCGTGCAGAAGCCGCACTGGAGCGCGTCGGCCCGCACGAACGAGCGCAGCATCGGGTGCTCGCGCAGACCCTCGATCGTCGTCACCTTCGCATCGCCGACCGCGTGTGCGAGCGTGATGCACGAGAGCACCGGCGCGCCGTCGACCAGCACGGTGCAGGCGCCGCAGTGCCCCTCGCCGCAGGCGATCTTCGTGCCGGTGAGGGAGAGCTCGTCGCGCAGCGCCTCCGCGAGCGTCGTCCCGACTTCGCAGTGCAGCTCGTACGCATGGTCGTTGACGTCGAGCCTCACGCGGCCGTCACCGTCTCGATCTGCGCGAGGTGCACCAGGCGGTGCGTCAGGCGCATCGTCTGCCGCGCCTCGACTTCCTCCTCGATGGCGGGGATCGTCTCCCATAGATCGCGTGCTGCGACGAGCAGCTCGCGGACGCGATCGATGGACTCTGCGTAGCCGTTCCGCTCGGCGCACGCGTTGATCGCGAGCCCGAGCACGCCAACCTGGTCCGGCTGGCGCGACCAGAGGAGCGGCGTCGCCATCGCCAGGTACTGCTCGATGCGCAGGAGCTGGAGCGGCACGGAGATGACGTCGGGCCCCGTCCAGCCGCTCGGTTCGGGCAGCTCGCCCCCGTCCGCGAGCGCGTTCGCGTTGCCCGCGAGCATTCCACGCAGGTGGTCGTCGGAGTAGCCGGCGCGGAGCGCGGTCTTCACTGCGATCAGCAGCGACCCGGGCTGCTGGCCGTACGGGTAGTCGCTCGCGTACACGACCTGTTCCGGCGGCACCTGGCGATAGAAGTCGAGCAGGTCGATCGGGCTCCACGTCGAGGTGTCGAAGAACACGCCCTTGCGGCCGCGCATGCACGCCGCGAGGGCCGCCATGTCGGCGATCCCGGCATGCGCGAGGATCAGCGGCGCCTCCGGATAGCGGTCGACGAGGGCCCGCAGGCCCTCCGCGATCGGCGGCAGGCCGCGCCCCGCGTGGATCAGGATGGGCACGCGCCGCTCGGCTGCGAGCTCGAACACGGGCCCGAGCCGCTCGTCGGTCGCCGTGAACTTCTGCGCGCGGGGGTGGAGCTTGATCCCGCGAGCGCCCGCGTCGAGGCAGCGCCGCGCCTCCTCGAGCGGCGACTCGTTCAGATCGAGGCGCACGAACGGGATCAGCCGCCCCTTCGAGCGCTCGGCATACGCGAGCGTGCGGTCGTTCGCCGCAGTGAAGGACGGGTGACGGTCGGGCTCGTCGAGGCAGAACATGAACGCCCGCGAGATCCCGTAGTCGGTCATCAGCTGCTCGAGCTGGTCGTAGTCGCCGATCATGCCGTCGATGTCGTGCCCGAGGTGCAGGTGCGCATCGAAGACGTCCGCGCCGGCGGGCAGAAGCCGCTGCAGCTCCTCCCGCCACTGTTCCACCAGCTCGAGCGCCCTGGCGCGCGCGTCCATCCGGCCGAGTGTAGTTAGAGTCGAGCTCATGCCAGACGTCCTCATCTACGCAGACACCTTTCGCTCGCCGGAGCTGCGGCACGAGGTGCCGCTCGGCGTGCCCGACCCGTTCCTCTACGCCGAGAAGGACGGCGTCAAGCACCTCGTCGTCAACTCGATGGAAGCGGTGCGACTCGCCGAGGTCGACTCGTACGAGCTCCACCTCTGGGAGGAGCTCGGGATCGACGAGCTGCGCTCGTCCGGGAAGCGGATTGCGGAGATTCGACGAGATCTGCACCTGCGCGGAGTGAAGGAGCTCGGCGTCCGGAGCGCAGTCGTGCCCGAGACGTTCCCGCTCTGGCTCGCCGACGCGCTGCGCGGCGAGGGCGTCGAGCTGACGGCCGACGGGGACTTCTTCGACGACCGCCGTCGCGTGAAGAGCGAAGCCGAGCTCGCCGGCATGAAGCGGGCCCAGCGGGCGGCCGAGGCGGCGATGGACATCGCGCGGGAGCTCCTGCGCACGCGCGTCTCGAACGGCGGGCTGACCGTGGAGGAGGTCAAGTCGGCGATGAGCCGCGTGTTCGCCGAGCACGGGACGTCCGCCGACGACTTCATCGTCGCGCCGGGGCCGCAGGGTGCCGTCGGCCACGACATGGGCTCCGGGCCGATCGCGCCGGGCGTCCCGGTCGTCATCGACATCTGGCCGCGCGACAACGAGGCGTTCGTCTACTGCGACATGACGCGCACGTTCGTCGTCGGCGAGGTGCCCGACCGCGTGCGCGAATGGCATCGCCTCTGCAAGGAGGCGCTCGACGCGTCGGTCGGCCTCATCCGCGACGGAGCGCAGGGCAGGGACCTCTTCGACGCGGCCTGCGAGATCTTCGAGGCGGCGGGCGAGCCGACGGTCCGCACGAAGGAGCCGGGGCAGACGCTGGCCGACGGCTTCTTCCACGGGCTCGGCCACGGCGTCGGGCTCGAGGTGCACGAGGAGCCCGGCCTCGGACTCGTGGCGGGCTCGCCGCTCCGTGCGGGCGACGTCGTGACGGTCGAGCCGGGGCTGTACCGGCAGGGCTACGGCGGCGTGCGGCTCGAGGACCTCGTTCTCGTCACGTCCGGCGGCGGCGAGAACCTGACGCGCTATCCGTACGACCTCGAGCCCTAGCCGCGAAGTTTCAGCAGCTTTCTCCCGGGTAAAGCGCTAAACATCGGTACCCGTTGATAGCCGCGGC
Source organism: Thermoleophilia bacterium (assembly GCA_025934335.1). Classification (GTDB taxonomy): domain Bacteria; phylum Actinomycetota; class Thermoleophilia; order Gaiellales; family Gaiellaceae; genus PALSA-600. The sequence goes on along the minus strand of JAICYG010000054.1, from coordinate 6,599 downwards.
GGGTCGCCGCGGCGAGAGGAGGAGACATGGCAGTTGCTGCCGACGTCGCTCCCACCCGGGTGGTGGTCGAGTCGACACCCGCGGCCGCAGACCCAGCCCCGCTCGGTCTGGCCGCGTTCGCGCTGACGACCTTCATGCTCAGCGGTCACAACGCGACGTTCATCCCCGACCTGATCTGGGTCGGTCTCGCGCTCTTCTACGGGGGGCTCATCCAGCTGTGCGCCGGGATGTGGGAGTTTCGCAACCGGAACGTCTTCGGCGCCACGGCGTTCTCGACGTACGGCGGCTTCTGGATGGGCCTCGGCGCCTTCGTCGTCCTCGCCGTCGTGTCGAAGAGCTTTGCAGCGGCTCTCACCGGCGCGAACCTGCCGAACGCCGTTGCGTGGTTCCTGGTCGCGTTCGCGATCTTCAACACCTACATGCTGCTCTGGTCGACGCAGGTCAGCGTCGCCGTCTTTCTCGTCTTCCTGACGCTCGAGGCGACGGAGATCGTGCTCGCCGTCGGCAACTTCATGGAGGCGCACGGCCATGCGTCGAGCGGCTGGGTGCACACCGGCGGCTGGCTGGGGATCGCCACGGCCGCGGTCGCCTGGTACGCGTCCGCGTCCGGCGTCATCAACGGCATGAAGGGCCACGCCGTCCTACCCGTCGGTGCCCCGCTTTCCCTCGAAGGCGGCCGGCGCGGCCGTCCGATGCCGCGCGGTCGGCACGCGTAGGCTCTCGTCATGGAGACCGAGGTTCGGGCAATCGACACGCTCCTCCTCGAGGAGCGGGAGTATCCGCCGCCGGCCGAGTTCACGGCACAGGCGAACGCGAAGGCCGCGATCTACGACGAGGACTTCGAGGCGTTCTGGGAGCGTGAGGGCAAGGAGCGCGTCTCCTGGTTCGAGCCCTTCGGGAAGCTCTATGAATGGGAGTTGCCGTACGCCAAGTGGTACCTCGGCGGGAAGCTGAACGTGTCCTACAACTGCGTCGACCGGCACGTCGAGGCGGGCAAGGGCGGCAAGGTCGCCTACTTCTGGGAGGGCGAGCCGGAGAACGACCGGCGCGAGATCACGTACGCCGACCTGCAGAAGGAGGTCGTCGCCTTCGCGAACGCGCTCAGGGACGTCGGCGTGGCGAAGGGCACGCCGGTCGCGATCTACATGGGGATGATCCCCGAGCTGCCGATCGCGATGCTCGCGTGCACGCGGCTCGGCGCGCCGCACACGGTCGTCTTCGGCGGCTTCTCGGCCGACTCGCTGAGCGGCCGGATGAACGACATGGGCTGCGAAGTGCTGATCACGCAGGACGAGGCGTGGCGGCGGGGTACCACCGTGCCACTGAAGAAGATCGCCGACGAGGCGATGACGGACGCGCCGGGCGTCAAGACGTCGGTCGTCGTCCGCCGCACCGGGGGCGACGTGCCGATGACGGAGGGTCGCGACCGCTGGTACCACGACGTCCGCGGCTCGGAGGACCCGTCGTCGTGCCCGCCGGAGCCGATGGACTCGGAGGACCTGCTCTTCCTCATGTACACGAGCGGCACCACGGCGAAGCCGAAGGGCATCGCGCACACGACCGCCGGCTATCTCGTCGGAGCGGCGTCGACGCATCACTACGTCTTCGACCTGAAGGCGGAGACCGACGTGTACTGGTGCGCCGCCGACGTCGGGTGGATCACGGGGCACAGCTACATCGTCTACGGGCCGCTCTGCAACGGCGCCACCTCGGTCATGTTCGAGGGGACGCCCGTCTTCCACGACTAGGACCGCTGGTGGGACTTCGTCGAGCGGTACAAGGCGACGATCCTCTACACGGCGCCGACGGCGATCCGCACGCACATGAAGTGGGGGCCCGAGCACGCGGAGAAGCACGACCTGTCGTCGCTGAAGCTGATCGGGTCGGTCGGCGAGCCGATCAACCCCGAGGCGTGGGTCTGGTACCACGAGCACATCGGCGGCGGGCGCTGCCCGGTCGTCGACACCTGGTGGCAGACCGAGACGGGGATGATCATGATCACGCCCCTCCCGGGCGTGACGACGACGAAGCCCGGCTCGGCGACGAAGCCGTTCCCCGGCGTCGAGGCGGCGATCTACAGCGAGGCCGGGGAGGAGGTCGGCCCAGGCGGCGGCGGGTACCTGGTGCTGAAGCGGCCGTGGCCCGCGATGCTGCGCGGGATCTACGGCGACGATGCCCGCTACCGCGAGACGTACTGGTCGAAGTACGGCGACGTCTACTTCGCAGGCGACGGCGCACGGATCGACCAGGACGGTGACTTCTGGCTGCTCGGCCGGGTCGACGACGTGATGAACGTCTCCGGGCATCGCATCTCGACGATCGAGGTCGAGTCGGCGCTCGTCGACCACCAGGAGGTCGCGGAGGCCGCGGTCGCCGCGCGGAACGACGCCACGACGGGGCAGGCGATCGTCGCCTTCGTCACGCTCAAGGGCGGCGCGGACGGCTCGATCGAGAAGCTCGAGGAGCTCCGCAACCACGTGGCGGCGAAGATCGGCCCGATCGCGAAGCCGGCGAACATCGTGTTCACGCAGGAGCTGCCGAAGACGCGGAGCGGCAAGATCATGCGCCGCCTCCTCCGCGACGTGGCGGAGAACAGGCCGCTCGGCGACACGACGACCCTCGCCGACCCGGCCGTGGTGGAGGAGATCCGCCGGCGCGGCCAGGCGGAAGCCGGCAAGGACGAGTGACCGTGCGACCCGCGCGTCGTCCTCAGGGACGACGCGCGGGTCGTCGCCGCGGCCGACGCGAATCGCTCGCGCGGCCGATTCGCCCCCGCCCGCGCCGTCGCATCCTCTCCTTCGACATTCGGGAAACGAAGGAAAGGACGCGAAAGAGATGACACAGCTCTACGCGGAGGTGCGGGCGCCGGCGAGCGTCGTCCTCCCCGGTGAGGAGGGGTGGGACGAGGCGCGCCTCGCCTGGAACCTCGCCGTCGACCAGCGGCCGGAGGCGGTCGCGCTGCCGGAGAGCGCGGAGGAGGTGGCGGAGGTCGTCCGCTGGGCGGCGGCCGAGGGCTACCGCGTCACCGCGCAGAGCACCGGCCACAATGCCGCGGCGCTCGGCGACCTCGCGGGCACCGTGCTCGTGAAGCTCGAGCGGCTGCGCGGCGTCACGGTCGACCCGGAGACGCGCATCGCGCGCGCACCGGCCGGCTCGATCTGGATCGAGGTCGTCGAGGCGGCGGCCGGCCACGGCCTGGCCGCGCTCGCGGGCTCTTCGCCCGACGTGGGCGTCGTCGGTTACACGCTCGGCGGCGGGCTCTCGTTCCTCGCCCGCAAGCACGGCCTGATGACGAGTCACGTCAACGCGATCGAGCTCGTCACCGCCGACGGCGAGCTTCGCCGCGTCGACGCCGAGAACGGCGCGGAGCTCTTCTGGGCGCTGCGGGGCGGCGGCGGCTCGTTCGGCGTCGTCACAACAGTCGAGATCGCGCTGCTCGAGCTCGAGTCCGTCTACGCCGGGCACCTCTGGTTCCCCGTCGACCGCGCCGCCGAGGTGCTGCGCGCGTGGCGCGACTGGACGGAGGCGGTGCCCGAGGAGGTCACGAGCATCGGCCGCATCCTGCAGTTCCCGCCGATCCCGGAGATCCCTGAGCCGATGCGCGGCAATGCGTTCGCGGTCGTGCAGGCGATCTACTGCGGCGACGATTCAGCCGAGATGGACGCGCTCCTCGAGCCGCTTCGGGCGCTCGGCCCGGCGATGGACACGTTCAGGCCGCTGTCGATGACCGAGCTCTCGCACTTGCACATGGACCCGGACCACCCGGTGCCGGGCGCCGGCGACGGCGGCATGCTCGACGCGCTCACCGACGAGGCGATCGACGTCTTCGTCCGCGAGGTGGTCGGCAAGCCGATCCTCAGCACCGAGATCCGCCACTACGGCGGCGCGGTCGCCCGATCGCGGCCGGAGCACGGGGCCGTGTCGGCGTTCGCGGCGCCGTACATCATGTTCGCGGTCGGCATCGCGCCGACCGCGGAGGCGAAGGCGGCGGTGCATGCAACGGTCGCGAGCCTGATGGCGTCGCTCGAGCCGTGGCAGTCGGGCCACACGTACCTCAACTTCGCCGAGAGCCGCCGCGACCCGCGGACGCTCTGGCCGGAGCTGGTGCACGCTCGCCTGAAGCGGATCAAGGCGGAGGTAGATCCGGAGGACCTCTTCCGCTCGAATCACCCGCTGTAGACCGGGGAGGGAGGCGGGGTACGCTGCGGCGAGTGATAGGGGCACTCGCCGCAGCGCTCGTCCTCGCCGTCGCGCCGGGGCAGGCAGCCACCGTGCGCGTGCCGGTCGCGAACGTGTGGGAGGCTCCGAACGCCGGCCACCTGCCGCTCGACCCGCACGTCTGGCCGACCGACGCGGTGACCGTCCGAGAGCGGCTGGCGCTCGTCGGGCACATGCCGACGCAGGTGCTGTACGGCGAGCAGGTGAAGGTGCTCGAACGGCGCGGCGGCTGGACGAGGATCGTCGTCCCCGACCAGCCTTCGCCGCTCGACGCGCGCGGCTATCCGGGCTGGGTGCGCTCGTGGCAGCTCGCCGTGCGTTTCCCGGCGCCGCTCGTCGTCACCGCTTCGAGCGCGCGCCTTCCGAACGGCGCGGAAGTCGGGTTCGGCTCGCAGGTCCCGCGCGGTGCGGTCGCCGCGACGGCAACGCGCAAGTTGCCCGCGACGCGCGCCGACCTCGTGCGCACGGCGAAGCGCTTCCTGGGGCTGCACTACCTGTGGGGCGGCCTCTCGGCGTGGGGGTACGACTGCTCGGGGCTCACCTGGGCGGTGTATCGCGCGCACGGGATCACGATCCCGCGCGACGCCGACGCGCAGTTTGCCGCCGGGAAGCCGGTGCCGCTCGCGAAGATGCTGCCGGGCGACCTGCTCTTCTACGAGCACCCGGTCGTCGGGCACGTCGCGATGTACGTCGGCGGCGGCCGCATGATCGAGGCGCCGAACTCGCGTAGCGAGGTGCGGATCGTGCCGGTGCGGACGAGCGACTTCCGCGGCGTCCGCCGGTTCTTCCGGTGACGCGCCTCGCGCTCGCGGGGACGGTCGCGATCGTCGTCTTCGCAACCGTCGGTCAGCTGTCGCACGAAGACGGCGTCTCCGCCGGCGGCTACCTGGCGGATGTCCTCCCGCTCCTCGGCTGCTGGCTCGCGGTCGCGTGGTGGACGCGCAGCTTCGTCCCGACGTGGCTCGCCGGCGTCACGGGCGGCATCGGCATCCGCATGGTCGTGCTCGGCCACTACCGCTGGAGCGAGCTTTCGTTCCTCGCGGTCGCGCTCGCCTTCGTCGGCGCCGTGGCGTTCGCGTGCTGCCGGCTCGCCGGCATCCCGGTGCGGACTTCCTCGACCCGGCGCAGCTGACCGCGCGAGCACGTCGTTTGGCGACGAGCCGTGTCTCGGAAGGCCTGGACCGTTTGCGCCAGGTCGAGCGCACTCCAGCGCCGGGGCGGGCGGATTCCGACGACCGCGACCCGTCCGCCTGTGGATAGTTCGTCACACTCTCGTCACGTCGTTTGGCGAGGGGACGTGCCCCGCGCGGCCGTGACTAGAGAAGGCGGGCGAACGCCTCCTCGTCGTCGAACGGCCCGATCACGGCGCAGCGGAGGCCCGAGCCGCCGATCACGTCCTGCGCGACCCGCTGGACGTCCTCGACGGTGACCGCGTCGAGACCCGCGAGCAGCTCCGTCGGCTCGGCCGCCGCGCCCTCGAGCACCTCGCGCCGGAGACCGAAGAGCAGCAGCCCGTTCGGGCTCTCCGTCTGGAGCACGAACCGTCCCTTCGCAAGCGCGCGCGCCTTCTCGAGCTCGTCCGCCGGCACCGGCTCGTCGGCCAGCTTCTTGAACTCGTTGGCGATCACCTCGACCGCCTCCTCGGCCCGCTTCAGATCGACGCCCGCCTGCGCATACAGGGTGCCCGCGTCGGTGAACGAGTTGTTGAACGCGTAGACGTAGTAGGCGAGCCCGCGCTTTTCGCGCACCTCGAGGAACAGGCGCGACGACATTCCGGTGCCGAGGACGGTGCCGAGCAGCTGCAGCGCGTACCGGTCGGGATGCCCGAGCGGATACGAGGGGACGCCGATACCGACGTTCGCCTGGTCGGATTCCTTCCGGTGGACGCGCACGCGCGGCTCCTGCGAGCGCTCGACGTCCGCAGGAGCGGGCGACCCGGCGTCGTCGCCGGAGAGATCGCCGAGCAGCCGTTCCAGCATCGGCTGCAGATCGTCGCCGACGGCACCGGCGCAGCCGACGACTATGCGGGTCGGCGTGTACCACTCGCCGATGTAGTCGAGGAACGTGTCCCGCGTCGCGCCGGTGACCGTGTCCTTCGTCCCGAGCGTCTCCCAGCCGAGCGCGTTCGACCCGAACAGCAGCTCCTCGTAGACCGAGCCGACGTAGTCGCGCGGCGTGTCGAAGTACATGTTCATCTCCTCGACGATCACGCCCTTCTCGCGCTCGAGCTCTTCCGCGTCGAACTTCGAGTTGCGCAGCATGTCGACGAGCACGTCGAACGCCTGGTCGCGCTGCTGCGCTGCGCAGCGGATGTAGTAGCCCGTGTACTCCTTGGAGGTGAACGCGTTGAACTCGCCGCCGATCGAGTCGACCTCCATCGC
>JAICYG010000079.1 GCA_025934335.1 Thermoleophilia bacterium | reverse complement strand
CGCCGGCTCTCGGAGCCTGGTCGACCACGGTCCCGGCCTGCTCGCCGCTCGTCACCGGCGTGCGTGTCGAGTCGAGCCCGAGCCTGTCGAGCGCCGCCCGCGCGTCGGCGAACGACTTCCCGCTCAGGTCGGGTACCGCGACCCTGGGCGCGCCCGAGTCGATCACGATCCGCACCTGCGAGCCCTTCTTCGCCTCGGTCGCCTCCTTCGGCTTCTGCGAGACGACGACGCCCTTCGGCTGTTTCGTCGGGCGGAAGACCTCCTTGGGACGCAGGCCGAGCTGCGCCAGGCGGAGCAGCGCGGGCTGTTCCTTGAGGCCGACGACGCGCGGCACGGCGACCGTCTTCGCCGCGACCGGCTTCGGTGCTGTGGAGCGGACGACCGTCGTCGTCGTCGGCGTCGAGCCCGAGTCGTCGTGGGTCAGGAAGTAGGCGATCGCCACGCCGGCGGCGGCGAGCGCGAGCACGACGATCGCCAGCACCATGCCGGCGCCGAAGCCGCGATCGGGGGAGGGCGGTGGCGGCGGCGCCTGCGGCGGCGGCACGCCGCCGGCCGGCGTGTCGTGGTCGCGGTAGATGACACCGGTGTCGGTGTCGGGAGTGGGCCAGCGGTCGGTCTCGGTGTCGGGCACGGTCTCTCCCCGGTGCGGTCAGGATTCGTCAGGTATGCAACGGTTGTTGGTCACCGGCGGTTGCGGCTACCTGGGCCGCGAGCTCGTGGCGCGCGCTCCCAGCCGGGGCTGGGAGGTGCGTGCGACGTGGTTCGAGCGGCCGCCGCAGGGCGAGGGGGAGTGGGTGCGGCTCGACGTGCGCGCCGGCGGCGCGGTGCGCGCCGCGGTCGAGGGTGTCGACGCGGTCGTCCACACCGCCTACCGGCAGGGCGAGGGGGAGTGGCGGGTAAACGTGGACGGGTCGGAGGCTGTCGCGCGCGCGAGCGAGGGAAGGAGGCTCGTGCACCTTTCAACGGACCTCGTCTTCCGCGGCGACCGCGGCCGCTATCGCGAGGACGACGAGCCCGATCCGGTCAACTCGTACGGCCGTTCGAAGGCGGAGGCGGAACGGCGGGTCGCCGCGCTCCGGCCGAACGCGACGCTCGTGCGGACGTCACTGATCTACGGGGGACGGAAGCCCGGTCCGCAGGAGCGGCTGGCGCGTGACAACAAGCGGTTCTTCGTCGACGAGCTCCGCTCGCCCGTCCATGTCGCCGACCTGGCCGATGCGATCCTGGAACTGCTCCTGCTCGACGTTCGCGGGCCGCTGCACGTGGCCGGCGCCGACGACGTCTCCCGCTTCGACTTCGCGGTGCTGCTCGGCGCCGACCCGGCGCGGCTCGAGGCCGCGCACACGACCCCGGACCGCGCGCGTGACGTGACGCTCGACAGCTCACGCGCCCGCGATCTGCTACGGACGCCGCTGCGCGGCGTCCACGAAGTGCTTGCGACGGCGTGACGCTTCCGTCACGTCGTTTGGCGAAGGGCCATGTCTCCCGAAAGCCGTTGCTCGAGCCGTTTCCCGATCAGCTGTGGATCGTTTGTCACACTCTCGGCACGTCGTTTGGCGTCGGGTCTTGTCCCGCGCGGCCATGCCGCCAGCGGGCGGCGGCTGACCGGCCCTCGGGGGTCTGCAGGAAGTGCTCGAGCGGGACGTGGAGGAGCGCGGCACGGCACTCTGCGAGCGGCTCGTCGCCGTCGGTGATGCGCGCGTCGACGTGGAGGCGCCGGCCGCGCGCCTCGGCGAGCGTCGCGCGGATCAGGAGCTCGGTGTTGATCGGCACCGGCTTCCGGTAGCGGACGAAGATCCGCGCGGTCACCGACGGGAACGCGTACCAGGTCGCGAGCAGGCCCACCGCCTCGTCGAGCGCGCTCGCGACGAGGCCGCCGTGAGCGATCACCGGGCCGCCCTGGTGGCGCTCGTCGAACGCGAAGTACGCCTCGTACCCGGTCAGCCCCTCCGCCGCAGGCAGCGGGAGGCGGATGCCGTTCGGGTTGTCGCCGCAGCCCCAGCAGGCGGGGTCGTGGTGCGGCGGGATCACTCCGTCCAGACGTTCTCGAACGTGCCGAAGCGAAGCTCCTGCACGTAGTGGAACCGCGCCTCGTCGGCGCGCCGGATGTACTCGTCGCGGTGCTCGTCGAGAAACCCGTTGTAGGCCTCTGCCGACTCCCAGCGGTCGATGACGAGATACCGCTCGGGCTCCTCGACATCACGCAGGAGCTCCGTGCCGATGTAGCCCCGCCCCTGCCGGAAGAACTGCGCCCACTCGCCCTCGGGCCCGTAGGCGGCCTCGAACGTCCCGGCGTCGCGCGCCTCGTACCGGAAGACGAGCGCGATCAGCGGAGACCGCCGCGTTCGTGGTGGGCTCTGAAGAAGTTCTCGCTGCCTGCCGTCGCCATCGCCGCCGAGGCGCTGATCTCGAGGCACAGGGCGGCTGCCGCGACGATCTGCGCGAACCGGTAAACCTTGCCGGCGCCGGCGCAGCCGATCGACGCGAGCCAGTCGCGCGCCGAAGGGAGCGTCGTGCCGCCGCCGACCGTTCCCACCTCGAGGCCGCCGAAGCGAATCGTCGCCTGCAGGCCGCCGTCGACGCGCCGGGCCGTGCCGTGCGCCATCGAGCTCGTTCCGACCATGCCCAGGTCCTGACCCGTCGCGGCGAAGATCGCCGCGACGGCGGAGGCAGGCGTGAATGCGACCGACTGCATCCCGCTCGCGACCGAGCCGTGCGTGCCCGCCCAGGAGAGCGCCTCGAGATCGCCTGCGGTCGTGCGGAGCACGCGCCGGATCTGCTCGTCGGCGAGGAACGCCTCCGCGAGCACCGTCTTCCCGTGCCCCGACTGGAAGAACTCGGCCGACGGCTTCTTGTCGCCGCCCATGTTCGCCTCGAGGATTGCCCGCTGCGGCTTCACGGGCGCGCGCTCCATCACGTAGCCCATGTTCAGCGCGTACGAGTTGCGGGTCATCATGTTCGGCCCGACCGCGTCGCCGGTCGTCCAGCGCCAGAGGACGTGGCACATCGGGCCGACGACGTGCGTCTTCACGCCGCGGAGCCTCGCGCGCCGCGAGAGAGACGGGTCGTCGGACGACTCGAGCCACTCTCGCATCGCATCGAGCTCGCCCTCGACCCAGCGCGCGAGAGCGACCGCCTCCGCAGCGTCGACGCAGACGAAGCACGAGTCACGCGTGATGCGGTCGTGCAGGACGTACGTGCGGATCGTCCCGGCGGCGAGCGAGCCACGCGTCAGCGACGCCGTCAGCCCGCCCTCGGTGTGGGCGAGCGGGACGTGCACGCGTTCGGCCGCCCGGCCGGTCTCGACGACGGCACCCTCGTCGGAGAGCTCGTACGTCCCGAGCTCGATCTCGACCGGCGCCGCCGACACCGGGATGACCGCGACGCCGACGAGCGATTCCGCCGCGCCGGCGAACGGCTCGAGGTCGAGCGACGTCGTCAGCCCGCCGTCGAGACCCATCGCCGCGCGTCGCTGAGCGATCGAGCGCGCGTCGTTCTTCCGTGACCAGCGCATGCGCCGAATAGACTCGCACACATGTCGGTGACGTTGATCAGGGGCAAGCCCATCGCGGAACGCATCCGGACCGAGGTGGCGGAGCAGGTGAAGGAGGTCGGCCACATCGGCCTCGTCACCGTGCTCGTCGGCGACGATCCCGCGTCCGACGTCTACATCCGCCTCAAGCACAAGGCGGCGGTGGAGGCCGGTATCGACGCGACCGACCTGAGACTCCCCGCCGAGACCAACGAGGCCGAGCTGCTCGCAAAGCTCGCCGAGCTCGACGCGAACGCCGACGTCGACGCGATCCTCGTTCAGCTGCCGCTGCCGAAGCACATCGACGAGGCGAAGGTGATCCGGGCGCTCGAGCCGGCAAAGGACGTCGACGGCTTCCACCCGTTCAACGCCGGCCAGCTGTACCTCGGCCGGCAGACCCTCGTCCCGGCGACCCCGCTCGGTGTGATGGCGATGCTCACCGAGCACGAGATCCAGCTCGACGGCGCGCGCGCCGTGGTGATCGGCCGTAGCGACATCGTCGGCAAGCCGATGGCGCACCTGCTGATGCAGGCGAACGCAACCGTCACCATCTGCCACTCGCACACGCGCGACCTGGCGCGGCACACGCTCGACGCCGACGTGCTCATCGCCGCGGTGGGGGTGCCGGCGATGGTGAGCCCCGACATGGTGAAGGCGGGATCCGTCGTCGTCGACGTCGGCATCAACCGCACTGAGGCCGGCATCGTCGGCGACGTCGACCCCGGTGCGGCGGAGCTCGCGGCGTTCATGACGCCCGTCCCCGGCGGCGTGGGGCCGATGACGATCGCGTGTTTGCTCCAGAACGCCGTCCGCTGCGCGCGCTATCGCCGCGGCGACATCGACTATCCCGCATGATTCATCGCTGATTCGTTGCTAGTGTTGCGCGCGCTCCGCCGGTCGGCGGACTTGTAGTCATCCAGCAAGGAGCGGTAGGTAGTGGCTGAAGGCACGGTCAAGTGGTTCTCGAACGAAAAGGGTTACGGCTTCATCGAGCGTGGCAACGGGGAGGCGGACGTGTTCGTCCACTTCTCGGCCATCGGCGGTGAGGGCTACAAGTCGCTGACCGAGGGTCAGCGCGTCTCGTTTGAAGTGGTGCAGGGCGACAAGGGCCTGCAGGCGGCGAACGTCCAGGCGCTCTAGACCCTTTCCGGAACCAGGTTCGCGAAGAGGCTCCGGAAGGGGCCTCTTCCGCTAGAAGGAGACGTACGCATGGCGCGGATCACGAGGGACGAGGTTCTGCACGTGGCGCGGCTCGCGCGCCTCGAGCTGTCCGACGACGAGGTGTCGAAGTTCCAGGAGCAGCTCTCGGACATCCTCGAGGCCGTCTCGAAGGTTGCGGAGCTCGACCTGGCCGACGTCCCGCCCACGGCGCATCCGCTAGCGATCGAGAACGCATGGGCGGACGACGTTCCGCGCCCGTGCCTGCCGCTCGACGAGGTCTTCGCGAACGCGCCGGACCGCGACGGCGATTACTTCAGGACGCCGCCCGCATGACGGTCGACACCCTCAGGCTGACGGCGGAGGAGACGAACGGGCTCCTGACGCGCAAGGAGGCGTCGTCGGACGAGATCTACCGCGCGTACCTCGAGGCGATCGACGCCCGCGACGAGGAGCTGCACGCGTTCCTCCACGTCTGCGACGACGATCCGGGTGAGGGGATCCCGATCGCGGTCAAGGACGTGATCGGCACGCGCGGCATCCCGACGACGGCCGGCTCGAAGATCCTCGAGAGCTACGTGCCGGTGTACGACGCGACCGTGATCGAGCGGTGCCGCGCACGCGGCCTGCGGGTGATCGGCAAGACGAACACCGACGAGTTCGCGATGGGCTCCTCGACGGAGAACTCGTCGTTCGGCCCGTCGCGCAACCCGTGGGACCCCTCGCGTGTTCCCGGGGGCTCGGGCGGCGGCAGCGCCGCGGCGGTCTCGGGCGGGCTCGCGCCGTGGGCGCTCGGCTCCGACACCGGCGGCTCGATCAAGCAGCCGGCGGCGCTGTGCGGGCACGTCGGGCTGCGACCGACCTACGGCACGGTCTCCCGCTTCGGTGTCGTCGCGTTCGCGTCGTCGCTCGACCAGGTCGGGCCGGTGGCGAAGAGCGTCCGCGACTGCGCGTTCCTCTACTCCGTCATCGCGGGCCGCGACGAGAACGACTCGACGACGGTCGACGTACCCGCGGTCGAGTTGCCGAGGAACCACGACCTGAAGGGCCTGCGCATCGGCGTGCCGACGGAGATGAACGACGACGCGCCGGGGATCGAGCCCGGCGTTCGCGACGCGGTTCGCAAGGCAATCGAGCTCGCGGAGTCGCTCGGCGCGAGCGTGGACGAGTGCTCGCTGCCGCTCTCGGTCGAGTACGGCGTCGCCTGCTACTACCTCGTAGCGCCCGCAGAAGCGTCGGCAAACCTCGCGCGCTACGACGGCGTCCGCTTCGGCCTCCGCGAGGACGGCGCCGACTTTCGCGAGATGGTGATGAAGACACGCGACGTCGGCTTCGGCGACGAGCCCAAGCGGCGGATCATGATCGGCACCTACGCGCTCTCGTCCGGCTATTACGACGCGTACTACGGCACGGCGCAAAGAGTACGCACCGCCATCAAGCGCGAGCACGACGCGCTGTTCGAGCGCTTCGACGTGCTCGTCTCGCCGACCTCGCCGACCGTCGCGTTCCCGCTCGGTGCGAAGATCGACGATCCCGTCGCGATGTACATGAACGACGTGCTCACGATCCCCTCGTGCATGGCCGGGTTGCCCGGGCTGAACGTGCCGTGCGGGCTCTCGGAGGGGCTGCCGGTCGGACTGCAGTTGATCGGGCCGCAGTTCGGTGAGAACACGCTCTTCCGGGCCGGCCACGCGCTCGAGCGAGCCCTAGGTTTCGACGTCGTCCCGGAGCGGCTGCGTTGAGCACCTGGGAGCCCGTGATCGGCCTGGAGATCCACGTCCAGCTGAAGACGGAGACGAAGATGTTCTGCCGCTGCCGGAACGGGTTCGGCGGCGAGCCGAACACGCAGACGTGCCCGGTGTGCCTCGGCTTCCCGGGCGCGCTGCCGGTGCCGAACCGGCGGGCGATCGAGGAGACGATCAAGCTCGGGCTCGCGCTCGACTGCGAGATCGCGGAGCGCGCCGTGTTCCACCGAAAGAACTACTTCTACCCCGACCTGCCGAAGGCGTACCAGATCAGCCAGTACGACGAGCCCCTCTGCTCGCACGGCAAGCTCGCGGTGCCGACGCCGGACGGCGAGCCGGTGATCGGGATCACGCGCGCGCACCTCGAGGAGGACGCGGCGAAGAACATCCACGTGGCCGCCTCTGGCCGCATCCGCGGCGCGACCGCGACGCTCGTCGACTTCAACCGCGGCGGAACGCCGCTCGTGGAGATCGTGACCGAGCCGGACATCCACGACTCGGAGACGGCGAAGCGCTTCCTGCAGCTGCTGCGTCAGACCGTCGTCGAGCTCGGTCTCTCCGACGCGGAGCTCGAGAAGGGGTCGATGCGCTTCGACGTCAACGTGTCGGTGCGCCCGGCGGGATCGGACGAGCTGCGCACGCGCACGGAGCTGAAGAACATGAACTCGTTCAACTTCGCGGCGAAGGGGATCGAGCGCGAGATCGCGCGGCAGATCCGTGTCTACGAGGAGGGCGGCACGGTCGAGCAGGAGACGCTGCATTTCGACCCTGCGCACGAGGAGTCGCCGCCGATGCGCTCCAAGGAGGAGGCGCAGGACTACCGCTACTTCCCCGAGCCCGACCTCGTGCCGGTACACCCACCGGAGGACCTCGTCGACCGGTTCCGCACGGAGATCGGTGAGCTGCCCGGCGCTCGCATCCGCCGGATCGCCGACACGCTGTCGTTCTACGACGCAGACGTGCTCGTCACGGGCGGGCTCGACCGCCTCTGGTCGGCCGTCGTCGACGCGGGCGCCGACCCGAAGGAGGCGGCGAACGTGCTCGCGAACCAGTTCGTCGCGACCGGCACAGACGTGAGCGCGGTCGACGCGGGAGAGCTGGCAAAGCTCGTGCAGGCTCGCGCCGAAATCCCGCGGGCGGCGTTCGACGAGGCGCTCGCGAAGGTGGGCGAGGCGGGCTTCAGTGCCGACCCCTATCTCGCCCAGAAGGTGGTCGCGGATGCCTCCGAGCTCGACCCGGTGATCGACAGGATCATCGAGGCGAACGCGGGCCAGGCCGCGCAGTACCGGGGTGGCAAGCACGGCCTCCTCGGCTTCTTCGTCGGACAGGTGATGAAGGAGACCGGTGGCAAGGCCGACCCGCGCGTCGTCAACGAGCGCGTGCGGGCGAAGCTCGGCTGATTCGAACCGCGGGATCCGGGAAGGGCCGGGGAGACCTCTTTCACCCACGGAAGGAGAGCCCATGCCCACCTGGGGTTGGATCGTGATCGGGATCGCGGCGGCCGTCGTGATCGCCGCCGTCGCGCTGGCGGCGCTCCGCACGCGGCGCAGCCGCGAGCTGCACGGGCGCTTCGGGGACGAGTACGACCGCGTCGCGGCCGACGCTCCGAGCCGGCGCGAGGCCGAGGCCGAGCTCCGCGACCGCGAGCGTCGCCACGACGACCTCGATCTCCGGCCGCTCGACCGGAACGACCGCGAGCGCTTCCGCGTTCGCTGGGAGGACGTGCAGGCGCGCTTCGTCGACGACCCGGCGGGATCCGTCGGCGAGGCCGACGGCCTCATCCAGGAGGTGATGCGGGCGCGCGGGTACCCGGTCGACGACTTCGAGTCGCGTGCGGCCGACCTCTCGGTCGACCACGGCGACGTCGTCGAGAACTACCGCGCGGCCCACGGCATCGCGGTCGCACACGAGCGTGGCAAGGCCGGAACCGAGGAGCTCCGGCACGCGATCCGGCACTACCGCGCGCTCTTCGACTCGCTCGTCGAGCACGCCGACCGGCAGGAGGTGAAGTCGTGACCGAGGAGCGCCTTCAAACCGGGGACCTGGTGCGGGACGACGCGGACCGCCCGATCGGGCGCGACGACAGCGCCGATTCGACCGGTGACGGCGAGCGGCTCGAGCCGCTCTTCGACGACGACCGCGAGCAGGAGCTGCGCGAGCGGTGGCACCGTCTGCAGGCCCGCTTCGTGGACGAGCCGCGCGAGACCGTGCACGACGCGGACTCGCTCGTGGCCGAGCTCCTCCGCGACCTGGCCGGCAGCTTCGACCAGGCGCGCGCGAAGCTCGAGGGCCAGTGGTCGAGCGGCGACGACGTCTCGACGGAGGACCTGCGCGTCGCGCTCCAGCGGTACCGCTCGTTCTTCGAGCGGGTGCTCTCCGCCTAGCTTCGCCGGGTGGCACCGATGTACAGCAGCGCCGCCGCGAGCGTGAAGCACGCGGCGGCCGCTGCGACCGCGGTCTGCGTCAGCGCCGACGCGGCGGCCGCTGCGGCGACGGCCGCGACGAGTAGCGCGTTCCCGAGCGGCCTCCGGCGGAGGGTCAGCACCGCGACGACGAGGACGGCCGTCGCGCCGAGGCTGCTGCCGGCAATCGCGAGCAACCGCGGGAACAGGTCGACGTGATCCTGCGCGCGCGGCACGTCCGTTCCCGCGAGCACGCCGTGCACGTGCATCTCGATCGCCACGCCCACCGACAGGCCGACCCACAGCAGCCCGACGGCGCTCGCCCAGCGGCGCCCGACCAGCTGGAGCGAGCCGATGCCGAGCAGCGGCGCCGAGAGCAGCGCGCCGGCCAGGTAGTAGACGCGGAACGCGTACTCGTCCCAGCCGTGCGCGGCGCCCCAGGCCATCGCGGCGGCGGCGGCCGCGAACGCGCCGAGGCCGGCCGCCCAGGCGTGACGGCGCCCCCGTGCCAGCAGGCCCGCGAGGCGCAGCGACACGAGCGCCGCGGCGAACGAGAGGAGGACGTCCACAGGCGTAGTGTCGCCCCTAGCATCTGCCGCCGCTAACGTAGAGGCGTGGAGAAGCGGTACCTCTTCACGCCGGGGCCGACGCCCGTTCCGCCGGTCGTCCTCGCCGCCGGCGCCGAGCCGATCGTGCACCACCGCGGCATCGATTTCCGCGAGACCTACGCAAGCGTGCTCGGTCGGCTGAAGGACGTGTTCCGCACGGAGACGGACGTGCTCCTCTTCACCGCGTCGGGGAGCGGCGCGATGGAGTCGGCGGCCGCGAACCTGTGCGAGACCGGCGACCGGGTCGCCGTCGTGAGTCACGGCTCGTTCGGCGAGCGCTGGCTCGCGATCTGCGAGCAACACGGCCTCGACGTGCAGGCGATCCGCTACGAGTGGGGCGAGCGGCCCGACCCCGACGAGGTCGGAGCTGCGGTGCGCGAGTCGGGCGCGGGCGTCGTCTTCTGCCAGCAGTCCGACACCTCGACCGGCGTCGTCTCCGACGTGCGCGCGCTGAAGGAGTCGGTCGGTGACACGACGCTCGTCGTCGACGCGGTCTCGTCGCTCGGTGCGGTGCCGCTCGATACCGACGCGTGGAGGATCGACGTCGTCGTCTCGGGCTCGCAGAAGGCGCTGATGGCGCCGCCGGGCCTCGCGATGGCGTCCGTGCCGGCGCGCGTGCTCGAGCAGACGAAGCCCTCGCGGAGCTTCTACTTCGACTGGAAGCGCAACAAGAAGGCGCAGGACGCGCTCGACGCCGCGTTTACGCCCGCGGTCTCGCTGATCCGCAGTCTCGACGTCGCGCTCGGGCTGCTGCTCGAGGACGGCCTCGAGGCGGCGTTCGAGCGGCACGTGCGCCTCGGGCGGGCCGCGCGGGCCGGCGCGAAGGCAATGGGCCTCGAGCTCTTCTCGCCCGACGACGACACTGCTGCCGTCGTCACCGCGATCCACGCGCCGGAGGGCGTCGATGCCGACGAGCTCCTGCGGCACCTGCGCGACCGCCACGGCGTCACGCTCGCGCCGGGACAGCAGCACCTGAAGGGGAAGATCTTCCGGATCGGCCACATCGGCTGGTTCGACGTGTTCGACATCGCGAGCGCGCTCGCCGCCGTCGAGCTGTCGCTGACAGAGCTCGGTGCCGGGATCGAGCGTGGCGTGGCGGTGCCGGCGGCGTTCGAGGCATTCGAGTCTCCCGTCGCAGCGTGAAGGTGCTGGTCCGCGAGCCGATCGCGGAAGCGGGCGTGGAGCTGCTGCGCGCGAGGTTCGACGTCGACGTCGACGGCGACTCGCCGCTCGAGGACGTGATCGGCGGCTACGAGGCGATCGTCATCCGCTCTGCGACCAAGCTGACCGCCGACCTGATCGCGAGGGGCGAACGGCTGCGCGTGATCGGGCGCGCCGGGGTTGGCGTCGACAACGTCGACGTCGGCGCGGCGACGCGCCGCGGGATCGTCGTCGCGAACGCGCCGGAGTCGAACGTCGTCTCCGCCGCCGAGCACACGATCGGGCTGCTGCTCGCGCTCGCGCGCAACATCCCGCAGGCGCACGAGGCGCTCGTGCACGGTCGGTGGGAACGGTCGCGCTGGGGCGGGGTCGAGGTGGCCGACAAGACGCTCGGCGTCCTCGGCTTCGGCCGCATCGGGCGGCAGGTCGCGCGGCGCGCGCTCGGCCTGCAGATGAAGGTCGTCGCATACGACCCGTTCGTGTCGGCAGAGCGACTCCGCGAGCTCGGGGTCGAGCCGGGAACGTTCGCCGAGGTAATCGAGCGTGCCGACTTCCTGACGCTCCACCTGCCGCTCACCGACGACACCCGCGCGTCGATCGACTCCGACACGATCGCCCACATGCGCGACGGGATCCGCATCGTCAACGCGGCGCGCGGCGAGCTCGTCGACGAGGAAGCGCTCGTCGACGCGCTCGAGTCAGGCAAGGTCGCGGGGGCAGCGGTCGACGTGTTCGCACGCGAGCCGTACGACGGGCCGTTGCTCGGCGCGCCGCACGTCGTGCTGACGCCGCACCTTGCCGCGTCGACGGAAGAGGCCCAGGATCG
>JAICYG010000056.1 GCA_025934335.1 Thermoleophilia bacterium | reverse complement strand
CGTCGATGGAAGCGATCACCGTGCAGGAGCTTCGGAAGCGCTACGACGACGTGCAGGCGCTCGACGGTGTCACGTTCTCTGTGCGCGAGGGCGAGGTGTTCGGGCTGCTCGGGCCGAACTGCGCCGGAAAGTCGACGACCGTGCGCGTGCTCGTCACGCTGACGCACCCCGACGAGGGCAGCGCACGGGTGGCCGGGCACGATGTGCGGACGCAGCAGGCGAGCGTCCGCCGCGCGATCGGGTACGTCCCGCAGGACTCCGGGGTCGACCAGTTCGGCACCGGCCGCGAGAACCTGATGCTGCAGGGACGCGTGCAGGGGATGAGCGGACGCGAGCTTCGTGAACGCTCCGACGAGCTGCTCGAGCTGGTCGGCATCGCCGACGCCGCCGACCGCGTCGTCCGCGGCTATTCGGGCGGCATGCGCCGCCGGCTCGACATCGCGCTGGGCCTCGTCCACCGGCCGCGGGTCCTGTTCCTCGACGAGCCGACGACCGGGCTCGACCCGGAGGCACGCGTCGCCATGTGGTCGGAGGTGTCGCGGCTCGCCGAGGCAGAGGCGCTGACGATCCTGCTGACGACGCATTACCTGGAGGAGGCAGACCAGCTCGCCGACCGGCTCGCGATCGTCTCGCGGGGGAAGGTGGTCGTCGAGGGGACGCCGGCGGAGCTGAAGGAGGGGCTGCAGGGCGACGCGGTGCACGTCGAGGTGGCGAACGGCGCCGTCGAGGAGGCGGAGCGCGTGCTCGCGTCGGTCGGCGCGCGACCCGAGCAGGTGCTCGACGGTCAGACGGTCGTCGCCCGTGTCGACCACGGCGGGCGGGCGCTGCCGGGGATCATCTCGGCGCTCGACGGCGCGGGCATCGCGGTCGAGTCGGTGGCGGTTTCACGACCGTCGCTCGACGACGTCTACCTCCACTTCACCGGGCGCGACTTCGACGCCGAGGACCGCGGCCGGTGAACGTCCTCCGTCACACGTGGTTCATGACGGTACGCCAGGCGCGCAACCTGATGCGGGAGCCGATCTGGATCGTGCTGCTCCTCGTGCAGCCGATGGTGTGGCTCGTGCTCTACGGGCAGCTGTTCAAGAACGTGACGCGTCTCGGCGGCTTCGGCACCGGTTCGTACGTGACGTTCCTGGCGCCGGCGATCGTCGTCATGAACGCGTTCTTCGGCGCGACCTGGAGCGGCATGTCGATGATCAGCGACCTCGACCACAAGGTCGTCGAGCGCTTCCTCGCGACGCCCGCGTCGCGGTTCTCGATCATTCTCTCGCAGATCGTCCGCTCGGCGATCACCGCGGCGATCCAGGCGGTGGTGATCCTGCTCGTCTCGCTCGCGCTCGGGGTACGGATCCACACGGGCGTGCTCGGCTGGGTGGTGATCATCGTCGCGGCGATCCTCGTCAACAGCGCCTTCGCCGGGATCTCGCAGGCGATCGCCCTGCTGACGCGGAGGGAGGCGACGATGATCGCGGTGGCGAACTTCATCGGCCTGCCGCTGCTCTTCCTGTCGACGACGATGATCGCGCGGACGCAGATGCCGCACTGGATGCAGATCGCGGCGAAGTTCAACCCGGTCGACTGGGGCGTGCGCGCCGCGCGCGAGGTGGTGCTGCCGGGGACGTCGTGGTCGACCGTCGGCTGGCACCTGCTCTTCCTGCTCGCCCTCTCTGCAGCCACGGCCGCCTGGGCGACGCGGACGTTCCGCGCCTACCAGCGCAGTCTTTAGACCGGCGACGGCCCCTCCCTCCGAGCCGGGGCCCTTCGGGGCGTGTCCCCTCGCCAAACGACGTGACGAGAGTGTGACGATTTGTCCACAGCGCGTCACGCAGCCGGTTCGATCGTCGCGATCGGCTGGCCGATCGCGACGGGCTGCAGGGGGGCGACGGCGAGCGAGGAGACGGTGCCGGCGACGACGGCGGTCACCTCGTTCTCCATCTTCATCGCCTCGATCACGCAGATCACCTGACCGACGTCGACCGCGTCGCCCTCGGCGACCTTCACGTCGAGCACCGTCCCCTGCATCGGGCTGACGATCGCGCCGGAGGAGCCCGCTCCGCCGGCCGCGGCCCGCTCGCGGCGCCGCCGCGCGAGGTCGCGGTACGGCGGCTCCGGCACGTGCACCTTCACCTCGACGCGCCGGCCGTCCACCTCCGCGAACGTCACCCGCTCGACGGTCGCACCGGACGACACGACCGCCGGCGCCGGGTCCGCCGCCGACAGCTCCTCGGCCTGCGCCGCGAGCTCGGCCGACTCGACGACGCCGTGGCACGTCTCCCCCGCCCGGAAGCACGGGTGGGAGAGCAGCGCCCGGTGGAAGCCGATCAGCGTCGTGACGCCGCCGATCCGGTATTCGCCGAGCGCGCGCAGCATCCGGCTGATCGCGTCGTCGCGGTCGGCGCCGCGCACGATCAGCTTCGCCACCATCGGGTCGTAGAGCGGCGAAACGAGCGAGCCCTCCTCCACCCCCGAGTCGACGCGCACGCCCGGCCCCGACGGCTCCCGGTACAAGGTGATCCTCCCGGGCGAGGGGAAGAACCCGGCGGACGGATCCTCGGCGTTGATGCGGCACTCGATCGCGTGGCCGCGGAACCGCACGTCCTCCTGCGCCATCCCGAGCGGCTCGCCGAGCGCCACGCGAATCTGCGCCCGCACGAGGTCGATGCCGGTCACCTCCTCGGTGACGGTGTGCTCCACCTGGATGCGCGTGTTCATCTCCATGAAGTAGTAGGAGCCGTCCGGCGCGAGCAGGCCCTCGATCGTCCCTGCCGAGCGGTAGCCGGCGGCGCGCGCCGCATCGGTCGCGATCTTCCCGATCCGGGCCCGGAGCTCCCCGCCGACCGCCGGCGAGGGCGTCTCCTCGATCAGCTTCTGGTGGCGGCGCTGGATCGTGCAGTCGCGCTCACCCAGATGGATCACGTCGCCGAACGCGTCCGCGAGCACCTGCACCTCGACGTGCCGCGGGTCCTCGAGGTACTTCTCGACGTAGACGGACGCGTCTGCGAAGTACGCCCTGCCCTGCCGCTGCGCCGCCTCGAGCGCCCTCGCCGCTTCGGCGGCCGACCCGACGATCTCCATGCCCTTGCCGCCGCCGCCGGCCGCCGCCTTGATCAACAGCGGATAGCCGATCTCCTCGCCGAGCGCGACCACGTCGTCGACGCTCCCCACGGGGCCGGTCGTGCCCGGAATGATCGGGACGCCGGCCGCCTGCATCGCCTGCCGCGCACGCGTCTTCGACCCCATCAACTCGATCGCCGAGGGCGGCGGCCCGATCCAGACGAGCCCCGCCTGCTCCACGGCCCGCGCGAACTCAGCGTTCTCCGCCAGGAACCCGTAGCCGGGATGGACCGCGCCGGCTCCCGTCGCGCGGGCGGCCGCGAGCAGCTTCTCGAGGACGAGGTAGCTCTCGGCCGACGTCGCCCCGCCGAGGGCGTAGGCCTCGTCCGCGTAGCGCGGGTGCATCGCCGTGCGGTCGACGTCGGAGTAGACGGCGACGGAGCCGATCCCCAGATCCCGCAGCGAGCGGAAGATGCGGACGGCGATCTCGCCCCTGTTCGCCACGAGGACCTTCGAGAACATGCCCGTATTCTCTCGGAGTCATGAACCTGGGGCCGGCCGACCAGCTGACGCTCGCACGGGCCCTCTCGGTACCGGTCGTCGTCGCGCTCTTCGCGATCTCGTTCGACGGCCATGACTACTGGGCGACCGGCGTCTTCTGCGTCGCGATGGCGACCGACTGGTTCGACGGCCGCATCGCCCGGCGGAGCGGCAGGTCGTCGTCACTCGGCTCGCTGCTCGACCCGGTGGCCGACAAGCTGCTCGTACTCGCGACGCTGATCGTGCTGATCGACCAGGGCGTCTTCCCGGCGTGGATGGTCGCGGCGATCGTCGCACGCGAGCTGCTCGTCTCGGGGCTGCGCCAGGCGGCGATCGAACGCGGCGTCGTGATCGCGGCGCGGGACCTCGGCAAGCTGAAGACGTGGGCACAGGCGGTCGCCGCCGCCGTCGGGGGTCTGGCCGCCGCAGGAGCGTGGGGAGATCGCGCCGCCTGGTGGGCCCTGCTCGTCGCCCTCGTGCTGACGTGGGTCTCGGGGCTCGACTACGCGCGCTCGGCGCCCAGCGTCCTACGCGGACGCAACGCGACCGTGTAGCGCGCACCACCGGTCGAACGCGGCCCACGCGCTCAGGTACTGGCTGAGCTGACGGAGCCCGTCCTCGACCTCCGCGCGGACGGCAAACGTGCAGTGGATGCAGTACGGGCGGTCTGGAGGCGTCTCGTGTTCGCCACACCGGATGCACATGACACCGATGGAACGAACATGACGCCCCCGCGGTTACTCGCCGAGCGCCTCGTCGATCCCCGCCTGCCACCACGGGTCGGGCGCCGGCCGCTCGCCGGCGAGGGCCTCGCCGAGCTCGCGCGCCACGTCGTCCGGCTGCGGCGGGCTCGTCTCGACGTCCACGGGCCGGAACGCTACCGCGCTCACCCCTTCGGGGGATTTCTTCCGGGGGGCTGCTTCCTTACCCCCTTCGGGTGATGTCCACCCTCGGACGAGTGACCCAGAATGCGCGCGTTTGCGGCACCCATCTCGGAGGACTTCTCAGATGCTCCAGTGGAACACGAAGGTGACGGCGATCCTCGCGGCGGCGGCGCTCCTCGCCCTCTCGTCCGACCTCGCCAATTTCACCTGGCGCGCCCTCAACTTCACCTGGTAGCGTCATCCGCTCTCGGATGCGCGGCCGGGTGCTACCTCCCGCCAGGCTCCTCGCGGTCGTCGCGCCCGTCTCCCTCGTCGGAGTGGGGGCGTATCTCGCGGCGACCGCCTCGTTCCTGAACGACCCCGGCCCGGCGACGCAGGTCGCCGGCGTCGGCGTCTTCCTGATCGCGTCGACCCTCGCAGAGCGGTTTCCCGTGCCGGTCGACGGCGCGGACGCGAACGGCGTGTCGCTCGGCTTCGTCTTCGCGGTCGCGGCGCTCGTGCTCTTCGGCTGGGCGCCCGCGACGTTCGTCTACGCGAGCGCACCGACGATCGTCGCCCTCGTCCGGCGCAACCCGGCGATCCGCACCCTCTTCAACGCGGGCGTCTTCGGCCTGACCGGCGCCCTCGCCGGCTGGGTGCTGACCTGGCTCGACGGGAGCGAGCGCACGGCGGCGGCGCTGCTCCAGGTCTCCGTCACGGCGGCGATCCTGTTCTCCGTCAACCTGCTGCTCGTGACCGCGGCGATCGCGGCGTCCGGCTCGGAGCTCGGGTACGCCAAGCTCGTCGGCTCCAACACGCGCTCGCTCGCGCTGCCGTTCACGCTGATGGCGTCGACGGCCCTGATGCTCGTCGTGCTCTGGCAACGGACGCCGTACCTGATCGCGGCGCTCGTCGGCCCGCTCGCGGCGATCTCGCTCTACCAGCGCTCGACGCACCGGGCGCTGAACGCGATGCGGCTCGCGCTGACCGACCCGTTGACGGGGCTCGGCAACCACCGCCACTTCCAGGAGCGACTGCAGCGTGAGCTTGCGCACGCCGAGGAGAGCGGCGGCCTCGTCTCGCTCTGCCTGCTCGACATCGACGACTTCAAGCAGGTCAACGACCGGCACGGCCATCCGGCGGGCGACCGCGTCCTTTCGCAGGTCTCGTCGCGTCTGCGTCAGGGCGGGGAAGCATTCCGGCTCGGCGGCGACGAGTTCGCGCTGCTGTTGCCGCAGGCCGACGGCGACGCAGCGCTCGTGGTCGCGAAGGCGATCGTCAAGCGGATCGGCGAGTGGAACATCGGCCAGGTCGGCGCGATCACCGTCAGCGCGGGCGTCGCGACGTTCCCGCTCGACGGCCGCGAGCGAGACTCGCTGATCCGGCTCGCGGACGGCGCACTCTACTTCGCGAAGGAGCACGGCAAGAACCAGGTGCGGCTCGCGAGCGGCGGCCCGGAGGACCTGGCGGCGGACCTGAAGCACGGCAGCGATCGCGAGGCGCGCTTCCGCGCTGCCGCCGCGCTCGCGCGTGCCGTCGACCGGCGCGACGCGTTCACCGGCAGCCATTCCGAGCGCGTCGCGGCGGTCGCGGCCGCGATCGCCGAGCAGCTGCGGCTGCCGCAGGACGAGGTCGACCGGATCCGGCTCGCCGCGAGCCTGCACGACCTGGGCAAGCTCGCGATCCCCGAGGAGCTCCTGCAGAAGCCCGCCGAGCTGACGACGGCCGAGTGGCTCGTCGTGCGGCGCCACCCGCAGATCGGCCACCGGATGCTCGAGAGCCTCGGCGTCGGACCGGTCGCCGACTGGGTGCTGCACCATCACGAGCGCTGGGACGGCTCGGGCTATCCCGACGGCCTCGCGCGCGAGGACATCCCGCTCGGGTCGCGGATCATCCTGGTCGCGAGCGCGTTCGACGCGATGATGTTCGGCCGGCTCTACCGCCGTCCGCTCACGCGCGACGAGGCGTTCGCCGAGATCGAGCGCTGCTCCGGCACGCAGTTCGACCCCAACGTCGTGCGGGCGTTCTTCGCGGCGGTCGGGATCGGCGAGGCCGTCGGCGCGTACTAGAGCGGGATGTTCCCGTGCTTGCGCGGCGGACGGCGCTCGCGCTTCGTGATCGCCGTGCGGAGCGCGTCGATCAGCACCGGCCGCGTGCGGCGAGGCTCGATCACCTCGTCGACATAGCCGCGCTCCGCCGCGGTGTACGGGTTCGCGAACGCCTCGCGATACTCGGCGATCAGCTCGGCGCGGCGCCCGTCGGGATCGTCCGAGCTCGCGAGCTCGTTGCGGAAGACGATGTTGACCGCGCCTTCCGGGCCCATCACGGCCACCTCCGCCGTCGGCCACGCGAAGTTGAAGTCGGCACGGACGTGCTTCGAGCTCATCACGTCGTAGGCGCCGCCGTACGCCTTCCGCGTGATCACCGTCAGCTTCGGCACCGTCGCCTCGCAGTACGCGTAGAGGAGCTTCGCGCCGTGGCGGATGATGCCGCCCCACTCCTGCGCCGTCCCCGGCAGGAAGCCGGGCACGTCGACGAACGTGACGAGCGGGAGGTTGAACGCGTCGCACGTGCGCACGAACCGCGCCGCCTTCTCCGACGAGCTGATGTCGAGCACGCCGGCGAGTGAGCGCGGCTGGTTGCCGACGACGCCGACGCTGTAGCCGCCGAGGCGCGCGAACCCGCAGACGATGTTGTCTGCGAAGAGCGGCTGGATCTCCAGGAAGTCGCCGTCGTCGACAACCGCCGTGATCACCGTCTTGATGTCGTACGGCTTGGTCGGCTCGTCCGGCACGAGCTCGTCGAGCTCGGGCGACTCCCGCTCGACGGGATCGGCGGGCGGGTCGAAGGGCGTCGGCTCCCTGTTGTTCTGGGGCAGGAAGCTGAGCAGGTAGCGAGCGTCCTCGAGCGCCGCCTCCTCGTCGGGAGCGACGAGGTGCGCAACGCCCGACTTGCTCGCGTGCGTCAGCGCGCCGCCGAGCTCCTCGAACGTCACCTCCTCGCCCGTCACGGTCTTCACCACGTCGGGGCCGGTGATGAACATGTACGAAGTCCCCTCGACCATCAGGATGAAGTCGGTCATCGCAGGCGAGTACACGGCACCGCCGGCACACGGGCCCATCACGAGCGAGATCTGCGGGATGACGCCCGAGACCTGCACGTTCCGCCAGAAGATCTCGGCATAGCCGGCGAGCGACACGACGCCTTCCTGGATGCGGGCACCGCCCGAGTCGTTGATGCCGATCACGGGGCAGCCGTACTTCGCCGCCAGGTCCATCACCTTGCAGATCTTCTCGGCGAAGACCTCGCTGAGGGAGCCTCCGAAGACGGTGAAGTCCTGGCTGAAGACGAAGACGCGGCGACCGAAGATCGTGCCGTAGCCGGTGACGACGGCGTCGCCGTACGGCCGCCGCTCGAGCATCCCGAAATTCGACTCGCGATGGCGGACGTAGCGGTCGAGCTCGACGAACGAGCCCGGGTCGCACAGCCGTTCCGCGCGCTCGCGGGCCAGGAGCTTGCCCGCGTCCTTGTGCTTCGCGACCGACTTCTCCGACCCCGCGTGCCGCGCCTGCTCGCGCAGGTCCTGCAGCCACTCGAGCTTCTCGCCCGTCGTCTCGTGCGTGCGCTTCTCCGTCCGCGCCATCGGGCGGAGCGTACATAGGCTTGGGCGATGATCGACCTCGATCGCGTCCGCGCCGACACGCCCGGCGTCGCCCATGTCGCGCATCTGAACAATGCGGGCTCCTCGCTCCCCCCGCAGCAGGTGCTGGACGCAATCGTCGGGCACCTGCAGCGCGAGGCGGAGATCGGCGGTTACGAGGCGGCGCGCGAGCGGCGCGAGCTCTGGGAGCACACGTACGACTCGCTTGCGCGGCTCGTGAACGCGCACCGCGACGAGATCGCGGTCGTCGAGAACGCGACCCGCGCGTGGGACATGGCGTTCTACGCATTTCGCCTCGGCCCGCGGGACCGCGTTCTCACCGGCCGCGCCGAGTACGCCTCGAACTGGATCGCGCTGAAGCAGGTCGCCCACCGCACCGGCGCGCGGATCGAGGTCGTCCCCGACGACGAGCACGGGCAGATCGACGTCGCCGCGCTCGGGAACATGCTCCACGACGACGTGCGTCTCGTCTCGCTGGTGCACGTGCCGACACAGAGCGGCCTCGTCAACCCGGCGGCCGAGGTCGGCCGCGTCACCCGCGCCGCGGGCGTGCCCCTCCTCCTCGACGCCTGCCAGTCGGTCGGCCAACTGCCGCTCGACGTCGAGAGGATCGGCTGCGACGTCCTCTCCGGCACCGGCCGCAAGTTCCTGCGCGGGCCCCGCGGCACCGGGTTCCTCTGGGTGCGCCGCACGCTGATCGAGGAGCTCGAGCCGCCGCTCCTCGACATGCACGCGGCCGACTGGCTGCCGGACGGGAGTTACCGGATCCGCGACGACGCGCGACGCTTCGAGAACTGGGAGACCTACTACGCCGGCAAGATCGGGCTCGGAGTCGCCGTCGATTACGCGCTCGAGCTCGGGATCGACGTGATCTGGGAGCGCGTCGGCAACCTGGCGGCGAGCCTGCGCGCGGCGCTCGCGGAGATCGGCGGCGTCACGGTGCTCGATCGCGGCGCGGTTCTGGGCGCGACGGTGACGTTCGACGTGGCGGGCGTCGATCCGGTGGCCGTACGCGACCGGCTCGCGGAACGCAGCGTCAACGTCTCGGTCATGGAGGCGTCGTCGGCACAGCTCGACTATGGCGCCCGCGGCATCGCGGGCGCGGTTCGCGCCTCCGTCCACTACTACAACGACGACGGCGACCTCGACCGGCTCCTCGAGGGCGTGAAGGAGATCGCATGGTCAAGGAGCTGAGGCTTGCGCTGACGGTCGACGACTCGCGCGCGCGGCTCACCGCGCCCGACGGCATGCAGCTGACCCTGTTCACCCCCGCGTCATGAGCAGCGTCGACCGCGCCACCGCCTGGCCGTACGACGAGCAGGGCGAGGCCCGTGAGTTCGCCTACCAGCGGAACGCGCACCCGACCGGCAAGGCGGCGGAGGACGCGCTGGGCGCGCTCGAAGGCGGCGACGCTCTCCTCTTCGGCTCCGGCACCGCCGCGGTCACCGCGTGCATCGTCGCCTTCTGCGAGCCGGGCTCGACGGTCGCGCTCGCCGAGGGCGCCTACTACGGCACGGGCGTCACGCTCACCGAGCTCGCGCGGTGGGGGCTGAATGTGATCGAGTTCGACCAGACCGGGCCGCCGCCCGAGAAAGCCGACCTCGTGTGGGTCGAGGCGCCGGCGAACCCGTTCCTGACGCTCCCGGACTGGGAGGCGCTGCGCACGCATCCGGGTCTCGTCGTGTGCGATGCGACCGTCTCGACGCCGGTCTTCCTGCGCCCTCTCGACGAGGGCGCCGACGTCTCGCTGCACTCGGCGACGAAGTACCTGACGGGGCACCACGACGCTCTGCTCGGCGCGACGGTGACGCGCGACGCGGCGCGGCGCGAGCGGCTGTACCAGGTGCGCCTGCGACTCGGGCTCTCGGCGTCACCGGATGCGGCCGCTTCGCTCCTGCGTGGCCTCACGACGCTCGAGCTACGCGTGCGGCGTCAGACGGACAGTGCGATCGAGCTGGCGCGCCGCCTCGGCGGGCACCCGGCGGTCCTTCGCGTGCGTCATCCGGGCATCGGCGGCCTGATCTCTTTCGACGTCGCCGACGACGGGGCGCGCCTGGTCGAGACGTCGACGACGATCATCGCGAACATGACCTCGCTCGGCAGCGTCCGCAGCTCGATCGAGAGCCGCCACCGCTGGGAGGGCGACCGCGTGCCGCGCGGCCTGCTGCGCCTCTCGGTCGGCGTCGAGGACGTCGAGGAGCTGTGGGCGGACCTCGCGGCGGCTCTCGACAGGGTTGGGTCGCCTGCGGGCGAGGCCTAGAGGCGCCCGCTGGGATACAAGCCGGAGAGGGGACTCGAACCCCTGGCATCCTCTTTACAAGAGAGGCGCTCTACCAGCTGAGCTACTCCGGCGCGCGCACTGGTGTCTGACACCTCATGGTGTCAGAGAACCTTCTACTGCAGGACGGCGCGCGAGCTCTGGTGCGTGAGGATCTTCCGCTTCACGCGCTGGAGCGCGTTGTCGATCGTCTTCGTGTCGCAGCCGAGCTCGTCCGCCATCTGCTCGTACGACGACCCCTCCAGGTAGAGGCGCAGCGCGTCCGACTCGAGCGGCGAGAGCGTCGTCGAGAGGCAGCCGACGAGTGACTGCAGTTCCTCGGTCGAGATCACCCGCACCGAGGGGTCGTTCACGGCCGGCCCCGGCAGTGCGTCGCCGAGCGTGCAGTCGTCGCCCTCTTGCCCGGCGGGAGTGTGGCTGAACGAGACGTACGAGTTGAGCGGCGCGTGCTTGAACCTCGTCGCCGTCTTGATCGCCGTGATGATCTGGCGGGTGACGCACAGCTCGGCGAACGAGCGAAACGACGTCTCCTTGTCCGGGCGGAAGTCCCGCACCGCCTTGTAGAGGCCGACGAGCCCCTCCTGGATCAGGTCATCCGAGTCGCCCCCGGCGAGGAAATACGAGCTGGCCTTGAGCCGGACGAACGACGTGTACCTGCGGATCAAGGCATCCATCGCGGCGCCCGAGCCGTTTCGCGCCTTCATGACGAGCTGGAGATCCTCAAGCTCTCGTTGAGCCTTCTGCGGTGACTTCTGGACGGTTGCGGTGCGGACAGCCACGCCTGAACCCCCGGAATTTGCGGACGATTTGGAGTGGTTGCTCGGCGATCGATCGCCGAACTCTCACCCTTAGGTCGAGGTGAATCTAGCAAGGTCCCGCAAGGAGCACAAGACCCAATTGCAGTGGACCCGTTTACTCGCCTTGCCGCTGGCGGCGTGCCTCGTACAGGAGAAGCGCCGCGGCGACCGACACGTTCAGCGACTCGACCCGACCATGGAGCGGGATCGAGACGAGCGCGTCACACGTCCGGCGGACCAGCGGACGCAGGCCCTTCCCCTCCGCGCCGAGCACGAGTGCGAGCCCGCCGGAGAGATCCGTCTCCCACATCGGCCTCGACGAGGCCTCGCCGGCGGCGCCGAACACCCACAGGTCGCCGCCCTTCAC
Organism: Thermoleophilia bacterium; assembly: GCA_025934335.1. Lineage (GTDB taxonomy): Bacteria > Actinomycetota > Thermoleophilia > Gaiellales > Gaiellaceae > PALSA-600. The sequence continues at coordinate 3,368 of JAICYG010000056.1, read as the reverse complement.
CTCCTCGAGGTAGCGGGCGAGGTTCGTGACGACGGCGACCGGCAGGTGCTCCACCGCACCGGCGGATGCACGCGCGACCGCGGGCGTGACGACCGCGGAGCCGTGCGCCGGCACGACGACGCCGGTCGCCCCGGCCCCCTCGGCGCTCCGGCAGACGGCGCCCAGGTTGCGCGGATCGGTGACCCGGTCGAGCACCGCGAGCAGCGGCCGCTCGCCGGCCGCGAGCTGATACGCGTCGGCGTAGCCGAACGGCTCGACGAGCGCCAGCACGCCCTGATGGTCGCGCGTGCCGGCACGCTCCGAGAGGTCACGCTCGGCCTTCTGCCTCGGGCGTGCCTCGGCGAGCCACGGCTCTGCCTTCACCGCGCGTTCGGTCGCCCAGATCTCGAGCACCTCGCGGCGGCCGCGAAGCGCCTCGCGGACGGGCCGGCGGCCGTAGACCAGATCAGGCACGCCGGACGAGCATGTAGCCGCCGCCTGGCTCGTCGCGCATCTCCCAGCCGAGCGCGCCCAGCTCGTCGCGCAGCCGGTCGGACGTCTCGAAGTCCCGCTCCGTGCGCGCGCGGGCGCGGCGCTCGGCGAGGTCGCGCACCTCGGGCGGTGCCTCCTCGCGCTCGGCGAGCGACTCGAGGCCGAAGATCGCGAGGCCGCGCCGCAGCAGCTCGAGCTGCCCCACCGTCGCCCACTCGTGCAGCACCGCGAGCGCGGCCGGCGTGTCGAAGTCGTCGTCGAGCGTCACAACGAACGCGCGCCACCGCTCCTCCTCGACCGGCGCCGGCTCCAGCGTGAACGCGTTGCGCAGCGTGTCGCGGCGCGCGGCCGCCTGGCGCATCGTCTCCTCGGAGTAGTCGATCGGCTTCCGCCACGAGGCGGTCAGGAAGAAGACGAGGATCGTCTCACTCCCCCACTGCTCGAGCGCGTCGCGGATGGTCGCGACGTTTCCGGTGGACTTCGACATCTTCTCGCCGGTGAAACGGAGCATTCCGTTGTGCGCCCAGATCTGCGCGAACGGGTGGCCGAGCGCGTGCGACTGCGCCACTTCGTTCTCGTGGTGCGGGAACACGAGGTCGAGGCCGCCGCCGTGGATCTCGAACGCGGGGCCGTAGATCTGCTCCGCCATCACGGAGCACTCGATGTGCCAGCCGGGCCGGCCGCGTCCCCAGGGTGAGTCCCACCACGTGTCCTCGGTCGCCGGCTTGTTCGTCTTCCAGAGCGCGAAGTCACGCGGGTCGCGCTTGAGCGCGGTCGGCTCCTCGCCCTGCTCGACCTGGTCCGGGCGCTGGCCCGAGAGCCTGCCGTATTCAGGGTGGCTCGCGACGCTGAAGTAGACGTCGCCGCCGCTCTCGTAGGCGTGGCCGTGGGCGATCAGCTCCTCGATGAACGCGACGATCGCCGGCACGGAGTCCGTCGCCCTGGGCAGGTGGTCTGGCATGCCGAGGCCGAGGTCGCCCGTGTCGTCGAGGTACCACTGTGTGGCGCGTGCGGCGAGCTCGGCGCTCGCGCCGGGCGCCGCGTCGTAGATCTTGTCATTGATGTCGGTGATGTTGTGGACGAGCTCCGCGTCGTAACCGTTCGCGCGCAGCCACGCGCGCAGCCACATGCCGACGACGAACGGACGTGCGTTCCCGATGTGTGCGCGCGCGTAGACGGTCGGCCCGCAGAAGTACATGCGGACGGGGCCGGGCGGCTCCGGCAGCTCGACGAGCGAGCGCGACCACGTGTCGTACAGGCGCATCGCCTCAGCGTAGTGCGCGGCGCAGTGCCTCGTCCCGCGGCAGCGCCCTCAGTACCGCCCAGAGCTCGGGGCCTCGCTCGGCGCCCGTCAGCGCGACGCGCAGCGCGCGCAGGTTGCCGCCGACCGCCTTCAGCTCGCGCACGACCGACTTCGCCTCGTCCTTCGAGAGCACGTCCGGAAGAGGCGACCGCAGCTCGCAAAACCGCTCCAGGGTTGGCGGACTGGAAGTTTGTGTTGACTCAACACCAGGCGGCTCGAGCACGGCGAGTGCGAGCTGTCGCGCCTCGACGAGGTCGTGCGCGCCGCGCACGAGGGCCGCCGCTTCCGTCGGGACGCCGACGCGGGCGGCGAGCTCCTCGTCGTCGAGGCGCGCGAGCACGTCGACCGACAGCGAGCGGATGCGGTCGAGGTCGAGATGCACGTCGTGACGCGGCAGGTCGAGCTCCTCGAGATACGCACGCACGGCCTCGGCCGGGAAGCCGGCATCGCGTAGCGACGCGACCGTCGCCCCCGCCGCCCGCTTCGACAGCTTCTTGCCGTCGTCGCCGACGACGAGGCCGTGGTGCACGACGTGCGGCGGCTTCGTCCCGAGCGCCCGGTGCAGCGCCGCGTGCAGCTCCTCGTTGGGGCGGTGGTCCGAGCCCCGGATCACGTGCGTGATCCCGAAGTCGGAGTCGTCGACGACGCTTGCGAGGTGGAACGTCGGTCGTCCGTCGTCGCGCCACAGCATGACTCCCTCGAAGCGCTGCGGTAGCCCGGCGGCGCGCGCCGCCTCGAGGTGACGCTCGGCCCGCTCGCTCTGCCGCACCGGCCCGTCGTCCCACCCAACGCCGAGCCAGCGCAGGTCGTCGAGGATCGCCTGCTCACCGTCGGGCACGTTCCGCGCTGAGTCCGTGTCGTCGATCCGTAGCAGCAGGTGGTCGCCGAACCGGCGGTTCGCAACCGCGCTCAGCGCGTTGCCGACGTGCAGGGTTCCCGTCGGGCTCGGCGCGAACCTGACGCGCACCATCAGTCGGCGGCGACGAGCCGGCGGCGGAAGCCGGGGGCGCGCTGCGCCGGCACGAGCAACGCCGCAAGCGTGCAGACCGCCAGGAACGCCGTCGAGAGCACGAAGCCGTCGATGAACCCGGTGAGCGTGGGCAGGCCGTCGCGGACGTGGTTCGCGAGGAACGTCGCGGTGAGCTGACCGCCGAGCGCCCCGCCGATCGTGCGCATGACCGTGTTCATGCCGCTCGCGACGCCCGTCTGGTGCTCGGCGACCGCCTGGACGACGATGTTGCCGAGCGCCGAGAACGCGAGGCCGATGCCGATACCGAGGAGCGCCGAGCTGATCAGCATGTCGTAGACGTGGTCGTGCTGCACGGCCATCAGGCCGAACGACCCGGCCGTGACGACCGAGCCGGAGACGAGCGCGGTCTTCGATCCGAACCGGCGCGCGATGTGCCCGGCGGCGAAGCCGAACACGAACATGCCCGCCGTGGAGGGTAGGAGGTACAGAGCGGAGCCGACGACCGACGCGCCGTAGCCGAAGCCGGTGCTCTTCGGCAGCTGGGCGAACTGCGGGAAGACGATGAAGGACGCGTACATCCCGGCGCCGAGCAGGAACGCAGTCAGGTTCGCGGTCCACACGGCG
>JAICYG010000175.1 GCA_025934335.1 Thermoleophilia bacterium | reverse complement strand
GCGCGCGCACGCGAGCAGCGAACTCGGGATGCGTGTTCAGGCCCGTGCCGACCGCCGTGCCGCCGAGCGGGATCCGGCCGAGCCGCTCGAGCGTCGAGCCGACGCGCTCGTAGCCCTGACGCACCTGGGCCGCGTAGCCGGAGAACTCCTGCCCGAGCGTGACCGGGACGGCGTCCATCCAGTGCGTGCGGCCCGACTTGACGACGTCGTCGAACTCCTTCGACTTCGCCTCGAGTGCCTGCGCAAGCCCGTCGAGAGCGGGCAGCAGGTCGTGCACCGTCTCGTCGAGCGCGGCGAGATGCACCGCCGACGGGAAGACGTCGTTCGAGCTCTGCCCCATGTTGACGTCGTCGTTCGCGTGGACGTCGTCACCGGCGAGCGTCGCGATCACCTCGTTCGCGTTCATGTTCGACGAGGTGCCCGAGCCGGTCTGGAAGACGTCGATCGGGAACTGGTCGTCGAGCTCGCCGCCCGCGACGCGGTCGGCCGCCTGCGCGATCCGCTCCGCCTTGTCGCCGTCGAGCAGTCCCAGCTCGGCGTTGACGCGAGCGGCGGCACCCTTGATCCGGCCGAGCCACCGCGCCACCGGCGTCGGGATCGGCTCGCCGGAGACGGGGAAGTTGGCGATCGCCTTGCGGGTCTCGCCTCCCCACAACTCCTTCGATGTGGATGCGGTGTCAGTCACGCCTGGAGGCTAGCTCCCCGGGGCCGCAGCCCGTCGAGAGCAGCCCCTCCCAGGAGGCGAGCTTCACCCGCGGCCGCGAGCGCGGCTCTCCGGCGGCCCGCTCTGCGGCATCGATCGCCTGCCAGCCGGCGTACTCGACGTACCGCACGCCCTTCTCGTCGAGGAGCGCCTCGAGACTTTGTGTTGAGTCAACACTTGCAAGCTTGCCGGCGCGCGCGTCCTCGAGCAGCAGCGCGACCGTCTCGGCCGCGTCCTTCTTGTTCGTGCCGATGACGCCGCTCGGGCCGCGCTTGATCCAGCCCGCGGCGTACGTGCGCTCGGCACCCTGAACGCGGCCGCCCTCGTTCGGCATCGTGCCGCTCTGCTCGTCGAAGGGGACCCCCGGCAGCGGGACGCCCTTGTAGCCGACGCTCCGCAGGACGAGGCCGCAGGGGATCACCTCCGTCTCGCCCGTCGGGCGCGCGGCGATGCGGCCGTCCTCGTCGACCAGCTCGTTGTGGACGACCTCCACCGCCTCCACCCGCTCCTCGCCGAGGATCGCGACCGGCGAGACGAGGAAGCGGAGCACGATCCGGCGCGGCTTCCCCTCCGGCTCGCGCCCGGCGTACTCCTGCAGGAGGTCGTAGTTCCTCTTCGCGCGATCCCGGTCTGCTTCGAGCGCGGCCAGGCTCGCGGGATCGAGACCGAGATCGTTCGCGTCCACAATTGGCTCCGCGCCCGCCAGCTCACCGAGCTCCTTCAGCTCCGGCGGGGTGAAGGCGGCCTGGACAGGCCCGCGGCGGCCGAGCATCAGGATCTCGCGGACCGGCGAGGCGGCGATGGCCTCGGCCGCGGGGTCGGTCGTGTCGGTGGGGGCGAGCTCGTCCGCGGTCAGCGCCAGCATGCGCGCGCAGTCGATCGCCACGTTCCCGTTCCCGATCACGACGACCCGCTCCGTGGCCAGGTCGAACGACAGCTCCTGGAAGTCCGGGTGGCCGTTGTACCAGGCGACGAACGCCGTGGCGGGCCAGGACCCGGGCAGATCCTCCCCTGGAATGCCCAGCCGGCGGTCGGTCTGGGCGCCGACCGTGTAGACGACGGCGCCGTAGAGCCGGATCAGCTCCTCGTGCGAGACGGTCGAGCCGACCTCGACGTTCCCGAAGAAGCGAAACCCCGGCCGCGCGGCCGTCTTCTCGAACGCGCGCGAGACCGCCTTGATGTTCTCGTGGTCGGGCGCGACGCCGAGCCGGACGAGCCCCCACGGCGTCGGCAGGCGGTCGATCATGTCGACCTCGACCGGCGGGTCGTCGCTTCTCAGGAGCGCGTCGGCCGCATAGAAGCCGGCCGGGCCCGAGCCGATGATTGCCACCTTCAGCGCCATCGGCCCGAGCCTAGCCTGGGTGTTTCAGGCCGTGTCGCGCGCCTGCATCGACGGCAGCTTCTCGCCGCTCGCCGAGAACACGAGCCACGCCCCGTAGGCGACCGCGGCGCCGAGGATGACACCGACCCAGGCGGGCCAGTGGACGGCGTCGTCGGTGATCGCCTTCAGCAGGGCGAAGAGCGGGATCAGCACGCCGAGCGCGAGCGTGAGGAGGCCGTCCGGCACCTGCGCCGGCAGGGCCACGTCGAACGCCCGCGCAGCAGTCCAGAGCAGGAGCACGATCACCATCAGGCACATCAGCACGCCCCAGAAGCCGTGCCAGGCGTTGCGGCCCGCGGAGATCGGCCCGAACGAGACCTGCTGCCACTGCAGGAACGTGTCGATGAAGAGCAGCACTCCCGCGCCGAGAACGAGCTTCCGGCCGAGCGGCAGTGCGTTCAGCTTGTTCATGGACCTGCCTTCCTTTCGGACGATGGGCTTGTGCGAATCCTCGCGCGTCCATTGGCCGCCGTAAAGGGCTTTCCTGCTAGGACGGGCGTGCTAGGCGCGGGCCGTGTCGCGCCGGTACGCCCAACGCGCGGCGGCGGCGAGCGCCGCCGTCCAGCCCATGACCACGCCCCAGCCCTCCGGCCCCCAGGCGCCGCCGCCGAGCGCCACGTGGGCCGCCTGGACGAGCCAGTAGGAGGGCACGCACTGGCCGACCGCATGCAGGACGCCGCTCGTGACGGGGAACCAGGTGCCGCCGATGAACGCGAGGATCGTGACCGTGCCGCCCGTCGCAGGGCCGATCGCATCGACGTTCAGAAGGTGCCCGAGGAAGATGCCGAGCGCCGCGAACGGCAGGAGCGCCACCGCGATCAACAGGGTCATCTCCACCCACCGGCCGGGCGCGATCGAGACCCCGAGCGCCGCGCCGGCGAGGTAGAGCGCGGCGATGCTGACGGCCGCGAGCGCGTAGGCGGTCAGGATCTTCGCGCGCAGGTATGCACTCGACGAGAGCGGCGTCACGCGCAGCTGGCGCGTCCAGCCGACCTGGCGCTCGCCCGCGATCCTCGTGCCGGTCGAGACCATTCCCATCATCGTCCCGAAGCCGGCCAGCGCGACCATGTAATAGAGCGGTGCCGAGATGCCGCTGTCGCCGAAGTTCAGCTCGCCGCGGTTCGGCCCCGCGATCAGGAAGTAGAGGGCGATCGGGAACCCGAGCGAGAAGAAGAGGAAGCGTCGGTTCCGGAACGTCCGCCGCAGCTCGAAACGGAGGTAGGCGGCCCCGCTCATTGCTCCCTCGTCAGCTCGAGGAACGCCTCCTCGAGGCCGGCGCCGGCGACCTCGAGGTCGCGAGCCGCGGGATACCGCTCGAGCAGGGCGCGCAGCGCCGCGTCGGAGTCGGCGCAGACGAGCGTGACCGCGTCGCCGTGCAGCGCCACGCCGTTGACGCCCGGAAGGGCCGTGAGCTCGGCCTCCGCCGCGTCGGGCAGCGTCGCCCGGATCGTGCGCGTGCCCACCCGTGCCTTCACCGCGGTCGGCGGGCCGTCGACGACGACGCGCCCATGCGCCATCACCACGATGCGGTCGGCGTTCGTGTCGGCCTCATCGAGGTAGTGGGTCGCGAAGAGGATCGTCTTGCCGCGGGAGGAGAGCTCGCGCATCGCCGACCAGAACGCGTGCCGCGACTCGACGTCCATCGCCACGGTCGGCTCGTCGAGAACGAGCAGCTCGGGATCGGTGACGAGCGCGAGCGCGAAACGCGTCCGCTGCGTCTCTCCCCCCGAGAGCTTCTGTGTGCGCTGGTCTGCGAGCGGCTCGAGCCCGGCGAGCTCGATCGCCTCGTCGACCGGAAGCGGCTGCGGGTAGAGGGACGCGAACATCGCCACGAGCTCGCGCACCGAGAGGTCGCGGATCAGCTGCCCGGTCTGCAGCATCGCTCCGACGAGCCCGTCGTCGACGGCCGCAGTCGGCGGCCGGCCGAAGACGGTGACGGCGCCCGCGTCGGGCCGCGCCAGCCCGAGCAGCAGGTCGATCGTCGTCGACTTGCCGGCGCCGTTCGGGCCGAGCAGCGCCACCGTCTCGCCGGGCGCGATGCCGACGTCGATCCCGTCGACCGCCCGGATCGGGCCGGACGGGCCGCGCCACGTCTTGACGAGCCCGTCGAGGACGACGCCGTCGCTCACGGGACGCGCGAGCTCAGTGGGCGTGACCGCAGCCGGAGCTCGTGCCGCAGCCGGGATCCTCCCCGTCCGCGACCTGGAAGCTCGAGCCGCACCCGCACGCCGCGACGACGTTCGGGTTGTCGATCTTGAAGCCCGACTCCTTGAGAGTCTCCAGGAAGTCGATCGTCGAGCCCTGCAGGTAGGGCGCGCTGAACGGGTCGACGACGACCTTGACGCCGTGGTAGGAGAGCTCGTGGTCGCCTTCCTGGGCGCCGCGGTCGAATCCGAGCGCGTATTCGAACCCGCTGCAGCCTCCTCCCTGGATGGCGACGCGAAGGACCTCGGCCTCGCCGGCGGGCTCCTCCGCCATCAGCGCCCCGATCTTCGTGGCGGCGCGCTCGGTGAGGGTGACGAGGGTGGTCTCGGATTGCTCGACGGTGGCCATGGGGAAAAGTGTACCCACCGGCCCCGGCGACGGAACCCGCGCGGCAGTTCGTGACAGCTGCAACGCCGATGGTTACACGCCTCCCGAGCTCGTTCGTGCTGCTAGCGTCCGACGCCGGAACCGGAGGAGGCGGAACGTGTTCGACGACTGGTTGCCGTTCGCGATCTACGGGCTCTTCGCCCTGATGATCCCGGCGACGATGATGATCGGGAGCTTCGTCTTCGCGCAGCGGCCGCACCGCCGTGTGCGCGCCCGCACGATCCCGTTCGAGTCGGGCGTCTCGAAGGGGCCGCCGAAGCGGCAGCGCTTCACCGTCAGCTTCTACCTGACGGCGATGCTCTTCATCCTCTTCGACATCGAGATCGTCTTCCTCTACCCGCTCGCGGTCATCCTCCACGAGCTCGCCTGGTTCGGGTTCTTCGAGTTCCTGACG
>JAICYG010000078.1 GCA_025934335.1 Thermoleophilia bacterium | reverse complement strand
CTCAGGGACGGCGTAGAAGTCGCCCTTGTCGGACGGGAAGAAGCCCGTGCCGAACATCGCCTCCTCGCGCACGAGCACGGGCGGCAGCACCGGCACGTGGCCCTTCTGCGTGATGCGGTCGAGTGCCCAGCGGTAGAGCGCGAGCTCGAGCAGCGCGACGTCGCCGACGCGGTAGACGAAGCGGGAGCCCGACACCTTGCCGCCGCGCTCGACGTCGATCCAGCCATGCGCGGCCGAGAGCTCCAGGTGGTCGCGCGGCTCGAAGCCGAACGACGGCGGCTCGCCCTCGATGCCCACCGTGACGGCGTCTTCCTCGGCGAAGCCGTCCGGCGTGTCGTCGGCCGGCGGGTTCGGGACGCGGTCGTGCAGGGCCTGCACCCGCTCCTCCGCCTCGGTGAGCTCCACCTCGAGCGGCTGCAGCCGCTGCTTCACGGCCTTCAGCTCCTCGAGCTGCTCGGGCGTCGGCTTGCCCTTCGGCTTCGTGCGCGCGCGCAGCTCCTCGACCTGCGTCTGCAGCTCCCGTTTGCGCTCGTCGGCCGCGAGAAGCTCGTCGAACACCCCGGCCGCGGCCTTGCGCGCGAGCGCGGCGCGGTAGCGCTCGGGATCCGCGCGGGCTGCCCTGAGGTCGATCACGGCTTCGAGTCTAGAAGCGCCTCGAGCACCTGCGCCACGCCCTCGTCCTCGGCCGGCGGGCAGACCCACCGGGCGACGGCCTTCACCCGCTCGTGCGCGTTCGCGACGGCGACGCCGAACGCGGGCCACTCGACGAGCTCGACGTCGTTCTCGCCGTCGCCGAACGCCACCGTGTGCTCCTTCGTGAAGCCGAGCTGCTCGGCGAGGAAGTCCATGCCGGCGCCCTTCGTCACGCCGTCCTGTGCGAACTCGAGGAAGTGCGGCAGCGACTTCGACACGTGCGCCCGGCCGGCAAAGCGCTCCTTCATGCGCGGCTCGAGCTCGTCGAGGGCGTCGGGCTCCCCGACGCAGACGAGCTTGGTCGGCGGCTCGGCGAGCCAGTCGAGCAGCGGGCCCACCACGTGGAAGTCGATCCGGTTCAGCCGCGCGTAGGCGCGCGCCGCCTCGGTGTCGCTCGCCACGTACAGCTCGTCGTCGACGTACACGTTCGGCGAGTAGCCCTCCTCGCCCACGACGGCGACGATCTCGCGGGCGAGCTCGAGTGGGATCGGCTCGTGGCGCAGCCAGCGACCCTCCTCGTCGGTGACGACGGCACCCTGGTAGGCGATCACGGGCGCCGCCACCCCGGCCGGCTCGAGCGCCTGCCGCACCGACTTGACCATGCGGCCGGTGACGACGATCACCGGCACGCCCGCGTCGTGCGCGCGGCGCATGGCCGCGATCGTGCGCGGATGCAGCGTCGTGTCGGTCCAGACGAGGGTGCGATCGAAGTCGCTCGCGACGACGCGCACGTCGCGCGGGAAGTCGTCGGGGAGCCGCAGCCGGATCGAGCTAGCCGTTGGCGTTGCCGCCGGTCGCCTTGACGACGTAGGCGGTGACGTCGGCGATCTGCTTGTCGGAGAGCTGCCCCTTGAACGACGGCATCGCGCCGGCGCCCTTCGTCACGCGCGCGACGGCGAGCGAGAGCGGCGGCTTCGCCTGGTCGAGGTTCGGCCCGACCGTGCCGTGCGCGTTCGCGTCGGCGAGCGTGTGGCAGCCGACGCAGCCGGCGCTCGCGAACACCTGCTTCCCGGCCGTCGGGTCGCCGCCCTGGTACTGCTTGGGAACCGTCGCCTTCTGCTGCTTCGGCAGCGTCCCGGTCACCTTCGTCGGGAGCGGCGAGACCGTCTTCTCCCCCGGCTTGGAGGACGAGCAGCCCGCTGCGACCACGAGCACGACGGCGAGGACGAGCGGGAGGAGTCGGCGCACGAGCGCGAGTGTATACGGCACCCGTGCTGTTCACCGCGGGTTAAGCGCACGGCTGCACGTGCAGCAGCATCCCTACAATCCCGGTCATGAAGCGCAGGTCATTCGGCCGCGATGCCGGCCTGACGATGCGGATGATCCTCACAAGCGGGCTCCTCGGCCTGCTCTACGTGATCTTCGCGGTCGTCCTCTTCAACGTCCTGAACGTCGGCCTCGTCCCGATGCTCGTGATCGTGATCGCGATGGCGTTCTTCCAGTACTACACCTCCGACAAGCTCGCGCTCGCCGCCGCCGGCGCGAAAGTCGTCTCGCGCGAAGAGGCGCCGCAGCTGCACGACATGGTCGAGCGGTTGTGCGCGATGGCCGATCTGCCGAAGCCGAAGATCGCCGTCATGGACACACCCGTGCCGAACGCGTTCGCGACCGGCCGCTCGCCGAAGCACGCGGCCGTGTGCGTCACGACGGGCCTCTGGGAGCGGCTCGAGCCGCGCGAGGTCGAGGGCGTTCTCGCGCACGAGCTCTCGCACATCGCGAACCGCGACGTGCTCGTCATGACGCTCGCGAGCTTCTTCGCGATGCTCGCGGCGATGCTCACGCGCTTCGGGCTCTACGCCGGCATGTGGGGCGGCGGGAACCGGCGCGACAACAACGGCCCGCCCGTCTGGCTGATCGTGTTCCTCGTCTCGATGCTGGTCTACGTGATCAGTTTCATCCTGATCCGTATGATCTCGCGCTACCGCGAGTACGCGGCCGACCGCGGCTCGGCGCTGATCACGGGCGCGCCCGAGTACCTGATGAGCGCGCTGCAGAAGATCTCGTCGCAGATGACGCTGATCCCGAACCGCGACCTCCGCCAGGTCGAGGGCATGAACGCCTTCTTCATCGTGCCGGCGAAGGTCAAGAGCGCCGCCGCCGAGCTCTTCATGGATCACCCGCCGATGGAGAAGCGGCTCGCCGCCCTCGCCGAGATCGCGCGCGAGATGGGCCGTCCGGTCGCCTGAGCGCTTCGTCTAGCCTCCCCACGTGGGGCTGCGCGACATTCTCTCCGGTCGCAAGAAGCTGCCGGGGCCGAAGGACGACCGGCTCTTCGCCCTCACGACCGCGGCGGTGACGCTGCAGGTCGAGCTGGGGCTGAAGAGCGCAAGCGTCGGCGCGATCACCTTCAAGCCGCAGTCGTCGGGTGAGTTCCGGAGCGCCTTCGACGACATCGACAAGCTGCTCGAGGCGGTGGCGAAGCAGTTCGGGTCGACCGTCGAGCGCAAGAGCGACGAGTACGGCTTCGACTGGATTATCGTCCACGACCCCGATCTGGAGGACATCGTCGGCACCGCGCACACGCTCGCGTCGGAGCTGACCGCGCAGGGGTTCGGCGAGCAGCTGCTCGCGGCGCTCTTCAAGTTCGACGGCGGCGCGCATCCCGTCTACTGGATCTACGGCTTCAAGCGCGGCGCCTTCTGGCCGTTCATCCCGATCGGCAAGGCGGAGCGCGACAACGCGACGGAGCTCGAGCTGAAGGCGAAGCTCGAGAAGGAGCTCCCGATCGAGCAGGACCTCACCCGTTGGCTCGCGCTCTTCGACGCGCCTCTCTGACGCTCGCGCTGCCGGGGCTGGTCGGGCTCTCGACGCTCCTCCACTGGCTCGCGGGACGAACGGTCGCGGGGCTGTGGATCATGCCCGACGAGGCGATCTACGCCGTGCGCGCGCTCGGGCTCTGGGACCACGGGCGCCTGCCGCTCTTCGGCCAGTCGGGCGCCGGCTACAGCGTCCTCTACCCCGCGTTCGCCGGCGGCCCGCTCTCGGTAGGGAGCCTCGGGACGGGCTACGCCCTCCTGAAGCCGGTCCAGGCGCTCGTCATGTCGCTGGCGGCCGTCCCCGTCTACGCGTTCACCCGCCGCCACGCCGGAGTGCTCCCGAGCCTGCTCGCCGCCGCGCTCACGCTCGCCGCGCCGATCGTCCTCTTCTCGGGCTACGTGATGACCGAGGTGCTCTACTACCCGCTCGCGACGGCTGCGCTGTTCGCGAGCATCCGCGCGGTCGAGAGCCCCTCGTATCGCCGGCAGGGGATCGCGCTTGCGCTGATCGCCGCGGCGGTCGGGACCCGCGTGCAGGGTGCCGTGCTGCTGCCGGTCTTCGGCGGCGCCGTGCTCGTCGATGCCGCTCTCCGGCGGCGGCGCGAGCAGCTCGCGCGCTTCTGGCCGCTCTGGGCCCTGCTCGTGCTCGGCGCCGCGGTCGTCCTCCTCCTGCCCCGTGCCTTCGGCGCGTACGAGGCTGCCGTCACCGGCGGCTACCACCTCGGCTCCGGCCTCCGGCTGACGGGTGAGCATCTTGCCTACCTGGTGCTCGCGGTCGGGGTCGTGCCGGCCGGAGCGCTCGTCCTGCTGGCCGTCCGCTCGCTGGGCGACCGCGACGACGCCGCCGCGCGCTCGCTCGTCTCGGTGACGGTCTGCGCCACCGTTCTGGTGGGCGTGCAGGTCGGCTTCTTCGGCTCGAGGTATGCCCCGCACCTGCTCGAGCGCGACCTCGCTGCGCTGCCGCCGCTCTACTTTGCGGCGTTCGCGCTCTGGCTCGGGCGCGGGGCTCCGCGGCCGCGCGTCGCAACCTCGCTCACGGCGTTCGGGTTGCTTGCGATCCTGGTTGCGACGCCGTGGAACGACGTCGTCAACTGGGACGCGTTCCCGGACTCGCCGGGCATCGCGCTGCTGCTGCAGAGCCCCGGCGGCTGGCGGCCGCTGACGGCGGTCTCGGTGGCGGCGGCGGCCCTCCTCGTGCTGTTCCGCTTCGCCCCCTTCATGGAGGCGGTCGGGCTCGTCGTCCTCGGCCTGCTCGTGTGGACGTCGGTGAAGGCGGCCGACCTGGTCGAGCCGTACGCCGCCGGGGCGCAGCAGGTGCTGGTCGGGACGCCGCGCGACTGGATCCAGCGAGACGCCGCCGGGGACGTCGCGTACGTCTTCAACGGCGACCTCGCGGGCGGCCCGGTCGTCTGGGAGCAGCGCTTCTGGAACCCGCGGATCCGCCGCGTCGTCTCGCTCGCGCCGCATGAGGTCGCCGGGCCGATCCACCAGGTCCAGGTCCCGACGCGGCTCGACGGCCGGCTGCCGATCGACGAGCCCTACGCCGTCGCGAACGACGCGCTCACGCTCCGAGGCGATCCCGTCGCGAAGCAGGATCGTGGCCCGAACCAGTACGGGCTGACCCTGTGGCGACTGGCGAAGCCGGCGCGCCTCGCCACGATGATCACCGGCGTGCAGCCGAACGGCGACATGACCGGCCCGGCGACCGTCACGGTCTTCGGGTGCGCCGGCGGCTCGCTGCACCTGACGCTGCTACCGAAGGCGACGACGACACTGGAGATCGACCTCGACGGCTCGGCCGTCGTTTCGAAGAACCTTTCGGGGCTGCCGTCGTGGAGCACGTCGATCCCGGTGCCGCCGTCGCGCGGGCCGTTCCCGTGCGCGTTCACGATCCGTGGAGGCGCGCTGCTCGGCTCGACGCAGATCGCCTTCGCCTATCCGTCCTAGTCGATGCCCACGCGGACGAGCATCTTGCCGACGTTGTCGCCGTGGAAGAGGCCGACGAACGCTGCGGGGACGTTCTCGATCCCGTCGACGATCGTCTCGCGGTAGCGGAGGCTCCCGTCGCGCACCCACGGCGCGACCTCGGCCACGAAGTCCGGGTAGCGGTCGTCGTGGTCGCTGACGATGAAGCCCTGCAGGCGGAGCCGCTTCGTCACCATCAGGAAGAGGTTGCGCGGCCCCGGCTCCGGGCGCTCGTCGTTGTAGCGCGAGATGGCGCCGCACGCGATCACGCGACCGTAAGGCCGGATTGCGGCGAGCGCGGCCTCGAGTTGCGCCCCGCCGACGTTGTCGAAGTACACGTCGATCCCATCCGCAAGTGCCTGCTTCGCCTCGGTCTCCCGATAGTCGAACGCCTCGATCCCGAGCGAGCGCAGCCACTCGACCTTGTCGCTGCTGCCCGCGCTCCCGATCACGCGCAGCCCCTTGAGCCTCGCGATCTGGGCCGCCGCGCTGCCGACCGCGCCGGCCGCGCCCGAGACGTAGATCGTCTCCCCCGCCTCGATCCGCCCGATGTCGAGGAGCCCGACCCACGCCGTCAGCCCCGGCATCCCGAGCACGCCGAGTGCGGTCGAGGGCGGCGCGGCGTCGGGGTCGAGCCTTCGCGCGCGGTCCGCACGGACGACACCGCCCTCGCGCCAGCCGAGCATCGTCAGCACCCAGTCGCCCTCGGCGAAGCGGGCGTCACGCGAGCGCGCAACTCGCCCGACGGCACCGCCGGTCACCACGTCGCCGACCTCGTACGGCGGAACGTACGTGCGCACGCCGGTCATGCGCCCACGCATGTAGGGGTCGACCGAGACGAAGACGTTCCGAACGAGCAGCTCGCCGTCGCCCGGCTCGGCGCCGCCCGCCTCACGCAGCTCGAAGTCCCCGTCCTGCGGAGCGCCGCGCGGCCGTGCCGCAAGCGTGACCTCGCGCATCTAGGACGCCGGCGGAGTCTCGCCCTCGATCTGCTTCGCGGGCTCGCCCTGCCCCAGCTCGGCCTTCATCTTCGCCAGCTCGTCGTCGACCTGGCCGCTCTGGGAGATCTGCGCGAGCTGCCGGTCGATGTCGTTGCCGGAGCCGGTGATGTCCTCGAGCGCGCCGGCACTCGTCAGCTCGTCGATCGCGTTCGCACGCGCCTGCATTTGCTGGGTCTTGTCCTTCGCCCGCTCGATCGCAAGCCCGACGTCCTGCATCTCGTCGCCGATCCCGCTCGCGGCCTCGCCGATCCGCACCTGCGCCTCAGCGGCGGAGTACTGCGCCTTGATGACCTCCTTCTGCGTGCGGAAGGACTCGACCTTCGCCTGCAGCGTCCGCTCGCCCTCGATCAGCTTCTGCTGCTGCGCCTCGAGCTGCTGGCCCTGGGTCATGATCCCCTCGAGTTGCCCCTGGACCGCGGCCTTGCGCGTCAGCGCCTCGCGGGCGAGATCCTCGCGCCCCGCCGTCACGGCCTGGCGCGCCTGACCGTCGAGCTTGTCGACCTGCTGCTGCATGCTCGTGTACTGCAGCTCGAGGCGCTTCTTCGCCGTCGTCACGTCGGCGATGCCGCGCTTCACGTTCTGCAGCTGCTGCAACTGCTGCTCGTACGAGTAGTCGAGCGTCTCGTTCGGGTTCTCCGCGCGGTCGAGTGCCTTCGACGCCTTCGCGCGGAAGATCAGCATGAATCGTTGCCAGAGGCCGGGCATGCGCGTTCACTCCTCGGTCGGGTGCCGGTAGCCTAGCCGCGTGGACATCGTCGACCCGCGCATCGAGGAGTACCTCGAGCGGTTCTCCGCACCGCACGATGAGCTGCTCGCGGAGCTTTCGGCCGAGACGGCCGAGAAGCTGGGCTCGACGTCGATGCTGACCGGGCCGGTCGCCGGGCGGTTCCTCGAGCTGCTCGTGTGGTTCGGCCGGCCGCAGCGGGTGCTCGAGATCGGCACGTTCAGCGGCCACTCGGCGCTCGCGATGGCGGCTGCCCTCCCCGAGGGAGGCCGCATCGACGCGTGTGAGCTCGACCCCGGGCGGGCCGCGTTCGCGCAACGGTACTTCGACCGCTCGCCGCACGGCTCGAAGATCGCGCTGCACGTCGGCCCGGCGATCGACACGATCGAACGGCTCGACGGCGCCTTCGACCTCGTCTTCATCGACGCGGACAAGGAGGGCTACGTCGGGTACTACGAGGCGGTGCTGCCCCGGCTGTCGGAGCGAGGGTTGATCGTCGCGGACAACACGCTCGCGTCGGGCCGTGTGGTCGACGGAGATCGGCCGCCGATCGCCGAGTTCAACGAGCACGTCGCGCGCGACCCCCGCACGGTTCAGGTGATCCTGTCCGTCCGGGACGGGATGACGCTGATCCGGCCCGTGTGAGCTTGCCTCGGCGCGCCGGCCGTCGTACGTTTGCGTCCTCGTAAACGGCAGGAGGCGAAGATGCAGACACGGATCCTCGGCGCCGCGCTGGCGGCAGCCGTCCTCGTTGTGACGGCCACCGCGTGCGGCGGCGGCGGGAAGAAGGCGAGCTCGCCCCCGACCTCGGGCGGCTCGGCGGCCGGGACGACGACGACGGCGCAGGCCGGTTCCACGACGACCGCCGCCACCGGCGGCACGTCCTTCGCCGACGCGAAGAACTGCACCCAGCTCGCATCGCTCGCGGCGAAGGTGCAGCGCTCGGTTGCGCAAACCGGGAACGGCACCGTCGCCATGGCGCGCGAGGCCGACGCGCTGAAGGCGCTCGCGGACGCAGCGCCCGACGCCATCAAGGGCGACTTCAAGACGTTCGCCGACGCGTTCTCGGACTTCGCGAAGGTCTATGCCGACAGCGGCTTCAAGGCCGGCACGGCGCCGACGGCCGAGCAGCTCGCGAAGCTGACGGACGCCTCCCGGAAGCTGTCGACGCCGAAGGTGGCGGCTGCGATGCGGCACCTGGAGACGTGGGGCCAGACGCACTGCCGCGGCCTCACCTCGACCACCCCGTAGCACTCGCACGGAAAAGACATGTCCGCAGCGTCGCCTCTGCCGTCGCACGCGCGCCACATTGGAGGTCAGGAGACGCGCAGCTGGACGTGTGTGCGCTGCGGTTGGATCATCCGGGTATGCGCGATCTTCCCGGCGGAACGGTCACGTTCCTCTTCACGGACATCGAGGGCTCGACGCGGCTGTTGCACGAACACGGCGATCGCTACGCGGAGCTGTTGAGCGAGCACCGCCGTGTGTTACGCGAGGCGTTTTCGCGGCACGGAGGCGTCGAGGTGGACACGCAGGGCGACGCGTTCTTCGTCGCGTTCCCGCGCGCGTCCGATGCCCTCGCCGCCGCCTCGGGCGCACAGGCAGCGCTCCGCGGCGGGCCGATCAGCGTCCGCATGGGCCTCCACACCGGCGAGCCGGTCAGAACCGACGAGGGTTACGTCGGGATCGACGTCCACCGCGCTGCGCGGATCGCCGCCGCCGGGCACGGTGGGCAAATCCTCCTGTCGCAAGCGACCCGTGAACTCGTCGCGGACGAGACCCTCCGCGATCTCGGCGACCACCGCCTGAAGGACCTCTTGGCGCCGGAGCGCCTCTACCAGCTCGGCGACACGGACTTCCCGCGGCTGAAGACGCTCTACCACACGAACCTCCCCGTCCCGGCTACGCCTTTCGTCGGCCGCAAGCGCGACCTCGACGAGGTGGTTGGCCTGTTGCGTCGAGAGGACCTTCGGCTGCTGACGCTCACGGGGCCCGGTGGGACGGGGAAGACCCGCCTGGCCTTGCAAGCCGCGGCCGAGATCGCCGACGACGCCCCCGACGGGGTCTGGTGGATATCGCTCGCCGCGCTGCGCGACCCCGCGCTTGCGCTGGACGCCGTCGCGAAGGCTCTCGAAGTACGGGAGCGACCCGGGTTCACCGTCGAGGAAACTCTCGCCGATGCCCTGCCGGCGAAGCGCGCACTGTTGCTCATCGACAACGCCGAGCACCTATTGCCCGAAGTCGCGACCAGTATCGCCCTCCTCCGCGAATCCGAGGGGCCAAAGCTCCTCGTGACGAGCAGGGAACGGCTGCAATTGCAGGGCGAGCATTCATGGATGGTTCCGTCGCTGGACGACCACGACGGCGCCACCTTGTTCACGGCGCGAGCGCGCGCCCTGCGCCCGGCGTTCACCGAGACGCCCGCGATCGCAGAGCTATGCACCCGTCTCGACAACCTCCCGCTCGCGCTCGAGCTCGCGGCCGCGCGCGTCGCGATCTTCTCGCCCGAGGAGTTGCTCGTGCGGTTGGGCAAAGGCGTCGGGCTCAAAGGCGGGCGGGACGCGGATCCGCGCCAGCAGACGCTCGACGCCACGATCCGGTGGTCGTACGACCTGCTCGCGCCGGATGAGCGCCGGCTGTTCGGGCGGTTTGCGGTGTTCGCGGGCGGTTGCACCTACGAGGCGGCCGAGGACGTCTGCGCGGCAGACGCCGACACGCTCCAGTCGCTGATCGACAAGAGCCTCGTCCGCAGTCGCGAGGAAGCAGGCGGCAGTCGGTACTGGATGCTGGAGACCATCCGCGAGTTTGCGGCCGCCGAGCTGGAAGCCTCCGGCGACGCCGAGTCGCTGCGACTGCGCCACGCCGAATTCTTCACCGCGTTCGCGGAACGCGCCGATCCACACCTGCGACACGGCCCCGACCAACAGCAATGGGTCGAACGAATGGCGGGCGACTACGACAACGTGCGCGCCGCGATGACGTTCGCGCTCGAGCACGAATTCACGCTCGCGCTGCGCTTGGTCGGAAGGCTCGCATTCTTCGTGTGGCTTCGCGGCGGCTTCGGGGAGGCAAAGGCGTGGCTCGATGCGATCCTGCCGCGCGCGGCCGATCAACCATCGGAGCTACTCGCCCGGGCACACGAGTCAGCCGCGTCGATCGCCGGGTGGATCGGCGACGTTGCGGGCCAGGGTCGGCATGCCGACGAGGCCTATGCCGCGTTCGCGGCCGTGGGCGACGAGCACGGAATGGCCGACGCCCTTCGGGAGCGCGGCAAGACGGCCTCTGCTTCCGGGGATGCGGCGCGGGGGGAGGCGATCTACACCGAACTGGCCGAGCTGGCGGCGAGGATCGGCGATCGCTGGAACGGCGCAATCGCCCTCAACAACATCGGAGACCTCGCGCTTCAATCAGGCGACTGGGAGCGGGTCGTCGACTTCTGCGGCCGGAGCAGCGAGCTTCGCCGCGAACTCGGCGACGAATGGGGCATGGCACTCGCTCTCTGCAACGTCGCACTCGCCGAGCTCAGACTCGGCAGGATCCCGTCGGCCGCGAAGAACCTACGTCTCGCAGTCGAGACGAGCATGAAGGTGGATGCGAAGATGGTCATGGCCGGTTGCTTGGAAGCCTCGGCCGAGCTTGCGGTCTTCCGGGCGAAGATCCCCGAGGCAGCACGCCTCATCGGGGCGGCTTCGCGCCTGCAGGAGGATCTGGGCTGGGTGCGGAGCCCGTACGAGCAGACCTGGTTCGAGCAAGTTCTCGAATCGGTTCGAAAAGCGCTCGGCGCGGACGTCGCCGCCGCCGAGATCCAGCGCGGATGGGAGCTTTCACTCGACGAGGCGGCAGGTGCCGCGCTCGCGGCCGCGGCCAACGGGGACTAAGCGCCGACCTGTCCGGATGGGATGTGACCGTCGTGCTAGTCGGCGACCCTTCGCCAGCCGACTGCGAGACGGTCTCCGACCTCCATGCCGACGCCGACGGCGACGATCTCGCCGTCGACCAGCCACGTCACGTCGTAGAAATCGCCGGTCCGCTCGATCTGCAGGTCGTACTCGTCGGAGAACTCCCCGTTCTCGTGGAAGTAGCGAATGTGGTACCGCCCGGTGAAACCCTGCTGAGGACCGCCGGTCGCCTGCCCCGAGCCACCCCAGGCGTTCTCGTAGGACCACCGCGCGTCGAGCGTCCCCGGCGCCTCGCCCCTCGCGTACAGGGCGAAGCCGATGTTCGATCCCTTCATCGACTGATGCTCCCACAAGAGGCGGAAGAACAACTGTCCGAAAGGGACAGTAGTGTCCTCGCCCCATGCGTCTGATCGTCGCCCGCTGCGAGGTGTCCTACACCGGCCGTTTGACCACACGGCTTGCCGAGTCTGTGCGCCTCCTGATGATCAAGGAGGACGGCACGTTCATGGTCTGGTCGGATTCCGGGGG
>JAICYG010000142.1 GCA_025934335.1 Thermoleophilia bacterium | reverse complement strand
TGGTACTCGGGGCGCAAGCCCCCGGGAGAGTAGGACGCCGCCCATTTTCCTTCTGAAGGGCCCCATAAGGGGCCCTTTTTCGTGGACCTGAGCCCGCCCCGGGGCCGTAGTCGCACCGTGCGTGTCCTCGCCGTCGCCCTCCCAGCACTCGCGCTCGCGCCCGCCGCCGTCGCGGGAGGCGACTTCGTCGACCTCGCTGTCACGCCCGCCGGCGTCTTCGTCGTGGGGCCGTTCGGCATCCGAGACCCTCTCGCCGACGACGGGCAGAGCGATCTGGGCGCCGCGTACCCGGAGCGCGCGCTATCCGCAGAGCGTCGTCGTCTCGGACGGGGCGCTCTGGGTCGCGAGCGTCGCGAACGGCTTCGTCGACGGGACCCTGACGCGAACCGACCTCCGCAGCCACCGAGCGCGCGTCGTCCTCCGCGTGTCGGAGGGGTCGGTGCTCTACGTGGCGGCCGGTGGGGGAGGCGTCTATGCGCTCCTGGGCGATCACCGCGGCAACTCGGTGGTTCGCTTCACGCCGGTCGGGAGGCGCTCCGGCTCCTGGCGTGTCCCGGGCGGAGGACGCCTCGCGGCCGACAGCAGCGGCTGCTGGGTGTCCGCCAGGGACCGGCTCGTACACATCGACCGGAGCGGACGGCTCAGCTCGATCGACGGGATCGGGCTCGGCGACCTTTCCGCTGCTGAGGGAAGCGTCTGGATCGCGCAGGAACGGTCGATCGTGCGCGTGGACGAGCACTCGGGAGCGGCGACCAGGCTGACCGTCGCGCCGCTCCACCTCGGCGGCTTCCAGCACGATCTCACCGTCGGAGACGGTGCGCTCTGGACCCTCGACGCACTCCGCCGCTCGATCCAGCGTCGAGCGATCGCCACCGGTCGCGTCGAGCGCTCGGCGCGGCTGCCCGACATCCCGGATGCGGTCGTGGCACGGCCGAACGGCATCTGGGTCGGGATCGGCGCGACGCACCAGGTGCTCCGCCTGAACCCGAGAACGCTTCGGACAGAGCTCGCGGTGACGGTCTCCTAGGCCGCGAGCCTCGCGCGCCAGTCGGGGTCGAGCTCGCGCAGCCTCTTCACACGCTCGCCGATCGGCGGATGCGAGTCGAAGAGCGCGCCGAGGCCCTTCTCCGCGAACGGGTTCATCGTGTAGAGCGGCTCGGTCGCCGGAGACGCCTCGAACGGGACGAGCTGCATCGCCTGCTCGAGCCTGAGCAGCGCGTCCGCGAGCCCGTGCGGCGAGGAGCAGAGCTCGGCGGCGGCACGGTCGGCCGCGTACTCGCGCTTCGGCGAGAGCATCAGGTGGACGAACGACGCCGCGAGCGGCGCCAGCACGAAGAGGAGCGCGCGCTGCAGCGCACCCCCGACGCGCGACAGCTCGACGACGGACATCGCCAGGACGACGACCACCGTCTGCAGAAGCACGTCGCGGTGGCGGATGTGTGCGAGTTCGTGCGCGACGATGCCCTCGAGCTCGGCCGGCGAAGCGACGCCCATCAGGCCGACCGACACCGCGATGCCCGAGCCGCCGCCCGCGCCGCGACCCGAGGAGAGCGCGCGCGGGTAGCTGTCCGGAAGCACGTAGAGCTTCGGTTTGACGACGCCCGCCGCCGATGCGAGGCGCTCGACCGTTGAATGCAGCGCCGGCGCCTCGCCCTGCACGAGCTCGCGCGCGCCGAGCATCCCCATCACGATCCGGTCGGCGTACGCATAGATCGCCGCGGCGAGCAGCACCACGGCGCCGGCGAAGAGGATCGAGACGCGGTACCCCCCGAGCTTCCATCCGGCTGCGCCGAGCACCACGCCGACCACGGCGACGAGCGCCCAGCACTTGAGCACGTTGCGCGCGATCAGGAAGCGGCCTCGCACCGCAAACACCTATGGCTCGTCGTCGCCCGGCGCGTCGTCGTCCTCGGCGAGCCCACGCGGCGGCCAGTCGGGCTCGGGGGCGTCGCAGCGGCTCGAGCAGTGCAGCGACGCGACGTTCTGCAGCGGGATGAGGATGTGCCCGTTCAGCTCGACGTGCGCCACGTCTTCGACGTAGCAGTAGGCGGTCAGCACGCCGTCCTGGTACTCGCCGCCGAAGAGCGCGATCTCCACCTGCTCGCCCTTGTACTTGTTGGTGTAGTCCTCCATCCGCGGCCTTCCGAGCCTATCCGATGGGCGCCGTCAACCGGTCGCCGCGGAAGTGCACTTCGAGGACGCCGCAGTTCGCGATCGGATGGTAGGGAGCCTCGTTGATCAGGTCGTGGATCGACCGGATCGTGCCGCCGTGGCCGACCACCAGCACCCGCCCGCCGGGGTGCTTCCGGGCGATCCTGACGACTGCCGCGCGCACGCGCCCGGCCTGCTGCTCGTGCGTCTCGCCGTCGGTGCGGCGCCCGTCGGGAAAGCGCTGCATGATCTGGGCCCGCGTCAGCCCCGACCAGGAGCCGACGTCGATTTCGCGCAGGTCGCGGTCGAGCACCACCGGCACGTGGTGCGGCGCGGCGACGATCTCCGCCGTCTCGGTCGCGCGGCGCAGGTCCGACGAGTACGCCGCGTCGAACTGCGTCGCGCGCAGCTCCTCCGCCAGCGTCCGCGCCTGCTCGCGGCCCGTCTCGTTGAGCGGCGGATCGGCCCACCCCTGCCAGCGTCCCTCGCGGTTCCAGTCGGTCTCGCCGTGCCGTGCCAGCAGGATGGTGGTCATCGCCCGCCAGCTACCGTAGCGACCCGTGGACCTCGGCCTCACCGGGAAGATCTGTCTCGTCACCGGCTCGACCGCGGGCATCGGGTTCGAGGTCGCCGGCCGGCTCCGCGAGGAGGGAGCACACGTCGTTAGCACTGGCCGCCGCGACGACGGCCCCGGCGAGCTGCACGTCGCCGCCGACCTGACGCAGCGCGGAGAGCCTGAGCGCGTCGTCGCCGCCGCGGCCGAGCGCTTCGACAGAATCGATTGCCTCGTCAACAACGTCGGCGGCACGGACATCCGCAAGCTCGCTGAGCTGACCGACGATGACTGGCAGCGGTCGTTCGAGCTCAACCTGATGAGCGCCGTCCGCGCGACGCATGCGGCGTTGCCTCACATGCGACCGGGGTCGTCGATCGTGAACGTCTCGTCGACCGCCGCGAAGCGGCCCTCGAGCGGGATGCCCGACTACTCGGTGATGAAGGCAGCGCTCCTGTCTTACTCGCGCCTCGTCGCGGATCTGTACGCCCGCGACAGGATCCGCTGCAACGCAGTCACGCCCGGGCCGACCGCGACCGATGCCTGGCTCGGCGAAGGCGGCCTCGCCGACCAGCAGGGCGACCGCGACACCGTGCTCGCGAGGGTCGCCGCAGGACGCCCGCTCGGCCGGCTCGCCGAGCCGGGCGAGATCGCCGACGTGATCGTCTTCCTGCTTTCGGAACGCGCCTCCTACGTCACCGGAGCGGCCTGGTCCGCCGACGGCGGCACCGTTCCGATCATCATCTGATCCTGCAGCTACCGTGGGCCTCGTGCCCGAAGTCACAGGCAGAGTGGCCGACGTCTTCGCTGATCGCGTCCGCGAGCACGAAGAGCATGCGCTCTCGCCCCTCGCCGTCCGCTCCTACGACACGGCCGGGCGTCCGGTCGCAGAGGCCGAGTGCTCGGTGCGGACGCCGTTCCAGCGCGACCGCGACCGCATCCTGCACTCGAAGCCGTTCCGCCGCCTGAAGGGGAAGACGCAGGTCTTCATCGATCCGGCCGGCGACCACTACCGGACGCGCATGACCCACACCCTCGAGACGACTGCGATCGCACGCGTCGTCGCGCGGGGGCTTGCGCTGAACGAGGACCTGACCGAGGCAATCGGACTCGGTCATGACCTGGGTCATCCACCCTTCGGGCATGCCGGCGAAGCGGCGCTCGACGAACTGCTCCGCGATCAGGGCGGCTTCCGGCACAACGAGCAGTCGGCGCGCATCGCGATCGAGCTGAACCTCACGCGCGAGGTGATCGACGGCATCCTCACGCACACCGGGCCGCAGGAGCCGCGCACGCTCGAAGGCAAGATCGTGCGCATTGTCGACCGGGTCGCGTACATCAACCACGACATCGACGATGCGATCCGCTACGGCCTCCTCGCGGAGGACGATCTGCCGCAGGCCGAGATCGAGATCCTCGGGCCGACGGGTGGGCAGCGCATCGACACCCTCGTCCACGATCTGATCGAGCGCTCCGCCGCCTCGGGCGACATCGTCCAGAGCGACGAGATCGGGCAGGCGATGCTCTCGCTGCGGTCTTTCATGTTTGAACGCGTGTACCTCGGCCCGGAGACGCGGCCGGAGCACGAGCGCGCACACGAGGCGATCCGCCGCATCTTCGCGAGCGGCGCCTCCGTCGAGTTCATCGCCGGGATGACCGACCGCTTCGCGCTGTCGTACGCTCACGACTGCTGATGGCGCGCATCAAGGACAGCTCCGTCGAGGCGGTCAAGGCCGCCGCCGACCTCGTCGCGGTCGTCGAGGAACGCACGTCGCTCCGCAAGCAGGGTGCCCGGCTCGTCGGCCGGTGCCCCTTCCACGAGGAGCGCACGCCGAGCTTCTCGGTCAACCCCGCCACCGGGCTTTACCACTGCTTCGGGTGCCACAAGGGCGGCGACGTGATCCGGTTCGTCGAGGAGACGCAGGGGCTCGACTTCGTCGGCACGATCGAGTGGCTCGCGGATCGGTTCCGCGTGCCGCTCGAGTACGAGGACGTCTCACCCGAGCAGGCGGCACAACGAGGCCGCCGCGCGCGGCTGCAGGAGCTGCTCGACGACGCTGCGGCGTACTACGAGCGGGCACTCTGGGAGACGGAGATCGGCTCCTACGCTCGTGACTACCTGAAGGGGCGCGGCTTCGGCGAGCGCATCGCGCGCGAGTTCCGCCTCGGGCTCTCACTCGGCGGGAACTCGCTCGCGCGGAAGGCGATGGCGAAGGGGTTCACGCGCGAGGAGTTGATCGCGGCGGGGCTGATGCGAACGAACGGCGCCGACTACTTCCAGCGGCGCCTCATGTTCCCGCTCGCGGATGCGCGTGGCCGCGTGCTCGGCTTCCAGGCGCGCAAGCTCCACGACGACGACCCTCTGCGCGGCAAGTACGTGAACACGCAGGAGTCGGAGCTGTTCCACAAGAGCGCTGTCGTCTACGGGCTCGACAAGGCGCGCGGCGCGATCGCGAAGCAGGACCGGGCGTGCGTCGTCGAGGGGAACGCCGACGTGATCGCGCTCCACCAGGCCGGTTTCGAGCCGGTCGTCGCATGCATGGGCACGGCGCTCACCGAGCAGCAGCTGCGCGAGCTCGGTCGGCTGACGAAGCGGCTCTGGCTCGCATTCGACGGCGACGCGGCCGGCGAGTCGGCGGCGCTCCGTGGGATGGAGCTCGCGGTGGGGCAGGGCTTCGACGTGAACGTCGTCGCACTGCCACCTGGAATCGACCCCGCCGACGACCCGTCCGGGTTCGAGTCGCACCTCCAGAGGGCGGAGCCGTACGTCGTCTATCGCGTACGCGTCGAGCTCGACCGTGCGGACGACCGAGAGGCGGGCTTCCGGCGCGCCAAGGAGATTCTCGACGGCTACCCGGAGGGGCCGGACAAGCTCGCCGCCGCGCGGCTCGTCACCGACCGCATCGGCACCACGGTGCAGTTCCGGACGGGAGCGATCCCGTCGGCACGCGCGGCGGCCCGCGCGCCACGGGTGGTCGACGCGGGCACGCGCCTCGAGCGCAACGCCCTCGCAGGTGCGCTCGCGCACGAGGGGCTCCGGCCGTTGCTCGAGAGGCTGACGCCCGAGCACTTCTACGATCCGGTGCACCGCGAGGTCCGCGCCCACATCGTCACGAGAACGCCGCTCGCGGGCGAGGCGCTGACGCTCCTTGCCGAGCTCGACGCCCGTGCCGAGGCGGAGGGCATCGACGCGGCGACCGGGGAGGAGCTGCTCTGGCGGCTCCGGGAGCGCGAGCTCAGGCGCGAGCTGCAGGGTGCCGCGCCGGCGCGGTCGAAGGAACTGCAGGAGAGCCTGCAGAAGCTGCTCGAGCGCGTGCAGGCGCTCAGCGCACGCTGAACGCCGCCGACGTGCCCTTCCAGTAGTGCCAGGGCAGGTTGTCGAGCAGCACGTACGAGCCCGGCCGCAGCGTGACGAAGAACGAGGCGTGCCGGCCGGCCCGTACGAGGACCGGCGCGGCCTCCGGACGCACGACGGCGCGCGTCCCGCGCAGCGGCAGCTGCTCGGCGAACGTCTTCGTCCGGACGATCACCACCTGGTGTGCGTACGCGCCGAGGTTCCGCACGTCGATCCGCACGCGGCCCGCGGGCAGCGCGCCGACGGACGGCACGATGCTCCACTCGCCGACGTCGGCGCGCAGCGTCGGGATGCGAGTGCCGCCGCCGGCGACGCCGGCGAACGCCGCCAGAACGGTCAGGGCTGCAGCAGCGGCGGCGAGAAGGGCTTTCACCGACGGATGCTGTTCCCGCAAGCGCGGATCCGCACCGCCTGATCGCCGCGCCCGACCTATTCGGAGGTCCGGCGCGTCCGTGCAGCTCCCCGGGTTGGACTCGAACCAACAACCCTTCGGTTAACAGCCGAATGCTCTGCCAATTGAGCTACCGGGGATCAATCGGCGGGCAGCATTGTAGCCGCCGTCCGGGCGGCTCACGGCGTCACCTCGACGGCGACCTCGACCTCGTGCTGCGGGGTCCCGTCGGCGGCGGACGGCGCGTATGCGCGCACCGTGACACGCCCGGGGGTCGCGCGCAGCATCGTCTCGAACGTGCCGCGCGCGGGCGCGCCCTCCGACGCTGTCACCGTCCGGCGGTCGAGGACCGTCCCGTCCCGCACCGCCTCGACGACGAGCGTCGCCTCGAACACGCTCGCCGTGCCCGCGACGAGGAACCGCGCCGGCACGTGCGCCCCGGGTGCCGGGCGCTCGACCAGGATCGGCGGGACGTAGCCCACCACGTCGTCACGCGTCAGCCCGGTGCGGCCTGCGACGTCAACCCGCTGCACGGTCGGGAACTGCGTCAGCGAGTAGACGATCTCGGCGACCTGCTCGTCGGTCGCCTTCGGCAGG
>JAICYG010000031.1 GCA_025934335.1 Thermoleophilia bacterium | reverse complement strand
GCCCACGCGCTCTTCCTGCTTCCCGACCTCGACGACCTCGCCGAGCGGCGGCGTGAGCGCGGCCCGATGGCCGGGACTTCCGACGGCGTTCGCGCGACGGACAACCTGATCGCACGCGACCTGCTGATCGCCGCCGAGGTCGAGCGTGAGGCGCGCGACCTCCGCCTGGCGACGCTCCGTGTGGATGAGCCGCTCGAGGCGATGATCGAGCGGGCGGCGGCTCATTTCTCACCGGTCGTCGAGCGGCTGCCGCGCGGCGGCGACCTGGACGCCGTTCGCAGCTTCGAGGAGCAGGTGCACCGGACGCAAACCCGCCTCTACGAGGAGTGGCTCAGCGGCGCAGCAGATACGTCGTAGTGACGAGCACCCAGATCATGAAGCCGAGCGACGAGGCGAAGATCGAGCTCCCCGCGAGCGTCCAGTCCGCGGCTCCCTCCACGATCCCGACGATCAGGACGGCGATCCCGCCCGCGAGGCCCGCCTGGCCGAACCACTTCGCGATCTTCCGCGCCCGCCAGGCGGCGAGCGACGAGCCGATGATCGTCGTCGCCGCGCACGCGGCCGCCGGCGCGGCCACGAGCACGTCGGCGCCGAGGATCGCGACCACCTGCAAGGCGATGTAGCCCGCGCCGCCGAGCACGACCGCCCCGGCGAAGAACGCATCCGGGTCGAAGCGGACGAGTCGCGCGCGGAGGCTCGTCAGGAACCAGAGGTAGCCGAAGAGCGCGCCGGTCAGGAGGGCGGACTGGAGCTGCCGGTGGCCCGGGCCGACGACGAGCGCCGGCAGCGCGAACGCGACGTAGACGTAGCCGAGTGCCGGCAGCCGGGCTCGAGTCACGCGCGCGAACCTACATCATGGTTTGGACGTGAAGCCGACGCTCGTCGAGTACGAGGCGCCCGGGTGGGGCGTGGGGGAGGTCTGGCTCGACGACCGCGGGCGCGTCTTCCACAGCGAGCTCCCCCGTCCGAAGCGGACGAGTCCAGGGACTGCCCCCGGACATGTCCTCGCCGGACGGCTGAGGCGCTGGTTCGACGGCGAGCCCGACGACTTCGCCGACGTGCGGCTCGTGCTGCCCGCCGGCTTCCACGGCGCCTGCGCCCGCGCGCTGCGCAAGGTCACGCGCGGCGAGGTCGTCACCTACGGGGAGCTGGCGGCGCTCGCGGGGCGGCCCCGGGCGGCGCGGTCGGCGGGCACTTTCTGCGCCCGGTGCGACCTCGCACCGTTCCTGCCCGTGCACCGGGTCGTCAGCGCGAACGGGATCGGCAGCTGGGGGACGCAGGGCGTCGACTACAAGCGGCGGCTGCTGGAGCTCGAGGGTGTGACGCTGTGACCCTTCCCGTCCTCACGCAACGGGAAGGGCCACGACGTGCTCTCTGACGAGCTCCGCGACGAGCTGGCGCAGATCGCGCCGGCGCGCCGCTGCTGCCGCCTGGCCGAGCTGTCGGCCCTCTTCCACGTATCCGGTGCCTGGCACCTGCGCGAGGGGACGGTCGCCGTGCACCTCGACCTGGCGACCTCCGCCGGCGCGCGCCGGGCGTTCGCGCTCCTGCGCGATCTCGGCGTCCGCTCCGAGATCCGCACGTACCGCCGCCGCTCCTTCGACCGGGCCACGCGCTACCAGCTGCACGTCTCCGTCGATGCGATCGCGCTCGAGGTGCTGCGCGAGGCGGGCGTTCTCTCGGCGTCCGGGGCGCCGCTCGAAACGCCGCCGAAGCGGGTCGTCGGCCGCTCCTGCTGCCGCGGCGCCTACCTGCGCGGCGCGCTCCTCGGCGCCGGCTCGCTCTCGGGGCCGCGCGACCCGCACCTCGAGATCCGCACGGCGACACCGGAGGGGGCGCAGTTCGCGGCGGCGGTCGCGGAGCGGGAGGGGGTGAGCCTCGCCGTCGCGGAACGGCGCGGGCATGCGATCGCTTACGCCAAGGGACACGAGGCGATCGCCGACACGCTCGCGCTCGCCGGTGCCGGCGACACCCTCCTCGCGCTCGAGGAGCACGCGATCCTCGCCGGCCTGCGGGCCGACGCGAATCGGCTCGCGAACGCGGACGAGGCGAACCTCGAGCGCGTGGCGCAGGCCGCGCACCGGCAGCTCGAGGCAATCCGCGCGATCGGGCTCGACGCGCTGCCGCCCGAGCTCGTCGAGGTGGCGGAGCTGCGGCTGCGGCATCCGTCGGCCTCGCTCGCCGAGCTCGCGGCGAAGACCCGCCCGCCGCTCACGCGCGCGGCCGTGCACCGTCGCCTGCAAGCCGTAACGAGGTTGTTCGAAAGCTAGCGTTGCCCCGTTTGCAAATGCTCTGGCGCGATACGCGTCGCTGTCCCCATACTCCTACGACTGGCGGAGCCGGTGCGCAGCAGGCGGCGGATACAGACCCCGTCCGCCGTCGTCGCCGCGCCCCGGTTGACCGGGGGGAGGGTCGTCCTCGGAGCCTCCCCCCGGGCCGCCAGTTGCGCGCGCGGATATATGATCCGCGACCGTGAGCGAGGCAAAGTTCGACGAGCTCCGCCGGCGCCTGGCCGAGATCTCCGATCTCGGCAAGACGATGGCGCTGCTCGCGTGGGACCAGCAGGTGATGATGCCGGCGCGCGGCGCGGCGATCCGCGCAGAGCAGCTCGCAACCGTCGGCCGCATCGCCCACCAGAAGTTCACGGCACCCGAGGTGGGGAAGCTGCTCGAGGAGTTGCGCGACTGGTCGGAGCAGCAGGAGTACGACTCGTTCGAGGCGAGCCTCGTCCGCGTCGCCTCGCGCGACTGGGAGAAGGCGAGCAAGGTGCCCGCCGACCTTCGCGCCGAGGCATCGCGCGCGGCAGCGCTGGCCCAGCCGGTCTGGGTGCAGGCGAGGAAGGACAACGACTTCGCGTCGTTCCTGCCGGTGCTGCGCCAGAACCTCGACCTGTGCAAGCGCTACATCGAGTGCTTCGAGGTCGGCGACGAGCCGTACGACATCGTCCTCGACGACTACGAGCGCGACATGAAGACCGCCGAGGTCAGGCGCATCTTCGACTACCTGAAGGAGCACCAGGCGCCGCTCGTGAAGGAGGTCGCCGGTCAGGCGCAGGTCGAGAAGCGGTCGAAGACCTTCAACCTCGAGGCGCAGAAGGTGTTCGAGCTCGAGATCGCCCGCGAGTTCGGCTTCACGGACGACGCGTGGCGCCTCGACCCGACGGTGCACCCGTTCGCGTCCGGCACCGGCGTGACCGACATCCGCATCACGACGCGCTACTTCGCCGACCGTCTCGAGGGCCTGTTCGGGACGATGCACGAGTTCGGGCACGGGCTGTATGAGCACCAGATCGACCCGGCGCTCGAGCGCTCGTCGCTCGCCCGCGGTGTCTCCCTCGGCATGCACGAGTCGCAGAGCCGCATGTGGGAGAACCTGGTCGGCCGGTCGATGCCGTTCTGGCGTCGCTTCTTCCCGCGTGCACAGGAGCTGTTCGGCGACGCGCTCGCCTCGCACGACGTCGACAGCTGGTACCGCGAGGTGAACGCCGTCGAGCCGTCGCTGATCCGCGTCGAGGCCGACGAGGCGACGTACAACCTGCACATCATCCTGCGGTTCGAGCTCGAGCAGGCGATGCTCGCCGACGAGTTCCCGCTCGAGCAGTTGCCGGAGGAATGGAACCGCCGCATGTGGGAGTACCTCGGGATCGAGGTGCCGAGCGACACGGAGGGCGTCCTGCAGGACGTGCACTGGTCGGGCGGCTCGGTCGGCTACTTCCCGACCTATGCGCTCGGCAACCTGATCTCCGCGCAGATCTGGGAGCGGATCGTCGCCGACCTGCCTGACCTGTACGACGGGTTCGAGCAGGGCGACTTCGCGCCGCTGCGCGACTGGTTGCGCGAGCACCTGCACCGCCATGGGCGCAAGTTCACGCCGGCCGAGACGCTCGAGCGCGTCGTCGGCACACGGCAGATCGACCCGGAGCCGTACGTGCGGTACCTGCGCGAGAAGCTCGCGGGCATCTACGGGATCCCCGCGTAGCGCCTACTGACGGCTCGGCGCGGGCCCGTCGCTAGAGTCCGGTCCATGGCGAAGACACGCGTGGGGATCAACGGATTCGGCCGCATCGGCCGCAACTTCTTCCGCGCCGCGCTCGACCGTGGCGCCGACTTCGAGATCGTGGCGTTCAACGACCTCGGCGACGTGCCGACGATGGCGCACCTACTCCGGCACGACTCGGTGCTCGGCTCCTTCGACGGCGAGGTCGAGACGGCGGGCGGCTCGTTGAAGGTGAACGGGAAGGAGTTGACGGGCCTGGCGGAGCGCGATCCGGCCGGACTGCCGTGGCGCGACCTGGGGGTCGACGTGGTCCTCGAGTCGACCGGCTTCTTCACCAAGCGCGCCGACGCGCAGAAGCATCTCGACGCAGGCGCGAAGAAGGTCGTCATCTCGGCTCCCGCCACCGACCCCGACATCACCGTCGTGCTGGGGGTCAACGACGACCAGTACGACCCCGAGCAGCACGCGATCATCTCGAACGCCTCGTGCACCACGAACTGCGTCGCCCCGATGGCCAAGGTGCTTGACGACTCCTTCGGGATCGAGCGCGGGTTCATGACGACGATTCACGCGTACACGCAGGACCAGATGCTGCAGGACGGGCCGCACAAGGACCTGCGCAGGGCGCGGGCAGCCGCGATCAACCTCGTGCCGACCTCGACGGGCGCAGCGCGCGCGATCGGCCTCGTGCTGCCGCACCTGAAAGGGAAGGTCGACGGAATGTCGATGCGCGCCCCCGTGCCCATCGGGTCGGTCACCGACCTCGTGGTCGAGCTTCGCCAGGCGGCATCGGTGGAGCAGATCAACGCCGCGTTCAAGGCTGCGGCGTCGGCGGGGCCGCTCGCGCCGTACCTCGAGTACTCGACCGACCCGCTCGTCTCGAGCGACATCGTCAACTCACCGGCGTCGTGCACGTTCGACAGCGAGCTGACGATGGCGCACGAGAGCTCGGCGAAGGTCTTCGGCTGGTACGACAACGAGTGGGGCTACTCGTGTCGCCTGGTCGACCTGGTGGCTCGAGTCCTTTAGTGCGCCTGCCGCGCTCCGTCGACACGGCCGACATCGCGGGGAAGGTCGTCCTTGTCCGGTCGGACCTGAACGTGCCGCTCGAGGCGGGCCGGGTCGCCGACGACACGCGAATCCACGCCTCGTTTCCGACGATCCGCCTGCTGCTCGACCGAGGAGCGCGCGAGGTGCGCGTCTGCTCGCACCTCGGCCGGCCGAAGTCGGAGGAGGATCGCGCGAGATACTCGATGGAGCCGGTGCGCGAGCGGCTCGCCGAGCTCGTCGGCGACGAGCGCGTGCAGGTGCTCGAGAACACGCGCTTCGACGCGGGCGAGACGAAGAACGACCCGGCGTTCGCGCGGGAGCTCGCCGAAGGCTGCGATCTCTACGTGAACGACGCATTCGGGTCGGCGCACCGCGCGCACTCCTCGACGGTCGGCGTGACCGAGCTGCTGCCCGCGTACGCAGGGCTGTTGCTGCTCGACGAGCTGACGCACCTCGGCCGCCTCCTCGGCGACGTCGAGCGGCCGTTCGTGCTCGTCTCCGGCGGCGCGAAGGTGGAGGACAAGATCGGCGTGCTCCAGAGTCTCGGCGGCCGGGCCGACGAGGTGCTGATCGGCGGGAAGATGGCCGAGGACGTGCGGATGGAGAGCCCGTTCACGTTCGACGCCGTGCTGCCGGCGGATGTCGTCGCCGCTTCCGCGTTCGAGGCGGGCGCGGAGACGGAGGTGACGCCGTTCGACGCGCTGCCCGACGGCTGGTTGGGCCTCGACATCGGCCCCGACACGCGCGAGGACTTCGCGCGACGCCTCGCGGCGGCGAAGACGATCTTCTGGAACGGCCCGATGGGCGTGTTCGAGTGGCCGGCGTTCGCCGAGGGCACCTTCGCGGTTGCCCGCGCCGTCGCGGATGCTGATGCGTTCAGCGTCGTCGGCGGCGGAGACTCGGTGCGGGCCGTCCAGGAGGCCGGTGTCGCCGACCGGATCTCGTGGCTCTCGACCGGCGGCGGTGCGTCGCTCGAGCTGCTCGAGGGCAAGGAGCTTCCCGGCGTGGCGGCGATCCCGAGCGCATGAGCCTGATCGCCGGCAACTGGAAGATGTACAACGGCCCGGTCGAGGCCGGCGAGCTCTGTCGCACGTTGCGCAAAACCGACCTGCCAGACGGCGTGGAGGTGATCGTCTGCCCGCCGTTCGTCTCGCTCGCCGAGTCGGTCCAGGTGCTCGCCGGAACGGAGATCGGCGTCTTCGCACAGAATTGCCACTGGGAGGCGGAAGGCGCGTTCACCGGTGAGGTGTCGGCGCCGATGCTGAAGGAGCTCGGTGTCTACGGGACGCTCGTCGGGCACTCGGAGCGGCGGCAGTGGTTCGGCGAGACCGACGACACGGTTGCGCGGCGCGTGTACGCGTGCCTGGAGGCGGGGCTCCAGGTGATCGCGTGCGTCGGCGAGACGGAGGAACAGCGCGACAAGGGAGCGACGCACGCAGTGCTGCGCCGCCAGGTCGCCGGCTTCGAAGCCGACCAGAATCTCGTGATCGCGTACGAGCCGGTCTGGGCGATCGGCACCGGGCGCACAGCCACCCCCGACATGGCCCAGGAGGCGCACGAGACGATCAAGGAGCTGCTCGACGTCCCGATGCTCTACGGTGGCTCCGTCAAGCCCGACAACGCCGCCGAGCTGCTCGCGCAACCGGCGATCGACGGCGCGCTCGTCGGCGGCGCCTCCCTCGAGGTGGACTCGTTCGCCGCGATATGCCGCGCAGCTATCCGTTAGTCGCGCTCGTCATCCTCGACGGGTTCGGTTGCGCGCCGCCCGGGCCGGGGAACGCCGTCGAGCAGGCAGACACGCCCGTCTTCGACCGGCTCTGGCGCGAGCACCCACACACGACGATCGAGGCGTCGGGCGAAGCCGCCGGGCTGCCGCCCGGGCAGATGGGGAACAGCGAGGTCGGGCACCTGACGATCGGCTCGGGCAGGCGGCTGTACCAGGACCTGCTGCGTGTCAACCGCGCGATCGAAGACGGCTCATTCTTCGAGTTGCCGGCGCTCGTCTCGGCGTTCGAGCGCGGACGGCGCGTGCACCTGATGGGGCTCGTCTCCCACGGCGGTGTCCATTCGCACATCGACCACCTGCAGGCGCTCCTCAGCTTCGCGCCGGAGAAGACGTGGATTCACGCATTCACCGATGGCCGTGACGTCTCTCCGACCGCGGCCGTGAAGGACCTGGCGCTCCTGCCGCAGGACCGGATCGCCACGGTCACCGGCCGCTACTACGCGATGGACCGCGACCAGCGCTGGGAGCGGACGCAGCGCGCCTTCGACGCGATTGTCCACAGGCGATGTAGCTGTACCTCTACAGCGCACGAGTTGCTCGCAGAAGTGCAACGGAACTACGACGCAGGCACGACGGACGAGTTCCTGGAGCCGATCTGCGTCGAGGACGCGCCGCCGCTCGAGCCGGGCGATGCGGCGATC
The DNA here is from genome assembly GCA_025934335.1 of Thermoleophilia bacterium. Classification (GTDB taxonomy): domain Bacteria; phylum Actinomycetota; class Thermoleophilia; order Gaiellales; family Gaiellaceae; genus PALSA-600. Next base: position 12,244 of record JAICYG010000031.1, on the reverse strand, counting down.
TTCTTCAACTTCCGTCCGGATCGCGGGCGGCAGCTCACCCGCATGCTCCTCGACCACGGCTTCGACGTGACGACGATGACGCGGTACGCCTCCGACCTGGACACGCCCGTCGCGTTCGCGGAGCAGGACGTGGAGGAGACACTCGCGGAGGTCCTCGCGTCGCACGACCTGAAGCAGCTCCACGCGGCCGAGACGGAGAAGTACGCGCACGTCACGTACTTCTTCAACGGCGGACGGGAGGAGGCCTGGCCGGGCGAGGAGCGGGTGCTCGTGCCGAGCCCGCGCGACGTACCGAGCTATGACCGCAAGCCGGAGATGTCCGCCGCCGGGGTGGCGGACGAGGTCGTGCAGCGGCTGGGAGACGGCTACGCGTTCTGTGTCGTCAACTTCGCGAATCCGGACATGGTCGGGCACACCGGCTCGATCCCCGCTGTGATCGAGGCGTGCGAGGCGGCCGACCGCGGGCTCGGCCGGGTGGTCGAGCGGGTCGAGGAGCTCGGCGGCGCCTGTCTTGTCACCGCCGACCACGGGAACGCCGAGAAGCTGCTTGAGGACGACGGAACAAGCCCGCACACCGCCCACACGACGAGCCCGGTGCCGCTCGTGGTGACGGTCCGGGACGCCGAGCTCCGCGAGGGCGGCGAGATCGCGGATCTGGCGCCGACTGTGCTCGATTTGTTGGGAATCGGTCAACCATCCGCGATGACCGGCCACAGTCTCGTAAAACGTCGGTAAGCGGGGAGGAAAACCGCCGAGAGCGGGGATATACTCCGGCACCTTGCCGCTCCCCCAGCCGGATCTGGCGATCCTCCGCAAAGCCCAGCGTGGCGACGAGCGTGCCTTCGCGACCATCGTCCGCAGCTACGAGACGCCGGTCTACAACTACGTCCTCCGGCTGACGAACGGCGACAAGGCACTCGCCGAGGACCTGACGCAGGAAGTCTTCCTGCGTGTCTTCCAGGGGCTCCCGAAGTTCTCGCTTCGCTGCAAGTTCACGACCTGGCTCTTCCAGGTGACGAAGAACCGCGTGCTCGACGAGCTCCGCGCGCGCGAGCGGCGGCCGTCGACGCCGGTGAACCTCGACGACGCCCCGCCGCTCGAGGTCGTCGACCAGCCGGTCGAGCGGGTGGAGGCGATCGACGCCCTCTGGCGGTCGATCGAGGCGCTGCCCGTCGACCTGAAGATGGCGCTCCTCCTTCGCGACGTGGTCGGGCTCTCGTACAACGAGATCGCCGATGCGCTCGAGGTCACGCTCGCGACGGTCAAGTGGCGGATCTTCAAGGCGCGCGAGGACGTGCAAGTCGCGCTGGCACGGCAGGGCATCACGTTCGGCGCCGACGCACCGGTCGAAGAGATCGAAGCGGTCTAACCCGAATACCGCTTCAGCCAGGCCTCGAGGTTCCGAGCCTGCTGCGCCGGTGTCGTCGCGTGGCGCACGGGCTCGACCGGCGCGGGCTTCGAACCGTGCTGCGAGACGGCGACGGCGACCGCGGCCATGGTCGCAGCGAGCGCGCCGGCCCCGAGCACCCACGGCACCTTCCGCCGTCTCGGCTGCGCGAGCACCCGCGTTCGGGCGTCGCCGAGCTCCACGGCCACGGCCGCCGCCGTCGGCCGCTCGCGCGGGTCCCCCGCGAGACAGGCCGCGACGAGGGCGGGCGCCGGGTCGGCAAGCAGCTCCTGCAGCACGACCCCGAGCGAGTAGATGTCAGCCTCGGGGCCGACGGGGCGGCCGGCCGCCTGCTCGGGCGAGAGGTAGCGGAGTGTTCCGAGCACCGTTCCCGCCTCGGTCAGCATCGTCTCCTCGGCGGCACGGGCAATGCCGAAGTCGGCGATCTTCACCTCGCCGGCGTTCCCGCGCAGCAGGTTGCCCGGCTTCAGGTCGCGGTGCACGACGCCGGCGCGGTGCGCGTAGGCCAGTGCATCGGCGATCTGTGCCGCCTCCTCGCGCGTCAGCTTGCCTCCCTCGAGGGTGCCGCCGGGCAGGAGCTCCATGACGATGCAGGGGAGGCCGTCGAGCTCGGTCACGTCGAAGGTGCGGACGAGATGCGGGTGATGGAGGCGCGCGGCGATTCGAGCTTCGCGCAGGAACCGGTCGCGGAACTCGACGTTGCCTGCGAGATGCTCGGCGAGCACCTTGAGCGCGACCGGCCGGTCGAGCTCCGGCTGGCGACCCGCGTACACGATCGCCATGCCGCCACGCCCGATCTCGCGGCCGACCGTGTAGGCGCTCACTTCTTCCCCTTTCCGTGCCCGCGACCGTGGCCGTGCTTCCCCTCGTGCCTTCCGCTCCGGTCGGGCGCGGGCACGAGCGGCGACGGCGGAGGCGACGGGGAGGAGGCCGGGACCTCCGGCAGGCAGACGGGCATCTGCTCCGCGAGCGCCGCGACGCCGCTCATCAGCGGCTCCTGCAGCTCTCCCGGGACGCGACCGGCGTTGACGAGCGCGATCGCGCGGCTCCTCAGCGAGCGGATGTCACGCGCCTGCGCGCACGAGTCCTCGCCGGGCACGCGGTGGGCGAGCGCGATCAGCGGCGCGGCGTCCGCCCGAGCCAGCGTCGGCGAGCCGCCACCGCCGCAGCCCGCGAGCAGTGCCGCGCTACACGCCGTGAGCCAGGCGGCCCGCGAGAGCGTCCGGCAGCCCACGCTCCCGAATCTCCTTCTGCGTGCGTTCGACGTCGTACACGACCCGCCGAAAGGTTGCCCGGCGTGCCTCGTCGTCAACCAGCAGCCACGCTGCACGCGAATCGCCGTCGCGAGGCTGGCCGACGGAGCCCGGATTGACGAGCCAGCGAGCGCCGGCGAGCTCGACCGTTGTCTCCGCCGGCGCGAGACCACCCTCGATCCGCTCCCCGTCCCAGGCGAGAGCGAGCGCGACGTGGCTGTGCCCGACGAGCACGAGCGGCGCGTCCGTTGCCCGCAGGCCGGCGAGCGCAGCAGGCTCGCTGAGGACGTACTCCCAGACGGGGTCACGGGGGCTCGCGTGGAAGAGCTGTGCGTCGCGGCGGCGCGCGAGCGGCTGCAGCGAGGACAGCCAGCCGCGCTGGTCGGCGCCGAGGACGCCGGTGGTCCAGCGCGCGGCCGCCGCGGCATCGCCGCTGAACTCGGCGACGTCGAGCGCACCGAGCACGGCCAGGTCGTGGTTGCCGCAGAGCGAGACCGCCGCGCGCTCGCGCACGAGATCGCAACACTCGTTCGGAAGCGGCCCGTACCCGACCACGTCGCCGAGGCACCAGAGCTCGTCGACCGATTCGCGCGCGACGTCTCCCAGCACCGCCTCGAGTGCGTGAAGATTGCCGTGGATGTCCGAGATGACCGCGACGCGCATGGGCCGGGGCGCCACGCTAGCTGTGGCGGCGCTCGCCTGGTGCGCTTGCGCGTGGCTGCTGACGCGGACGTCGGTTCCGTCCCTGCACCTCTCGGGGCTCCACGAGCGGCGGTACTTCTCCGCGCATGAGCTGGCGCGGGCGCGGAGCTACACGCGCGGCGAGGACGCGCTTTACGCCGGCGGGGTCATAGCGCAGCTGGCTGCGCTCGCGGTGCTCGTGTGGCGCCTGCCGGCGAGCGTGCGCGGCATGGGCCTCGGCCGCATCTCGAACGCGATCGTCGCGGGGATGGTGCTGCTCGTGACGCTGTGGTTTGTGGCGCTCCCGTTCTCGCTCGCCGGGCTCTGGTGGCAGCACCACTGGGGCCTCGGCCCGTTCGACGTCGGCTCGTGGCTCGTCTCCCAGTGGTCGACGCTCGCTCCCGAAGCCGCGCTCGCGATGGCGCTGATCGTGCTGCTCGTCGGCACGGCCGGACGGCTCCGCCGCTGGTGGCTCGTCGCCGCGCCGGTGGTCGTCGCGTTCGCAGCCGCCTTCGCGTTCGTCTCCGGGTGGCTGATGGCCGCCGCCTCGCATGCGCCGCGCGAGCCGTGGGTGACCGCGGACGCGGCACGCCTGGCGAGGATCGAGCGGGTCGGCGGGACGCCGGTTCGGGTGCAGGACGTCTCGTCGTGGACGAAGCAGGTGAACGCGTTCACGGTCGGGTTCGGCCCGTCGACGCACGTCGTCCTCTGGGACACGCTCCTCGACGGCCGGTTCAGCCGCCGCGAGGTGGACTTCGTGATCGCGCACGAGCTCGGTCACGTGCGCAGCCGCCACATCCTGAAGGCGATCGGCTGGACGGCGCTGATCGTCGTGCCCGTCCTCTGGCTGCTCGCGGTCGCGACGAGGCGGCGCGGCGGCGTCGGCGACCCGGCGAACCTGCCTTTCGCGTTCCTCGTGCTGACCGTGCTCTCGCTGCTCGCGCTGCCGATCGAGAACGGCGTCTCGCGCCGCTACGAGGCGGAGGCAGACTGGCGCGCGCTCAACACCACCCGCGACCCGGCTGCGGACAAGCGCGTGTTCCGGCACTTCGCGCGCACGAGCCTCGAGGAGCCGAACCCGCCGCTCCTCGACTACGTCTTCCTCGAGAACCACCCGACGCTGATGCAGCGCATCGCGATGGCGGAGGCGTGGCGGGCGCGGGCTACGGGTGGTCGTTCGTCTCGGGGAGGTCCTGGATCCCCTTGACGGTCGTGTACTTCGAGTAGGCGTCCTGCATCGCGGCCAGCAGCTCCCTCATGAACTGCTGCGACATGTTGACCCTCGCGACGACGACGCCCGGCACGTCGCCCTCCTCGACCTCGTGGTCGATGCGCGCGAACGTGAGCGTGAACTCGTAGTCCGAGAAGGTGATGTTCGCGAAGTTGGAGTAGACGCCCGCGAGCAGCGCCGGCTCCATGTGGATGTTGAGCTGCCGCTCGGGACCGTCGTCCATCGTTCCTGACGATACCGCGGCTAAGGTTGCCGCGTGGCAGCCCCCGTCGTCGAGCGCCTGGAGGCGCGTGTCTCCGAGCTCGCCGGCGCACCCGCGCAGCTCGAGCGGCCGAAGGACTCGTCGCACGGCGACTTCGCGACGAGCGTCGCCCTGCGGACGGCGAAGGCGGCGGGGAGGGCGCCGCGCGCGCTCGCGGCCGAGCTCGTGGAACGGCTGCTCGCGCTCGATGAGGTCGAGTCGGCAGACGTCGCCGGCCCGGGGTTCGTCAACGTGCGCCTCGCCGACCCCTTCTTCGTGGCGGCCCTCGGGGAGATGGGCGAGGGCTACGGCGGTAGCTGGGCAGCGCAGCCGGAGCGGGTGCAGGTCGAGATGGTCTCGGCGAACCCGACGGGGCCGATCGTCGTCTCGGCAGGCCGCAACGGTGCCTTCGGCGACTGCGTCGCACGGCTGCTCTCCTTCGGCGGCCACACCGTCGAGCGCGAGTACTACTACAACGACGCGGGGGCGCAGATCGACCGCTTCCGCGCCTCGGTCGAAGCACTCCGGCGCGGCGAGCCGGTGCCGGAGGACGGCTACCGCGGCGACTACGTGGCGCAGCTCGCCACCGAGGAGGGCGACCCCGTGCCACGGATGCTCGCGTCGATCGAGCAGACGATGGAGCGCTTCCGCATCCACTTCGACGGCTGGTCGCTGCAGAGCGAGCTAGAGCGGCGCCTCGGCGAGTTCCTGCCGCGGCTCGACACCTACGAGCGCGACGGCGCGCTCTGGGCACGTTCCTCGGCCTACGGGGACGAGCAGGACTGGGTGCTCGTCCGCTCGCCGGACAAGGGCGGCGCGCCGACCTACCGGGCTGCGGACGTCGTCTATCTCGTCGACAAGCTCGAGCGCGGCTTCGACCGCGCGATCTACGTCCTCGGCGCCGACCATCACGCGACGGCCCGCTGGTACGCGGCGATCGCGCGGATGCTCGGCTACGACGCCGACCGTGTCGAGGTGCTCCTGTACCAGTTCGTGCACCTGACGAGCGCCGGCGAGAGCGCGAAGGCGTCGAAGCGTGCGGGCAACGTCGTCTTCCTGGACGAGCTGATGGACGAGATCGGCGTCGACGCCGCCCGCTGGTATCTCGTCAACCGCGGCCCCGACCAGACGATCGACATCGACCTCGATCTGGCGAGCGAGAAGTCGGCGAAGAACCCCGTCTACTACGTCCAGTACGCACATGCCCGCATCGCCGCGATCCTGCGGAATGCAGGCGCTTCACCCGAGCTTGTGTTGAGTCAACACAAGCTCGTCGGCGAGGAGAAGGAGCTGATCAAGCGTCTGAGCGACTTCCCCGTCACGGTCCGTGAGGCCGCCGACCGCCGGGGCCCGCAGCTGATTCCGGCGTACGCGATCCGGCTCGCCGACGAGTTCCACCGCTTCTACCACGAGTGCCGCGTGCTGGGCGATCCCGCCGAGGAGTTCCGGCTCGCGCTCTGCCGCGCGACGCAGCGCGTCATCGCGCGCTGCCTCGACCTGGTCGGTGTCGAGGCGCCGGATCGGATGTAGGAAGGGCGCGGTCAGGGCTACTTCGCCGCCGGCAACGCGTAGCGCAGCGCGTCCGGGAGCTGCGATCGCCAGAAGCGGCCGTTGTGCCCGCCGGGAGCGAGGTTCAGCCTGTGCGGCAGCCGCAGCAGGTCGAGCTCACCGGCGAAGGCGACCGCCAGCGCGGCGGTTCGCCGGTCGCTCGTTTCGCAGGAGAGGTAGAAGCCGTCCCGAGCCTGCGCAGTAGCGGCGCACGGCGCCGGAGGATCAGCGACGGGTCGTGCGCTGCCAGCCTGCGCGCGTCCGCATGCCGGAACGGGCCGTCCCGAAGCGGCCGGAAGTAGCCGCTCCACGCCGCGAGCGTCCCGAAGAGGCGAGGGTGGCGGAGCCCGATGTCGACCGCGCCGTAACCGCCGGCGGAGAGGCCCGCGATCGCCCGTTCCGAGCGGGTGCGGGCAGCCGGAAGATGCGCGTCGATCCAGGGAACGACATCCTGTACCAGGTAGTCCTCCCACGGCCCCGCCCACTCGCCGTCGTAGGCAGAGGTCAGCCCCGCGGGCGGCGCGACGGCGATGAAGGGCCGGACGGCGCCAGAAGCGATCGCCCGGTCGGCCGCGGCGGCGAGGTTCAGGCCGGCGGAGAACTGCCACGGTGAACCGCGAAAGCCGTGCAGGAGGTACAGCACGGTGTAGCGAGTCCCTGCGCTCATGTGCGGTGGCAGGTAGACGACGCTCGGTCGTTGCAGCTGGGGCAGCGAGCGGTCGCGGATCAGCCCCTGCCAGACGCTCCCACCGGCCGGGCCGACGTCGATGCGCACGAACGGCTTCGGCAGCGGCGACGACGGCTGTTGTACTGCCGCCGCGGCCGGATGCACGAGGAGCGCCGTCAGCACCCACAGCCCGACCAGCACCCGCGCGAAGCGAATGGTCATTCACGACGGATGCTGCCGAAGGTCTGTTTCGCCCCCGTTGAGGTCACGTTTGGTCATTCGTGCGCGTAGATGCGGCGCACGATCTCCTCGATATCGGGCTCCTGGATCTGGAGGTCGACGACGCGGGCGGAGCCGACCACGCGTGCCGTCAGGTCGGAGGCCGGCCCGCGGAACCGGAGCCACTGCCGCGGGCCGTCGACGCGCTCGACGACCGCACCCGCGATCGAAAGGGGTGCCAGGGGCTCCTCGAGGTCGACGACGAGCGTCCGCTCGCCCCCGAACCGCTCCTTCAGCTCCGGGATGCCGCCGTCCCAGATCAGGGAGCCGCGGTCGATCACGAGCAGCCGCTCGCAGAGCCGCTCGATGTCGCCGAGGTCGTGCGTCGTCAGCATCACGGTGACGCCGTCCTGCCGGTTGATCTCGAGCAGGAAGTCGCGCACGCGCTGCTTCGCGACGACGTCGAGGCCGATCGTGGGCTCATCGAGGAAGAGGAGCTCCGGCCCGTGCAGCATCGACGCAGCGAGCTCGCCGCGGATGCGCTGGCCGAGCGACAGCTGACGGACGGGCGTCTGAAGGAACGTGTCGAGGTCGAGCACCGAACGTAGTCGGGCGAGGCGCTCGCGGTGCCGGTCGGCGGGCACCTTGTAGACGTGGCGCAGCAGCTCGAACGAGTCGACGAGCGGCAGGTCCCACCAGAGCTGCACGCGCTGCCCGAACATCGCGCCGATCCGCCGGGCGAGCTCGATCCGGCGGCGCGACGGCTCGAGCCCCGCGACGCGCACGTTCCCGCCGGACGGGACGAGGATCCCCGTCAGCATCTTGATCGTGGTCGACTTGCCGGCTCCGTTCGGCCCGAGGTAGCCGAGCAGCTCGCCGGGCTCGACGCGGAACGAGATCTCCTTCACCGCCTCGACCATGTGTCGCTCTCGCCGGAACCGCCCGCGGCGCACCACGAATCGCTTCGAGAGCGCGTCGACCTCGATCATCCGCCGGCGCTCCGGTAGTGGCGCACGGCGAAGCGCCAGACGAGCCCGGCGACGAGCGCAGCGACGGCGGCGACCGCCGGGGACGAGAGCTCCAGGAAGCGCGGCAGCCCGAGCGGGTCGGGCTTCCCCAGCACGTAGAGCGCCGGGAAGTAGCAGACGAACGCGAGCGGAACGACGTAGGCGAGGAAGCGGCGCAACCAGGCCGAGTAGATGTCGATCGGGTACTGCGCCATGAAGTTGCCGCCGTACGTGAACGCGTTCGTGAACTCGCCGCCGTCGGTCGTCCAGAACGCGATGCATGCGCCGACGACCCACACGGAGCCGAAGATGACGCAGCCGACCGGCACCGATGCGAGCAGCACCACGGCCCGCCACACCGTCCAGTGGAGGTCGAGCGCCGAAAGCGCGTAGACGAGCACCGCCGCTCCCTGCACCGCCTTGGCGAGACGCCGCACCGCGAAGTCGGATCCGAACACCTGCAGCAGCGTGGAGCGCGGCCGGACGAGCAGCACGTCGAAGTTGCCCGTGCGGATCAGCTGCGGGAAGAGGTCGAGATGCCCGATCAACATGTCCGTCAGCGCGAACGAGATCGACGAGAGCGCATACAGGAACGCGACCTCGCGCACGCCCCACGTATCGAGCCGCGGCACGTTGTGGAAGATCACGAGCACGGCGAGGAAGTCGACGAACGAGATCAGGCCCGAGCCGACGAAGTCGAGCGTCATCGAGAGGCGGTACTGCAGCTGCGAGCGGATCTGCGCGCCGATCAGGCGCCGCCAGAGGAGGAGCGGCTCAACCACCCTGCACCACGAGCTTCCGCGTGCCGCATGCCAGGACGAAGCGGCCGAGAGCGAGCAGGACGACGGCCCAGCCCGCCTGAAGCGCCAGGAAGCCGAGGAGCGCGAGCCCGTCGCGCTTCCCGAGCCAGACGTCGACGGGCGTCTGCAGGATCGCCGAGAACGGCAGCGCGTACGCGGCGTCGCGCAACCAGCCCGGGAAGAAGCGCACCGGCATCACCATTCCCGAAAGGAACAGGACGACGGTGATCGTCAACGTCATCACCCCGCGGAAGTCGAGCAGCCAGAACGCGGCCGAGTTGTAGAGGAAGCGCACGCCGAAGCTGACGACGACGGCGAACGTCAGGCTGACGACGAACGCGAGCGCGTCGAGCGGCGACGGGTAGCGGAGGTCGAAGACGATCGCGCCGACTACGAACGGGAGCAGGCCGCGGAAGAGGAAGTGGTAGGGCGCCCGGCCGAGGTCGAAGGCGAGCCAGTAGCGCTGCGGGTCGAGCGGACGGGCGAGGTCGACGGCGATCGATCCGTCGCGGATCCGCAGGGCGAGTTCCTGCCAGCTGAAGATGTAGACCGTCATGATCATCGCCTGCGCGAGCCACACGTAGGTGACGGCGTCGCGCGCGTCGAAGCCGCCGACGTCGCTCCGGTGCCGGTAGACGGCGAGCAGGATGTACGCCTGCAGGAAGCCGAAGATCGTGTTCGTGAAGGCGCCCGCCGCCGTGGCCCACGGATAGGCCGCATAGCGGCGCCAGCCGCGCTTCGCGATCTCCCAGTCGAGACGCACGGGATCACTCTAGGATCCGATGCCGATGAGCTCCGTTCGCCCGGATCGCAACCTCGCGCTCGAGCTCGTGCGCGTCACCGAGGCGGCGGCGATGGGCGCCGGCCGCTGGATCGGCCGCGGCGACAAGAACGCGGCCGACCAGGCGGCCGTCGACGCGATGCGCGCCATGCTCGACACCGTCACCATGTCGGGGGTCGTCGTGATCGGCGAGGGGGAAAAGGACGAAGCGCCGATGCTGTACAACGGCGAGGAGATCGGCGAGGGCGGTAGGCCCGAGGTCGACGTGGCCGTCGACCCGCTCGAGGGCACGCGGCTCACCGCGCTCGGCCAGCCGAACGCGATCGCCGTGATCGCGGCCGCCGATCGCGGCTCGCTGTTCTTCCCGGGCGCGGCCGTCTACATGGAGAAGATCGCGGTCGGCGCCGACGCGGTCGACGCGATCGACATTGCCGCGTCACCCGCCGAGAACGTGCGGGCGGTGGCGAAGGCGAAGGGACGCCGGGTCACCGACATCCGGGTCACCGTCCTCGAGCGCGACCGCCACGACGGGTTGATCGGAGAGCTGCGCGAGGCGGGTGCGCGCGTCAACCTGATCCGCGACGGTGACGTGGCACCCGCGATCGCCGCGGGCCGGCCCGCCACGGGAGTCGACATGCTCTACGGCGTCGGCGGCACCCCGGAGGGAGTGATCTCCGCCTGCGCGCTCAAGTGCGTCGGCGGCGGTATGCAGGGGCGCCTCTGGCCGCGGAACGACGAGGAGCGACGCGAGCTCGTCGCCGCCGGCTACGACGTCGAGCGCGTGCTGACGACGGACGACCTCGTGCGGAGCGACAACGTCTTCGTCGCCGCGACCGGCGTGACGACCGGCGCGCTCCTGCGCGGAATTCGCTATGTCAGGGACGGAGCGATCACGGATTCGATCGTCATGCGCTCGCGCTCCGGCACCGTCCGCCGGATCGAGGCGCGGCACATGCTGAGCAAGCTGACGCAGTTCACCGGAAGGGAGTACTGATGACAATCGGACTAGACGAGCTGGGCTACGACGAGCGCCTGTACATCCTGGCGTTCGATCATCGCGGGTCGTTCGAGAAGATGGTCGGCGACGTCGAGCGGGTGCCGGGTGCGAAAACGCTGATCTGGGAGGGCTTCCAGCGCGCGATCGAGCTGGGCGCGCCGAAGCAGTACGCGGGCGTTCTCGTCGACGCGCAGTACGGCCCGGAGGTCGCGCGCGAGGCGAGGGCCGGCGGCTACAAGCTCGCCATGCCCGTCGAGAAGTCGGGCCAGAACGAGTTCGACTTCGAGTACGGCGAGCAGTTCGGCGAGAAGATCGAGGAGTACGACCCGGACTTCTCGAAGGTGCTCGTTCGCTACAACCCCGAGGGCGACCAGGCGATGAACGAGCGCCAGGTCGAGAAGCTTCGCCGCCTGTCGGAGTGGCTGCACGAGCGGCATCGGAAGTTCCTGTTCGAGCTGCTCGTGCCGGCGGAGGAGGCGCAGCTCGAACTCGTCGGCGGCAACGTCGACCGGTACGACACGGAGCTCCGGCCCGAGCTGATGATGGAGACGATCCTGCAGCTCCAGAACGGCGGGGTGGAGGTCGACATCTGGAAGATCGAGGGCATCGACGACCGGGAGGCGTGCAAGGAGATCGCGCAGCTCGGTCGGCGGGAGGGGCGCGACCGCGTCTCGTGTGTCGTGCTCGGCCGCGGCGCCTCCGACGAGAAGGTCGACCAGTGGTTGCGGGCCGGCTCCGGGGTCGAAGGCTACATCGGCTTCGCGATCGGTCGCTCGATCTTCGGCGAGTCGGTGAAGGCGTACTCCGCCGACCCGGACGGCTTCGACCGCGACGCCGCCGTTGAGAAGATCGCGCGGAACTACCTGCGCTTCATCGAGGTCTACGAGGGCGCGCCCGCACCGGCCTGACCCGATTCGCAACTCTTGAACATCGGGAGCCGGCCGGTCAAGCATCGGCGCGTTCACGGTACCCCGCGGCAGGTGCTCAAACGGGTCGATGAACAAGAGGGTCCACACATGCAGTCTCGCGGCGAATGCCTGACCGCCTCACGGGTGTTTCGGCGCGCCGATCTGGACGCTCGGCACGACGTTCTTCCTGCTGCGCGAGGAGCCGGCGACGCGGATGGAGGCCGTGGCAGCGACGGGTAGGGACAGGCGGCCGGCGCTAGACTGGCCGGGACGCGGGCGTAGCTCAGTTGGTAGAGCATCAGCTTCCCAAGCTGAGGGTCGTGGGTTCGAGCCCCATCGCCCGCTTCACAGAAAGGCCCGCTTAAATCGCCCCGTCGTTGCGTGGGGGAGGATTCCGTCGGTTGTGGAGCCCCTCCCACGCAAGGACGAATCAGGAGATGTGCGGAGCTTCCGGTTGGTGGCGGCTTCGAGGACGACCCATCTGCTCCGCCGGCCGGAACGAG
>JAICYG010000183.1 GCA_025934335.1 Thermoleophilia bacterium | reverse complement strand
GAGAGCTCGTCGCGAGCGTCTTCCGGTAGCGCGTCTCCTCGGAGGGAACGCCGAGGTGCTCCTCGGACTTGCTCGCGCCGTCGGCGCGCCAGCCGGCCTCCTCGTAGAAGCGGCGCGCGCGCGGGTTCGCGGACAGCACCCAGAGCGTCGCCTCCGCATAGGTCGACGCGAGCGCTTCCTCGGCGCGCGCGAGCAGCGCGCGCCCGGCGCCGCGTGACCAGCTGTCGGGGTCGACGTAGATCGCGTACAGCTCGCCGATGCCCGATTCGTCGCGGCTCGGCCCGATCGACGCGAACCCGAGGATCTCGTCGTCCTCCTCGGCGACGAACGTCGACCAGCCGGCCGGAGGCTCGACGAAGCGCCGGCGCCAGCGGGTCTCGTCGATCGGCAGCGCGTCGAGCCGTGCCGGTGGAAAGACGTGCCGGTACGCGATCTGCCAGCCGCGCACGCAGATCGACTCGACCGCGAAGGCGTCGTCGGGTTGAGCGTCCCTCACCTCCATTGGCGAAGAGTAGGCTCCGCCGCCGTGAGGTTCGAGCACGTCCTCGTCGTCGGAGCGGGCCAGATGGGCGGCGGGATCGCGCAGGTCGTCGCCGCGTCCGGGCGGCACGTGTCGCTGCACGATCCGCTTCCCGGCGCGGTCGACCGCGGAGTAGCGGCGATGCGTACGAGCCTGGAGCGGCTCGCCGAGAAGGGCGGCGGCGATCCCGACGAGACGCTCGCGCGCGTCACGCCGGTGGACGAGCTCGTCCCCGCCGAGCTGATGATCGAGGCGATCACCGAAGACGCTCCCGCGAAGGAGGAACTGTTCCGCCGCGCGGACGAGCTCCTGCCGGCCGAGGCGATCCTCGCCTCGAACACGAGCTCGATCCCGATCACGTCGCTTGCCGCCGTGACGCGCACGCCCGAGCGTGTGATCGGCATGCACTTCTTCAATCCCGTGCCGGTGCTCCGGCTCGTCGAGGTGATTCGCGCGATGCAGACCTCCGACGAGACCGCCGCCGCGATCGTCGAGCTCGCACGCGACCTCGGCAAGGAGCCGGCGGAAGCGCGCGACTTCCCCGGCTTCGTCTCGAACCGGATCCTGATGCCGTTCATCAACGAGGCGGCGTACGCGCTGATGGAAGGCGTCGCCGAGGCGGAGGCGATCGACACGATCGCGAAGCTCGGCTTTGCGCATCCGCTCGGTCCGCTCGCGCTCGCAGACCTGATCGGCCTCGACACGTGCGTCGCGATCATGGAGGTGCTGCACCGCGGCCTCGGCGACCCGAAGTACGCACCGTGCCCGCTCCTGCGCCAGTACGTCCAGGCGGGCCGGCTCGGCCGGAAGAGCGGCCGCGGGTTCTACGACTACTCGCGGAGCTAGGCTGCGCCCGTGGACTGGCGGATCTACCACTCGATCAACACGTTCGTGGCGCATCACAGCTGGCTCGGCCGCCTGTTTCACGGGATCGAGACGTACGGGACATATCTGATCGCGGTCGCGGCCGTACTCCTCTGGCTCGCGGCGCGGCCGGGCGGAGACCGCAAGTGGAAGATCGCCTCCGGCTCAGCGCTCGCGGCCGCGGCGCTCGGCCTGCTCGTGAACCGCCTGATCTCGAGCGGCTGGCACCGCGACCGGCCGTTCCAGACGCACCCGGGCGCCCATGTCTGGGGGCCCCACAAGACGGACGCGTCGTTCCCGTCCGACCATGCGAGCGCGTCGTTCGCGATCGCGGTCGCCGTCTCCCTCGTCGACCCGCTGGTCGGCATCGCGTTCCTCGTGCTGGCGGTGCTGATCACGGTCGGGCGGGTGATCGTGGGCGAGCACTACCCGGGCGACGTCGTCGCCGGAGCGCTGATCGGCACGGCCTCGGCGATCGTCGTCGTGTACCTCGCTCGACCGCTCATCTCCGCGATCGCGCGCGTGGTCGAACGGGTGACCGACCCGCTCGTGCGCCCGTTCTGGCGCGGCCGCGCCACCAGCACCTGAGCCTTCTCTCGGTCGCGGTCTGGTAGAACCCGCCCGGGCCGTGCCACTCCGCCTCAGACCCCAGAAGCGCGAGTTCTTCGAGCTCTTCACCCAGGCATCGGCGAACGCGCGCGACATCGCGCATGCGCTCGTCGACCTGCTCGACGAGTGGCCGGCGAGCCGCGCTCGGCTGCGCGACATCCGCGAGCTCGAGACCGAGGGCGACCGGCTCACGCACGAGGTGATCAACCTGCTCAACCGCACGTTCGTCACACCGCTCGACCGCGACGACATGTACAGGCTCGCCTCGGCGATCGACGACGTCTGCGACCACATCGACGAGGCGGCCGACAACATCGACGCCTACGAGGTGAAGGAGGTGCCGAAGCTCGCGCGCGAGCAGGCGGAGGTGATCCATCGTGCAGCCGCGCGGCTCCACGACGCGGTCGGGCTGCTCGAAGGGTTCCGCGACTCGAAGAAGCAGCTCGTCGCCCTGCGCGAGCTCGAGGACGAGGGCGACCGTCTCGCGCGCGAGGCGATCGCGGAGCTCTTCCGCTCGGGCGCCGACCCGCTGACGATCATCCGCTGGAAGGACATCCACGAGCAGCTCGAGGAGGCGGTCGACGCCTGCGAGAACGCGGCCGACGTCCTCGAGGCGATCCTCGTCAAGAACCGGTGACGCTCCTCGTCGTCACGATCGTCGTCGCGCTCGTCTTCGACTTCACGAACGGCTTCCACGACACGGCGAATGCCGTCGCGACCTCCGTGTCGACGCGCGCGCTCTCGCCGCGGCTTGCGGTCGCGATCGCCGCCGTCGCGAACCTGGGGGGCGCGTTCGTCACGACCGCCGTCGCGAAGACGGTCGGCAAGGGGATCATCGACACCGGCCTCGCCAACCCGAGGACGGTGCTCGCCGCAGTCCTCGGCGCGATCGCCTGGAACCTGCTGACGTGGTGGCTCGGCCTGCCGTCCTCGTCGTCGCACGCCCTGATCGGCGGGCTGATCGGCGCCGCGCTCGTCCAGTCGGGCGAGAAAGGGGTTGAGTGGCACGGGATCGCGCACAAGGTCGTCATCCCGGCGCTCTGGGCGCCGACCGTGGCGTTCGTCGGCGCCTTCCTCGTGCTGCTCGGGATCTTCTGGGCGTTCCAGTGGATGACCCCCGGTCTCGCGAACCGCTCCTTCAGGCTCGGGCAGCTCGTGAGCGGCACCTGGGTCGCGTTCACCCACGGCGCGAACGACGCGCAGAAGACGATGGGCGTGATCGCCCTCGCGCTCTACGCCAACGGGTCGATCGACAGCTTCTACATCCCGACGTGGGTGAAGATCGCCGCCGCCGTCTCGATCGCGGCCGGCACGTATGCGGGCGGCTGGCGGATCATGCGCACGCTCGGCCAGCGCGTCTTCCAGATGGACGCGCCCGCCGGGTTTGCCGCGCAGGCGACGTCGGGCGCCGTCATCTACATCTCGACCCACTACGGCTACCCGCTCTCGACGACGCACGTCGTCTCCGGCGCGGTGATGGGCGCGGGCGCGACGAAGCGGCTGTCCGCCGTCCGCTGGGGAGTCGCCGGCAACATCGTGATCGCGTGGGTGCTGACGATCCCGGCGGCGGCGTTGGTCGCGGCGGCGGTCTGGTTCCCGGTGAAGGCGGTGTTCTAGTGCGGATTGGCCTCGGGCCCGGCAGCGGCGAGATCCACGAGTTGCTTCGCGAAGCGGGAGAACGCGTGGCCGAGGTGGCGCGGCTCGTCGAGCGGCGGTTCGTCGAGTGGCCGACCGGGCCGACGCAGGACGAGGTGAAGGAGCTGGAGCACCAGGCGGACGCGGTCGTCTCGACACTCCTCTCGCAGACGAACAGCATGTTCGTCACGCCGTACGACCGCGACGACCTCGTCGAGCTCGCGTTCGCTGTGGACGATGTTGCCGACGAGGCGGAGAACGCGTCGGAGCTGCTCGGCCTCTACGGCGTCGAGCTACCGACGGAGCAGTCGCTTCTTCTGTGCCGCCTGCTCGTGCGCGCCGCCGAGGAGCTCGCGATGCTGCTCGGCGAGCTGCGCGACCTGCACGGCTCGTCCGAGCGCATCCGTGCGATCAAGGAGATCGAGGACGAAGGCGACGACGTCGCGCGGGCCGCGCGCGCGAGCCTCTTCAAGGACGAACGGATCGACCCTGTGATCGTGATCCGGTGGAAGGACATCTACGAGGCCCTCGAGGACGCGATCGACGCGTGCGAGACGGCCGCGCACCGGGTCGGGAACGTTCTGGTGAAGAATGCGTGAGGATTCGGATACCGCATCCTGAAGACACGGCTCGACCGACCATGCGCCACGCGGCCGGCGGTTCGTCCACGCGGGGAACTACGCGTCCTACGCTCGCGCTGTTCGCGAGGAGGCGCTCCGTGCGCGCGAGTTGTACGACCTGCTCCTGATCCCCGGCCTCGAGCTCACCTACGACGATCTCGATCCCTGTCGCGCCGGCCACGCAGTCGCGGTCGGGCTACGGGCGTACGTCGACGTCTCGGCCGGTCTCGAGTCGGCGCTCGTCGACGCGCGCGCCGCCGGGGCGGCGCTCATCGCCGCCCACCCGTATTCACCGGAGCAGCTCGCGGGCGCCACGCGCGGCACCGCCGCCTTCTCCGCGCGGCCGGAGCTTGCGGAGCTGGTCGACCGCTACGAGCTCTTCAATCGCGACACG
>JAICYG010000221.1 GCA_025934335.1 Thermoleophilia bacterium | reverse complement strand
GTCTACGGCCGCTTCGACAACGACCTCTGGCGGATGGAGCGGGTGCTGCCGCTCTTCATGCACCAGCTCTCGCGAAACGAGCCGATCACCGTCTTCGGCGGCGAGGAGAAGGTGCTCGACTTCACCTACGTCGAAGACTGCGCCGACGGCATCGCGCGGGGCGTCTACGCGCTCGGCGAGGGGCGCGTAGCGAACCAGACGATCAACCTCGCGTACGGGCAGGGCAACACGCTCGTCCGCGCGGCGGAGCTGATCGCCGCCGAGCTCGGAGTCGAGCCGCAGGTGACGGTCGCGCCGTCGCTGCTCGGCGAGGTGACGCACTACGTCGCAGACGTGCGCAAGGCGCGCGAGCTGCTCGGCTGGGAGCCGCGCACACCGCTCGCCGAGGGCATCCCGAGGGCGGTCGCGTGGTTCAGGGAGTGGCGTGCTGCGCACCCGGAGGAGAACCGGCCGTTCGAGCGGGCGCGGTCGGCGGCCGAGATCGAGCATGGGTTCAAGCAGCCGGCCGGCGCCGGCGCCTAGGCGAGTCCTCGCGCTCTTCGGCCCGACGGCGTCGGGCAAGACGGCGGTCGCCGGGATCCTGCGCGAGCTCCTCGGCGCGGAGGTGATCTCCGCCGACTCGGCGGCTCTCTACGCCGGCGTCCCGATCCTCACCGCCGCACCGGATTACCCGTCCCGCCTCGTCGGCGTCGTCCCGCTCGCCGACGACGTCTCCGTCGGCCGCTACCAGCAACTCGCGCACGAGGCGATCGACACCGCCGAGACACCGATCCTCGTCGGGGGCACGGGACTCTACTTCCGCGCTGCGCTCTCCGCGCTGGCGATCCCACCGCCGGGCCGGAGGGAGCACTGGCAGGCGGAGGTGGAGCGGCTCGGCCCCGAGGCGGCGCACGCGCTCCTCGCCGAGCGAGACCCCGCCGCAGCAGTCCGCGTGCACCCGAACGACCGCCGGCGCGTCGTGCGGGCGCTCGAGCTCGCCGAGGCGGGGCACTCACTGACACCCGCCGACAACCGGCTCTGGACGGAGGACACGCGGCTCCCGACCACGATCGTCGCGCTCGATTTGCCGCTCGAGAAGCTCGACCGCCGCATCGAGGAGCGGACGCGCTCGATGGCGGCCGCCGGTGCGGCCGACGAGGCACGGCGCGCGTGGGCGGGGCCGCTGTCGGCGACCGCGCGGCAGGTGCTCGGGCTCGAGGAGTTCGCGACGCTGCCGCAGGACGAGGCGGTCGAGGCCGTCGCAACCGCGACCAGGCGCCTGGCGCGCTATCAGCGAAAGTGGCTGCGCAGGATGACCGGCGTGACTACGCTCGACGCCAACCGGCCCCCGGAGGAGATCGCCGATGCAATCGTCGCGCTGGGACGCGCAGGGGAACGTCTACCTCGTCACGACCGAGTCGCTGACGCCTGAGCGCGCCCGCCGCGAGGTGGGCGACGCGGACGGCATCCTCGAGGTGACGGGAGCCGGCGACGACTGGGTCGAGATCGTGATCTGGAACCCGGACGGCTCCCGGGCGGAGATGTCCGGCAACGGGACGCGTATCGCGGCGCGCTGGCACGGCGGTGAGACCGTGACCGTGCGGGTCGGCCCGCGCGAGGTGCACGCGCGCCTGCTCGACGACGGCCTCGTGGAGCAGGATCTCGGCGAGGTCGTGGTCGGCGAGCCCGAGGAGGTCGACGGGCTCCGCTTCACCACGGTCGACGTCGGGAATCCACATGCGGTCGTCGAGGGCGACCCGGCCGAGCTGCCGCGGATCGGGCCGCTGCTCGAGCTGCACCAGCGCTTCCCGAACCGGACGAACGTGCAGGTCGCGCGTCGTTCCGGCGCCGGCGAGCTCGCAGCGCGCGTCTGGGAGCGAGGGGCCGGCGAGACCGCGTCGTCGGGCTCGAGCGCCGTCGCGGTCGCCGCCGCGTTCGGCTGTGACGCCGTCACCGTCCGGTTCCCCGGCGGCCCGCTGCACGTTCGTTTCGAGGGACGACGGGCGTTCCTGACGGGGCCGGCAGGGCGAGTCGCCTAGCCTGCGATCCCGTACTCGCGGAGCGCGTCGTTCAGCGAGGTCTTCAGGTCGGTCGCCTCGCTGCGGCGGCCGATGATCAGCGCACACGAGAGGTGATAGGTGCCCGCGGGAAACTCCTTCGGCCGCGTGCCCGGCACGACGACGGACCGCGGCGGGACGTACCCGCGATGCTCGACCGGCTCCGACCCGGTGACGTCGATGATCGGCACCGACGCCGTGAGCGTCACGTTCGGGGCGATCACCGCCTCGCGGCCGATGCGCACACCCTCGACGACGATGCAGCGCGAGCCGAGAAAGGCGCCGT
>JAICYG010000047.1 GCA_025934335.1 Thermoleophilia bacterium | reverse complement strand
GTACGGAACATACGGGGGCGCCATGGCTTCGACGTGGTCGGTTCTCCGGGTGAGCTGCAAGCGGAGGTCTCCGGTCGGCCTCCTAAAACAACCGGAACCAAACGCAAGTGCGGAGAACAACCTCGCACTCGCTGCCTAGTCACTAGCGGACTAGAACAGCGTGTCGCCCCGGGCGAGCCCGCGTCCCGGAGGCGGCATCAACGAGCGGGCTCGGCGCCAAGGGAGAGCCACTCGCCTGCGGCGCGACATCGAAGGAGGGCTAGTCCGTCGGTTGGTCGGTCGCACACCGGCCGCCGGGCGAATCGCAAGTGCGACCTAAGCTTGTAGACGCTCTCACCGGTGCGTCCGCGGACGCGGGTTCGATTCCCGCCGCCTCCATCGCTCCTGCAGATCGCGGGCCTCTTGCCAGGATGCCGCCCCTCAGCGGACGCCGGGCGGCCGGGCGCGCGCGACTTGGACATGGCTTCGGTGTGGCGCGCACGACACAGTGGCTGCCACCGCTACCGAAGTGCCACAGAACCGCTACGTCGGGCGTACGTACAACGCGTCTGTGACCATCGCTTCGTTCCGGCGATCCAGCTGGCTCCGGCGAGACGATCAGTCGGCGACGGCTGCCGCCAGCGCCGCGATGTGGCGGTGGTCGGTGCCGCAGCAACCACCGAAGACGCTCAGGGCTGGCATCGCCGCGCGAAGCGCCGCGACCTGCTCGGCGAGCTCGTCGGGATCGCCCGTGTCGAGTTGCTCGGCCTCGTCGAGCTCGGCATGGCTCCTGCTGGACGCGTTCGGCCGGACGCCGCGGACACGCTCGAGCGCCACCGACCCGTCGAGGACGTGTGCGAAGTGAGTGGGGTGCGCGCAGTTGACCATGTAGTAGGCGGGTGAGGCTCCGGTCGCGTCGTCCACCGCCGCGACGGCGCCCGCAAGGGGCTGTCCCGACGGCAGCCTTCCGTCCGTCTCCAGGGTGAAGGAGACGACGGCGGGGACGCCTGCCTCGGCGGCCGCGCGGGCGATACCTACCGCCTCCTCGGCGTAGGTCATCGTGAGCGCCGAAACGAGGTCGGCACCGGCGCCTGCGAGCGTCTCGACCTGCGGCGCGTGATAGCGCTCCGCTTCGTCGGCGCTCATCAGCCGGCCGGCGACGTACCCGTCGCCGCGCGGGCCGACGGCTCCGCTGACGAGCGCCCGGGCCGCGCGTCGTTCGATCGCCCGGCGGACAGCGGCGACCGCCGCGCGGTTCGCCTCCGCCAGCTGCTCCGCCGAGTACCCGAGCAGCGCGCCCCAGTCGGAGCTCGCACGCCAGGTGGCCGTGTCGAGCACGATCGGCATGCCGCGCGACTCGGCAACGGCGAGGTAGGCGTCGTAGTAGGAGGCGAGCGCCCGGGTTCCTTCCGCCTCCGCGAGCAGCGTGAACGCAGCGAAGTGCGGCAGGTCGAGCCCGTCGTGGAAGATGAGCGTCGTCTCCATGCCGCCGTCGGTGAGCGAGACGCCGTCGAGGTGCGGCAGGGTCACGTGTCGATCCTGTCAGATCAATGCTGCACTGCGAGCATCACGACCACGGCTGCGACTGCGAGCAGCATCGCGAGCTGGATCGTGAGCGTCCGCGCCGACAGCCCCAGGATGTGCGCCGTGGCCGCGACGCCGACGGGCGTGTTGATGCCGTGGGGGCCGGCGACCCGGGACGCGTCGTGGCGCTCCGGACCGGCGCCGTCACCGTCGCCGCGGAGCGAGCCGTCCACGAGCGCGAGCTCCGGCGTCAGCGCGAGCGCCTCGCGGGCCGCGTCGACCTCTGCGAGCCACGATTCGAGCTGGCGGCAGAGCACCTCCGGGTAGCCGGGCGCGGCGCCGAGCTCGAGGTAGGCGACGGGAAAGAGCGCCTCGAACTCGGGGGCGAGCCTGGTCTCCGCCACGAGCACTCGCACGGCCTCGCGGGCCCGCGCGTAGACGAGCGTCGCGACGCCGGGAGACCCCTGCGCCGCGAGAGCGGCCGCGAGGGTCGCGCGGACGCGGTTCACGTCGAGCTGGTTCACGCGCTGATCTTGTTCGATCGCCGCGCTGTTATCCAGCCGAACGGCTCTTGTTTTCCGAATTGGCGCCGCGTAGCGTCGCCGGCATGACCGAGGAGGAGCGTGAGCTGACGGACGCGCTTCTCGAACGGACGGCGGACCTGCGCGAAGGAGCGATGTCGGCGCGCTGCGCCTGGTGCGGTCGCTACCGGGTCGGCGAGCTCTGGCTTCCGGCGCGCGAGCTCTCTGCGGTTACGACCGCGGCCCCCGTCTCGCACGGCATTTGCCCGGACTGCGTCGCCGCGCTCCGCGACGCCGGGAAGAGCGCGTAGCACGCGCCCGTCACGCCGCGGCCGGGTCGCGCAGCCAGCGAAAGCCGTACGCGTCGAGCTCAACCGCCCGCCGTGGCGGCTGGTACGCGCGGTTCGCGAACACGTCGACGAGCCCCTGCGCGCGGACTCCGTGCACATGGACGGCGGTCGATCCGAGGTTGTGGAGCGTGACGAGCGGGGAGGCGTCGAGCTCGTAGCGGAGTGCGAGCACGCTCGGCTCGCGCACGCGCAGCGGCTCCCACGTTCCCTTGAGCTCACGGAGCCGCCGCCGGGTGCGAATCGCCCGCTGCACGAAGAGGAGCAGGGCGTCGTCCTCGCGCTGCTCTGCCGCGACGTTCACGTCCCGGTAGGCGAACGCGCCGCGAGAGATCACCGGCTGCGCGAGCTGCGAGCGCGGCGCCGCGGAGAAGCCGGCGTTCGGCGCCTCCGACCACTGCATCGGCGTGCGCACGGCGAGGCGCTCCGGGAGCGCCAGGTCGTCGCCCATGCCGATCTCGTCGCCGTAGAAGAGGACCGGCGTTCCCGGTAGCGCGAGGAGGAGCGCGAACGCGAGCTCCTGCAGCGCCCGGTCGCCGCCGAGCATCGGCGCGAGCCGGCGGCGGATGCCGCGGTCGTAGAGCTGCATGCGCTTCGACGGCGCGAACCGCCGGAAGACGGTACGGCGCTCGTCGTCGGAGAGCCGGCCGAGGTCGAGCTCGTCGTTGTTGCGCAGGAACATCGCCCACTGGTCGGCGCCCGGGATGCCGCTCGTGTCGCGCAGCGCCTCGACGAGCGGCGCCGCCTCCTGCCGGGCGAGGGCGAGCCAGAGCCGCTGGTTCACCTCGAAGTCGAACATCATGTGGAGGCCGCCGCGGCCGAAGTAGTCGGGGATCTGCTCGCGCGGCACGTTCGCCTCGCCGAGCAGCACCGCATCGCCCGAGCGCCACGAGAGGTACGACCGGAACGTGCCCAGCCAGTCGAGGTTCGGGCCGGGGGAGGTGTTCGTGGCGCTCGTCGGCTCGACGAGGAACGGCACCGCGTCGACGCGGAAGCCGCTGATCCCGAGGTTGAGCCAGAAGCCGATGATCTTCTCCATCTCGTCCCGCACCGCGGGGCTCGCGATGTTCAGGTCGGGCTGGAAGTCGTAGAAGCGGTGGAAGTAGTACCGGCGGGCGGCGCGGTCGTACGTCCACGTCGTCTTCTGCACGCCCGGGAACACAACTCCCCGCTCGGCGTCGGGCGGCTTCGTGTCGGCCCACACGTAGTAGTCGTGGAACCGAGGGTCGCCGCGTCGGGCGGCCTGGAACCAGCGGTGCTCCCTCGAGGTGTGGTTGAGGACGAGGTCGATGATCACCCGCAGCCCGCGGTCGCGCGCGTGCTCGACGAAGCGGACGAAGTCGCCGATGTCCCCGAAGTCGGGGTGCACGCCGTAGTGGTCTGTGACGTCGTAGCCGTCGTCCCGCCACGGCGACGGCTGGAACGGCAGCAGCCAGATCGCCGTGACACCGAGCCCCTCGAGGTAGTCGAGCCGCTGCGTCAGCCCCCGGAAGTCGCCGATGCCGTCGCCGTTACCGTCGGCGAACGTGCGCACCGACAGCTCGTAGAGGACGGCGTCCTTGTACCAGCGGTCGTCGACGGAATCCACCGGCAGCCGGTTCCCCCGTCCGCGCTTTGTGGAACCGCGGCGTGCAGAATCGCGGGATGGTCGAGGTGAGGAGGCTCGAAGCCGACGAGACGCGCCGCGCCGCAGCGGCGCTCGGCGAGGTGCTCGCCGACGCGGTCGCGGGCGGGGACTCGATCGGCTTCATGGACGGCTTCAGCGCGGAGGAGGGGAGGGCGTTCTACGAGTCCGTGCTGCCGGAGCTCGAGCGCGGGACGCGGGTGCTGCTCGCGGCGTACGACGGCGGCGACCTCGTCGGAACGGTGCAGCTCGTGCACGCCTGGCCGCCGAACCAGCCGCACCGTGCCGACGTGACGAAGCTGCTCGTCCACCGGCGCGCCCGACGTCGCGGGGTCGCGCGGGCGTTGATGGAGCGCCTGGAAGCGGAGGCGGCCGCCGAGGGAAAGACCGTGCTCGTGCTCGACACCGTCCCCGGGCGCGCCGCCGAGCGGCTCTACGAGCGTCTCGGCTGGACGCGCGTCGGCGTCATTCCGGGCTTCGCTCTCGACCCGGACGGCAGTGAGTGCGACACTGCGGTGTTCTACAAGCGCTTGTGACCCGCCTGATCGCACTCCTGCTGCTCGTCGTTGCGAGCATCGCCTCGGCGTTCGGCTCCACGCCGAGGGCCGCTCCCTGCAGCGGCTCGCAACTCGCCGGGAGCTTCTCCGTCGTGCGCGGCAGCGCGGGCGCCGGGAACATCAGCTACCGGCTCGCGCTGAGGAACGTCTCGAGCTCGACGTGCACCGTCACCGGCCTACCGCAGGGACGGCTGCTCTCGAAGGCCGGGAAGCCGCTACCGACTCACGTGCAGGCGGCGATGCCGGGGGCGTTGACCGCGATCCTCGTGCGCCTCGCGCCGGGCGCGCACGCCTACGCCGAGGCGCGCTTCTCTCCCGACGTCCCCGGCGTCGGCGAGCCGGTCGCCGGCCGTCGCTGCGAGCCCATCGCCTACCGGTTCCGCGTCACGGCTCCCGGCGAGGGCACGACGATGGTGAAGGTGGTGCCGCCGACACCCGTGTGCGAGCACGGGCGGCTGTCCTTCAAGGCCTACGGAACGCGTTAACGGCGCTTGCGCTTGCGCGAGCTGCCGCCGGGGCGGCCGCCGCGCGCCTGCTGCTGCATCCGCTCGGCCTGGCGGCGCATCTGCCGGTTCGCCGAATCGGGCACCGCACCCTGCTCCTGCGCCGCCTCGAGGTAGGCGCGGCGCTCCGAGGGCGTCAGCCGGCTCATCGCCTTCTGCACCGCCTGCGGGTTCGGGTTCGTGGCGACCGTGTTCAGCTTCCGCATGGCGCTCGCGAGCTCGGGGTTCTGCCGCTCCATCGCCGCGGTCGACACGCGCTGGAAGAACCGCTGCATGAACCCGATCCGCGCAAGGCGGATCACGACCGGACGCAGAAGCGCGCCGCCGCGGAACCGCCCGAGTGCGAGCACGACCAGGGTCAGGATGAGGAGCGCGCCGACGACCGCGATCGGGATCCACAGCCACCACATGGCGGGCAGATTACCGACGGGACGTCAGGAACACGCCGGCCGCGACGATCACCGCGAGCAGGAGCGCGAGCAGCAGCCAGCCGACGATCGAGCCGTCCGGCACCTCGGCCGGAGGCACGGGATGGATGTCGGCGAGCCACACTCGACCACTGTTCCGGTTCCCCATTCGGTCGTTTGGCCGCCGGTGTAAGGATTCGTTGAACAGGCGCGCAGGCGTTAGCACCCGACCGTGGAGGGGTACCGCAGCGTCATGTCCCAGGACCCGATCGCACTCCTGCTCGAGCATGCCGAGGAGCACGGCTGCGTCAACATGACCGAGCTCTACGACACGGTCGGCCGCCTCGAGCTCGAGGAGGACGACGTCGAAAGCCTGCTCGAGCGCCTCGAGCAGGCCGGGATCGAGGTCACCGACGACTGCTCGCGGGCGATCGAGGAAGAGGTCACGTACACGAACGCGCAGGTGGCTTCGGCGACGACCGACTCGCTGCAGCTGTTCCTGAACGAGGCCGGGCGCTACCCGCTGCTCACAGCCTTGCAGGAGGTCGAGCTCGCGAAGCGCATCGAGGCCGGCGACAAGGAGGCGAAGGACCTGCTCGTCAACTCGAACCTGCGGCTCGTCGTCTCGATCGCGAAGAAGTACCAGGGGCACGGCCTGATGCTCCTCGACCTGATCCAGGAGGGGATCATCGGGCTGATCCGGGCGGCCGAGAAGTTCGACTGGCGCAAGGGGTTCAAGTTCTCGACCTACGCCACGTGGTGGATCCGCCAGGCGGTGCAGCGCGGCGTGGCCAACAAGGCGCGCGTGATCAGGATCCCGGTGCACATCGTCGAGCGCGAGCAGAAGATCTCGCGGGCGGAGCGGGAGCTTGTGGCAAAGCTCGAGCGCACGCCGAGCGACGAGGAGGTCGCCGAGCAGGCGAAGCTGCCGCTTAAGCAGGTGCGCGAGGTGCGAGCCGCCGCGCGTGCGGTCGCCTCGCTCGACCGGCCGGTCGGCGAGGACGACTCCGCCTCCTACGGCGACCTGTTCGCGAGCGAGGAGAAGACGCCCGACGAGCAGGTGGAGGTCGAGCTGACCGAGAAGGCACTCCACGAGGCGGTGGCCGACCTGCCCGAGCGCGAGCAGCGGATCCTCAACCTGCGCTACGGCCTCTCGGGTGAGAGCGACCCGAAGTCGCTCGAGGAGATCGGGCAAATCATGGGGATCACCCGTGAGCGCGTGCGCCAGCTCGAGTCCGAGGCGCTGCGGCGGCTCGCGGAGCGGCGCGAGATCGCCGCCATCAAGGCCGCCTGAGCTACGCGCGAAGCGGCGGCGTCGGCGCCCCGGCTCCGGCGTGGAAGCCCTGCAGCAGCTCGAGCAGCGCCTCCCCGGCGGCGTGCCGCGGCTGCCAGACCAGTTCCTCGCGGATCCGAGCGGAGTCCATCAACGGCGTCTGCAACCCCATGTCCACCCAGCCCTCCGGCGTCGGCTGCAGGCGCAGCCGCCACGTCGCCGCAACGGCCCCGCGCGCGAGCCGCGCCGGCACGGGCACCTTGCGCGCGCCGAGCAGGGCGGCGAGCCCGTCAGGGTCGAGCACCGGCTCGGCGGCGACGTTGAACGCGCCGTAGGCGCCCGAGACGATCGCGCGCCGGTAGGCATCTGCGACGTCGTCCGAGTGCGTGACCTGGAAGCGGAGGCCGGGGATGTCCGGGACGAACGGGATCCGGCGCGGACGGACAAGGCGGTGCGGCACCCAGCGCCCGGTGAAGAGGCGCTTCGCCTCGGTGCCCATGGCGCGCTGGAAGATCAGGGAAGGGCGCAAGCGGACGGAGCGCAGCTCCGGGTGCCGCTCATCGACGCGATCGAGCAGGCGCTCCGCGTCGGACTTGTCGCGCGAATAGAAGCTCGAGCGGATCCCGCCGGTCGGCCACGACTCGTCGACGAGGCGGTCCTTCGGCCCGGGAGAGTAGGCGCCGACCGACGAGGCGTGGACGAGGGCGGGCACCGTCGCCGCGGCGGCCTCGAACACCCGCCGCGAGCCGAGCACGTTGGTGCGCCACGTCGCCCGCCGGTCGCGCGCCGGCTGGATCAGCCACGCCAGGTGGACGACGCAGTCGGCGCCGTCGAAGATCGGCTCGAGCGGCGTCTCGGCGACGTCGGCGCGCACCCACTCCGTCTTCGGGAAGTGCGTCTGCGGCAGCCGCCGGGCGATCCCCACGACCGACGTCACCTCGTCCTCGCGGGCGAGCGCGCGCAGGAGCGCAGTGCCGACGTTGCCGGTCGCGCCGGTGACGACGACCCTCATCTCGCGATCTCCAGCTCGTCGACGAGCGTGAAGAACGCCCTCGCGTACGGCGACTCCTCCGTCTGCTCGCGCAGCGCGTCCCAGTCGATCTGCTCGCGGCAGGTGCGCGCGATCTCGAGAGAGCTGTCGTAGTCCACCTCGTGCTCTTTGAGCGTGAGCAACTTCGTCGCGAGCACGTCGGTGACGGTCATCACCGGCATCGTGATCGCGTACACCTCGACCTCTCCGGCCCGCTCGAGCATCCCGCCGACGACCTCGGGCTTGTTGTTCGGCGCGAAGATGAGGTCGATCATCTCGCCGGCGTCGTCGAAGACCTTGTAGAGCCATCCCTCCGGCGGGCACTCGGCCCGGAAGCCGGCCCCCTCGAGCGCCTGGACGGCGCTGTCCGCGTCGCGCTCGCGAATCAGGAAGTCGACGTCGTGCTCGGTCGGCGGGCCGCCGCGCGCGTAGACGGCAAGGCCGCCGGCGAGCGCGAACGGGACGTTCGCATCGCGAAGGGCGGCCGCGCCGTGCTTCATCGCGGTCAGGAGCCGGTCGAAGCCCGAGTCGGACATGGGAGAAACGGGGTACCCGGGCGTGCCGGCTCCAATCCCTGGGTATGACTCGCGTATGGGAAAGACGATCAGGGTCGCCGCCGCGGGCGACATCCACGCCGCCGCCGGCGACCGCGACCGTGTGCGCGAGGCGTTTGCGCGGGTCGGCTCACAGGCCGACCTCGTGCTGCTCGCCGGCGACCTGACCCAGCACGGCCAGGTCGACGAGATCTGCGTCGTCGCCGAGGCCTGCGCCGAGCTCGAGGTGCCGGTCGCGGCGGTGCTCGGAAACCACGACTGGCACTCCGACCGCGCGCCCGACCTCCGCCGCTTCCTCGCCGAGGCAGGGGTGGCGGTACTCGACCGGTCGCACGCGATCCTGCGCGTGTGCGGCGTCGGCGTCGGCATCGCCGGGGCGAAGGGCTTCGTCGGCGGCTTCGAGCAGCAGTGGGCGAACTTCGGCGAGCCGATCTTCCGCGAGGCCTATGCCGAGACGACCCGCGACGTCGAGGCGCTCGACCAGGGCCTCGCCGCGATCGAGCCGTGCGCGGTCCGGATCGCGCTCCTGCACTACTCGCCGGTGGAGGCGACGCTCGTCGGCGAGCCGGAGCGGCTGTGGCTCGTGCTCGGCGCAGAGCGGCTCGCCGGGCCGATCCGGCTGCACCGCCCGGACCTCGTCGTCCACGGGCATGCCCACCACGGCTCCTTCGAGGGCGACGTCGACGGCGTGCCCGTCTACAACGTCGCCGTCCACGTGATCGGGCGCGAGTTCTGGGTATTCGAGCTGGACGCCGAGACGCGTGCGCCTGCACCGCCGGTGGCGGTCGAGGAGACCTGACTACGAGCCCACGACTTTGCAGAGCCAGCGCCTGGGCCGCGAGCGGTCGAGCTCGATGAAGAGCACCCGCTGCCACGTGCCGAGGCAGAGCTCGCCGTCGCCCACCGGGATCGACTCGCCGGCGGAGCCGAGGATCATCGACATGCAGTGAGCGTGGCCGTTCGGCTGCTCCATGTCCTCCTCGCAGATGTTCTCCGTGCGGCGATCCCAGTCGTCGTGCGCGTAGTACGTCTCGTGCGGGATCAGCCGCCGGAGCAGCGTCCCGAAGTCCTCGAACATGCCGCGTTCATACTCGTTCACGCGCACGCAGCACGTTGTGTGCGGCGAGTAGACGAGGCAGATCCCGTCCTGCACGCCGGACTCCCGGACGATCTCGGCCACGTCGTCCGTGATGTCGGTCACCTGAAGGCCGCCGGTCGTCTGGAACTGGCGTTCCGCCTGAAAGACCTTCATGGGCGGCGAGTGTAACGCCGTCGCCGCCGCCGAGGCGGGGTAACCTCGGCGACTGGTGGGCCCGTAGCTCAGCGGTCAGAGCAGGGAACTCATAATTCCTTGGTCCCTGGTTCGAATCCAGGCGGGCCCTCTCCGGTTTCCTGCAGGGAGGTTGTCGCCGTTCAACGACGGCGTCCCGCACCGCTGCGCCCGCCGTCAGAGGCTCGGCGGCGGCAGCCGCCAGCGGTTCCCGTCCTCGGTGATCAGGTAGAGCCGCGACTCCGGATGGTAGGCGTCGACCGCCCGCGAGGCCTGGATGACGCGGTAGATGATCGTTCCGCGGCGGACGTCGTCGATCGGCGTGATCGAGATCCGCCACTTCTCGCCGTCGAGCTCCCCGACGGCGCCGTACTCGTCGGCCAGGAGCCCGAGCATCTCCTGACCGGCGTCGGCCGGCGACGCCTCGACGAGGACGGGTAGCATCGAGATGTTCCGCGACACCGTGGTGAGCGTATCCCGCTCGTGAGCACGGGGCGAGCGAAGGATGACATCCATGTCTTGGCGTCTCGCCGGAACGCCGCTATGGTCGGGCGGATGACGTCGGTCGCCGACGGCCCCCGCGAGGACGCGGAAGAGGACGCGCGCCTCGCCGAGGAGCAGGCAGCGCTCCGGCGTGTCGCCACGCTCGTGGCCGGCCGCGCGTCCGAGGCGGAGGTCGTCGCCGCGATCACCGCCGAGGTCGGAAGACTGTACGACGCCGACACCGCAAACACGCTGCGATGGGACGACGAGGTGCTGAAGGTCGTCGGCGACTGGTACCGCGACGGCCGACAGGGCCGCGCCGGCGATGTCTACTCGTTCGGCGGCGACACGATCAGCGTGCGGGTCATCGCGGCCGAGGCGCCCGCGCGCGTCGACTCGACCGCGGATCTCCAGACCGAGTTCGCGCGCGCGCGCTGGCGCGAGCTCGGCATCGAGGCCTCGATCGGCGCGCCGGTGATCGTCGACGGCCGCGTCTGGGGTGTCGTCACCGCATCGCGCTTCCACGGCCGGGAGACGTTCTCGCCGCATGCCGAGGACCACCTCGGCGACTTCGCGACGCTGTGCGCGCTCGCGATCGGCAACGCCGCCTGGCGGCGCTCGCTCGCCGCGATGCTCGAGGAGCAGTCCGCGCTGCGGCGCATCGCCACCCTCGTCGCCGGCGGACGCTCGGCCGCCGAGGTGCTCGGGGAGGTCGTGCGCCAGGTCGGTGTGACTTTCGGCGCGCAGGCGGTGGACGTCGTGCGCTGGCACGGCGTGCAGGACGAGGTCACGGTGCTGCGCGGCTGGACGGGCGGCGCGATCCCGCCGCCGAAGCCGGGCGACGTGCTCCGGCTCTCCGCCGAGAGCGTGGTCATCCAGGTGCTCGAGACGGGCGTCGCGACGAGGGCGCCGGACGCGATTGCCGCGCCGATGATCATCAACGGGTCACTGGAAGGCGCGCTCGTCGCGCACGGCTCGACCTCCGACCCGTTCCCTGCCGGTTCCGAGAGCAGGCTTCGCGGCTTCGCCGACCTCGCGGCGCAGTCGATCAGCAACGAGACGGCGCAGGTCGACCTCCGTCGCTCGCGCGAGCGGATCGTGCGCGAGGGCGATGCGGCGCGGCAGCGGCTCGAGCGCAACCTGCACGACGGCGCGCAGCAACGGCTCGTCGCCGTGTCGATGTCGCTGCGCGTGGCGCTGAAGCACGTCGCCGGTGACGCCGAGCGCGCACGCGAGCTGCTCGAGGACGCAGTCGAGGAGCTCGGCCACGCGCTCGAAGAGCTGCGCGACCTGGCGCGCGGGCTCCACCCCGCGATCCTCACCGAGCGCGGGCTCGGGCCGGCGCTCGAGGTGGTGACGCGGCGTGCGCCGCTGCCGGTGACGCTCGAGAGCTCCTGCGACGGCGACCTGCCGGCGTCGGTCGCCGCGGCCGCGTACTACGTCGTCGCCGAGTCGCTCACCAACGCGGCGAAGTACGCAGGCGCCTCCGGCGTGACCGTGCGCGTCCGTTCACGGGGCGAGGCGGTGCACGTCGAGGTGGCAGACGACGGCCCCGGCGGCGCGGCCGTGTCGGAAGGCTCGGGGCTGCTGAACCTGACGGACCGGGTCGCCGCGCTCGGCGGCCGTCTGACGATCGTCAGCCCACCCGGCGTGGGAACGACCGTCACCGCTGTCCTTCCGCTCTCGACGTGACGGCGGAGGACAAGGCCCGCCGGATCCTCGAGGCGGCCGTTCGTGTGTTCGCGGCCCGGGGGTACGAGGCCTCGCGCGTCGGCGACATTGCGAAGGAGGCGGGCGTCGCGTACGGCCTCGTCTACCACTACTACGGCTCGAAGAAGGCGGTGCTCGAGGCGGTGTTCCGTGAGGCGTGGGGGAGGCTCCTCGGTGCCGTCGCACTCGCCGAGGAGACGGGGGAGACCGCCCCCGACCAGCTCGAGCTCGTCGTCAAGATCGTGCTCCGGACGTGGCGCGACGACTTCGACCTCGTGCGGCTGCTCGTGCGCGAGGTGACCCGCAACCCGAACCTCCAGGACGAGCTCGACGAGATCGCCCAGGGGTTCGCGTCGCTCGAGCGGATCGTGCGTCGCGGCCAGGAGCAGGGGACTCTCCGGCCGGAGCCGGACGCCCGGGTCGCGGCGTGGATGCTCTACGGCGCCCTCGAGGAGGTGCTGACGGGGTGGGTGCTCGGGACGCTCCCGGACGACGCGGGCGCCGTCGCCGCTGCCGAGCGCGAGGTCGTCGCGACGCTCGTCGGCGGCCTGACGGCCTGAGACTGGACACGAACATACGTTCGTACTAGCATTCCGGCGGTGCAGCTTCGCCTCGACGCCGCCGACCGCCTCGTCGAGCTCGTCGAGGAGCGGCGCGGGCCGGTGCCGGTCGAGGAGGCGGCACGGAGTGTGCTACGGCTCGGCACCCAGGTGCCCGTGGGTCTCGCGCGGTCGCTGCTCGAGGACGCCGTCGGCGCCGACTGCCGCCTGCGCTTCGCCGGCGACCTCGTTGCGGTGCAGGACGCGCCGGGCGAGTCGCTGCCGCTCGACTCCGCGACGTTCGTCGTCTTCGACCTCGAGACGACCGGGCTGCGCCCGGCGTCCGCCCGTCCGTGCGAGATCGGCGCCGTGCGCGTCGCCGGCCTCGAGCTCGGCGAGCGTTTCCAGACGCTCGCCAACCCGGGGGCGCGCCTCGACCCGGCCGTCGCGCAGCTCACGGGGATCCGCGACGCGGAGCTGCGACGTGCGCCGCCGGTCGCCGCGGCCGTCAGGCAGTTTCTCGCCTTTGCCGGCGACGGTGTGCTCGTCGCCCACAACGCCCGCTTCGACCTCTCGTTCCTCGACAACGAGACGCGACGCCTGACCGGGCGGCGCGTGGCGGCGACCGTCGTCGACACCGTCGGTCTCGCGCGGCGCCTGCTCGGTCGCCAGCCGGCCAACCTGGCGGCACTCGCCTACCGCTTCGCCACCGACGCGCGGCCCTGCCACCGGGCGCTTCCCGACGCGGAGGCGACCGCGGAGATCCTGCTGTGCCTGATCGGGATGGCGCAGGAACGCGGGGCGCGGACGGTCGGCGACCTCGTCGAGCTCTCGGCCACGCGGCCGCGGCGCGTGCACCGCAAGCGCAACCTCGCGTTCGGCGCGCCGCAGCAGCCGGGCGTCTACCTGTTTCGCGATGCGCACGACCAGGTGCTGTACGTCGGTCGCGCCCGCGATCTCCGGGCGCGCCTGCGCTCGTACTTCCGGTCGGAGCGACAACGGCCGGCGGTCGAGGCGGCGCTCGGGGCGCTCGAGCGCGTCGAGTGGCGGGTCCTCGGCTCGGAGGTCGAGGCGGCGCTCGAGGAGCTCCGGCTGATCCGCGAGCTGCGGCCGCCCGCGAACGCGCGCTCGGCGCGCCCCGACCGCTACGTCTACCTCCGGCGCCGCGGCGACTCGGTCGTCTGCTCCGCGCAGCCGGGCGAGCTCGGGCCGCTGACGAGCCGGCGGCGCGCGCAGCTGGCCGCCCGCGCGCTCCAGGGTGTCGAGTGGGAGACCCTGGAGGACGCCCTGCCGAAGCTGCGCGCGAAGCTGAAGCGCCTCGCGCACGACCTTCGCTTCGAGGACGCGGCGCGCCTGCGCGACCGGATCGCCGCGCTCGAGGATGCGGCGTGCGAGATCCGGCGCATGCAGCAGCTGCGGCGCCTGGAGGTGTGCCTCGTCGCCGGCGGCCGCGCGATCTGGGTCGCCAGGGGGCAGGTCGTCTGTATCCGGCCGTGGGGCGGCACGAGCGGCCTCGAGTGGCAGGCGGGGCTCGCCGCCGTCGCCCGTGCCGAGCCCACCCTCGCGCCGGAGGCGGCCGACGACCTGCGAGTCCTCGCGGCGTTCATCCGCCGCCCGCCGCCGGAGCTGTCGGTGGTCCGGCTGGCACACTCAGCGGGATGGAACAGCTGCGAGAGCGTGCGCTCGGCGGCGGCTTCCGCAAGCTCGTCGTCGACGGCGTGACCGCATCGCCCGTCGAGCTCCGGCGCGGCCGCGCGATGAAGCTCGTCGACGGGCCACGGACGGAGACGGTGGAGGAGGACGCGTGGCCGGAGCGGCTCGATGCGCTGCTCGCCGAAGCAACGCATGTCCACCTGCTCTCGCCCGACGGCGACCTGCACGCGCGCCGGTCGAAGAAGGGGAAGTGGCTCGTCTCGCGCGGGCGTCCCTCGTCGGCCCGGCAGGCGACGGGCGAGCACGACCGGCGGCGCCGCCATCCGCTGCCGGCCGACCATCCGCTCTTCCGGGCGACGCGGATCTCGCGCGACAAGGAGCGGCAGGTGCAGCACTACGTCGAGCTGCTGCGCCCGCTCCGGTTGTGGGAGCGCGATCGGATCCGCGTCGTCGACGCGGGTTGCGGGAAGGCGTACATGAGCCTCGCGCTCGTCGCCTACGGGCGCGAGCTCGGGACGCGCGTCGAGCTCGTGGGCGTCGACGCCAACCCGTCGGTGATCGAGACCGTTCGCGCCATCGCAGCCGAGCTCGGCTACGACGAGGCGCGCTTCGAGGTCTCGACGATCGCGGCGTTCGAGACCGACCGGCCGGTCGACCTGCTCGTGTCCCTGCACGCATGCGACACGGCGACCGACGAGGCGATCGCGGCCGGCGTCCGACTCGGCGCCGAGGCGATCGTGGTCGCGCCGTGCTGCCACCACGAGCTCGCAGTGCAGATCGCCGGGCGCGAGAAGGACGCGCTGCTCCGTCACGGGCTGCTGCTCGGGCGGCAGGCCGACCTCGTCACGGATGCGCTACGCGCGGCGGCGCTCGAGCTGTCCGGCTACCGCGTCGACGTGATGGAGTTCGTCTCGGTCGAGCACACTGCCAAGAACGTGATGCTGCGCGCGGAGCGCTCTCCGTCGACGCGGCGGGCGGCACGTGCCGCCGCCGAGTTCGTCGAGCTCCGCGATCGATTCGGCGTCAGCCCGGCGATCGAGCGGCTGCTGCCGTTGCCCGTAACCCGTGTCACCCCCTCGCCGTTGTAGAGGCAACGAAAGGGGGACCCATCCCATGTCGATTCTCTGGATCATCCTGATCGTCGTACTCGTGCTGGCGCTGCTCGGCTTCTTCTCGCGCGGCGTCTGGTGAGCTGGTGATGTGACCGGTAACGTTGCCCGCTTCACGGGTCGCGAGCACCAAGCGATGCAAGGACGCAGGGAGCGCCGATAGTAGAACTCGGCGCGACCGAGGACGCGGCAGCGCGCAGCGTGATCGCGGGCCGGGGAGCCGGCGAACGTGCGGGTTGCATCACTAGGACCCACGACTTTCATCTCGGGGCCGCCCCGACCACGGGGGGCGGCCCTTTCTGCGCTACAAGGAAGAGGTGGCCGAGACGCCTCCTCTGCTCAGGCGCGCCGACGACACCGCTGCGCTGCCGCGCCTCGGCGGGATGGCCCGCCCGAACGGCGTGGTGATCGTCAGCGAGCGGTTCTGGGCGTTCGCCGGTGTCGACGGGTCGCTCCGCGAAGGGGGCATGCCGCGGCCGCCGGAGCTGCTGCAGCGGGTGCCGCTTGCGCGGGGGCTCGTGCGGCTGTACGCATCCGTCGCGCCCGTCTTCCGGCGCGAGGGAGTCGCGCGGCGACCCGAGCGCTGGCTGATCGCGACCGCGGTGCTCGCTCCGCTCGGCCTCGGCCTGGTCGGCGGGCCGTGGTCGACCGTCGCCGGCATCGTCCTCTCGCTGCTCCTGCTCGTCACGATCCTGCGCGGCCGGGCGCTGCACCTGCACGGCGCCGAGCACCGGGCAATCGCTGCGGCCGAAGAGCGTCAACTCGCGGCCACGTGGGAGGGTGCGGCGACGCCGTCGCGGTTCTCGCCTCGGTGCGGCACGAACTTCGCCGCGCTCGCGCTGCCGGTGACGCTCCTCGCGGACCGCGCGCTGCCGCTCGGCGCCGCACAGTGGACGCCGCTCGTCGTGCTCGTCTTCTCGCTCGCGCTGACGATGGAGCTCTGGCGGCTCGTGCAGCGCTCGAGCCATCGCTTCTGGCGCCTCTTCCTCGCGCCCGGGCTCGCGCTCCAGCGCGTAACGACGCGCGAGCCGCGCCTCGACGAGACGCAGGTCGCGCTCCGCGCCGTCGCCGCGGTCCTGGCGCGGGAGCTAGGATCCGCGGCATGAGCGATGTCGGGACGATGCGGGTCAAGAGCGGGCTCGCCGAGATGCTGAAGGGCGGCGTGATCATGGACGTCGTCACGGCCGAGCAGGCGAAGATCGCCGAGGAGGCGGGCGCCTGCGCGGTGATGGCACTCGAGCGCGTCCCGGCCGACATCCGCCGCGACGGGGGCGTCGCGCGGATGTCCGATCCGGACATGGTCCGCGGCATCCAGGAGGCCGTGACGATCCCGGTGATGGCGAAGTGCCGCATCGGCCACTTCGTCGAGGCGCAGGTCCTGCAGTCGCTCGAGATCGACTACATCGACGAGTCGGAGGTCCTGACGCCCGCCGACCTGGAGCACCACGTCGACAAGTGGCAGTTCACCGTCCCGTTCGTCTGCGGCTGCACGAACCTCGGCGAGGCGCTGCGCCGCATTGCGGAAGGCGCCGCGATGATCAGGACGAAGGGTGAGGCCGGCACCGGCGACATCGTCAACGCGGTCACGCACATGCGCTCCGTCTTCGGCGGCATCCGCCGCCTGCAGTCGCTGCGTCCGGAGGAGCTGTACGCGGAGGCGAAGAACCTGCAGGCGCCGTACGACCTCGTCCGCTGGGTCGCCGACAACGGCCGGCTCCCGGTCGTCACGTTCACGGCCGGCGGCATCGCGACGCCCGCCGACGCCGCGCTCTGCATGCAGCTCGGCGCCGACGGCGTCTTCGTCGGCTCGGGCATCTTCAAGTCGGGCAATCCGTCACAGCGGGCCCGCGCGATCGTCGAGGCGACGACGCACTACATGGACGCCGACGTGATCGCGCGCGTCTCGGCCGGCCTCGGCGAGGCGATGGTCGGGATCTCGACGCAGTCGCTCGATCCGAGCGAGCTCCTCGAGCACCGCGGCTGGTAGCCGCGGTGCTCGGTGCTGTTTGGTGTCTGACACCGAGGGTGTCAGACACTCTCGAGCCCTACGGGCCAAGCCCGCAGCGCTCGAGCACCGCGGCTGGTAGCCGCGG
>JAICYG010000138.1 GCA_025934335.1 Thermoleophilia bacterium | reverse complement strand
GGAGCGCGAGCTTCGCCGCGGCCGTCGTCTTGCCCGACCCCTGCAGGCCGGCGAGCAGGATGACGGTGAACTTCCCGAACGCGAGCCCCGACTCGCCCTCGCCCATCAGGCGCGTCAGCTCCTCGTGCACGACCTTCACGACCTGCTGACCGGGCGTCAGGCTCTTCAGGATCTCCTCGCCGAGCGCCTGCTCGCGCACGCGGCCGACGAAGTCGCGGACGACGGTGAAGTTGACGTCCGCCTCGAGGAGCGCGAGGCGGATCTCGCGCATGGCGCGGCCGATCGACTCCTCGTCGAGCGTCCCCCTCTTGCGCAGGTCGCCGAGCGCGCCCTGGAGCTTGTCGGACAGGCTGTCGAACACGACGGCGCATCGTAGCTGGGCCTTTTCCCCCATCAGTCCTAGACTCGGCGGATGGAGCGCCTGACGAGGAAGACGGTGACGGTGCTCTTCGCCGACGTGGTCGGGTCGACGGCGCTCGGCGAGGCACGCGACCCGGAGGCGGTGCGCACCCTGATGGGCCGCTACTTCGAGCGGATGCGCACCGTCATCGAGCGTCACGGCGGTACGGTCGAGAAGTACGTCGGGGACGCGGTGATGGCCGTGTTCGGGATCCCGACGGCGCACGAGGACGACGCGCTGCGCGCGGTGCGCGCCGCCGCCGACATGCGCGTCGCGCTCGGCGACCTGAACGCAGAGCTCCCCGCGCCGCTCTCGGTGCGTACCGGTGTCAACACGGGCGAGGTCGTCACGGGCGACGAGCACACCCTGGTCACAGGTGACGCCGTCAACGTGGCAGCGCGCCTCGAGCAGACCGCCGCGCCCGGCGAGATCCTGGTCGGCGAGACGACGTACGAGCTCGTACGCGACGCGGTCGTCGCGGAGCCGCTCGAGCAGCTCGAGCTGCGAGGCAAGGCGGAGGCATCGACGGCCTGGCGCGTGGTCGCGGTCGTCCCCGAGGCGCCCGGCCGCACCCGGCGATTCGACACGCCGCTCCTCGGACGTGACGGCGAGCTCGCGCTCCTGCGCCAGCTGCTCGCCCGGGTCGCGAACCGCCGGCTCTGCCACCTCGTGACGCTGCTCGGCGCCGCCGGCGTCGGCAAGTCCCGGCTCGCCCGCGAGCTCGCGGCGACCGCCGGCCGGGGCACGAGCGTCCTCGTCGGCCGCTGCCTCCCCTACGGGGAGGGCATCACCTACTGGCCGCTGCGAGAGATCCTCCGCTCGCTGCACGGCGCGGGCGCCGGCGACACAGACCTCGAGATCCTGCACGCAGCGGCCGGCGAGGGAACGGCGGTCGCGGGCCCCGACGAGACGGCACACGCACTGCGGCGGCTCGTCGAGGCGAGGGCGCGCGACCGCACGCTCGTGCTCGCGTTCGAGGACATCCACTGGGCCGAGCCGGCGTTCCTCGAGCTCGTCGAGCAGGTCGCGGACACGCTGCGCGACGTGCCGGTGCTCGTCCTCTGTCTCGCGCGCCCCGAGCTGCTCGACGAGCGGCCCGGCTGGGGCGGCGGCAAGCTGAACGCAACGACACTCCTGCTCGAGCCGCTCGACGCCGAGCCGGTCGAGGAGCTGGTTGCGGCGCTCGGCGGCGACCAGCTCGACGACGCGACGCGGCGCACGATCGCGGAGGTCGCCGAGGGGAACCCGCTCTTCGTCGAGGAGCTCGTCGCGATGGTCGTCGACGAGGGCGCCGAGGTCGTCGTCCCGCCGACCGTCCATGCGCTCCTCACGGCGCGGCTCGAGCTCCTCCCGGACGTGGAGCGCGCGGCCCTCGCGGCGGCATCGGTCGCCGGCCGTTTCTTCTCGACGGCCGCGCTGGTCGCACTTGCGGGGGAGGACGTGCTCGCGTCGCTTCCGGCGCTCGAGCGCAAGGATCTCGTCCGGCCGTTCGAGGGCGAGTATCGCTTCCGCCACATGCTCATTCGCGACGCCGCGTACGAGTCGCTGCCGAAGGCGCTCCGCGCAGAGCTTCACGTCCGGCTCGCCGACTGGCTGGAGCGGACGGCGACGCCCGAGACGCGGCGCGAGGCGGAGGAGCTCGTGGCCTGGCACCTCGAGCAGGCGCACGCGGCCAAGCGCGCGCTCGGTGCCGCCGACGAGGCTCTCGTCGCCCGCACCTTCGCCGCGCTCGCCCGCCTGGGTCGGGCCGCACTCGGCCGCGGCGACCCGGCGGAGGCCGAGTCGCTGCTCGAGCGCGCGCTCGCGCTGCCGGTGCCGCTCGACGGCGAGCGGGTGCAGGTGTGCTTCGATCTCGTCCCCGTGCTGCTCGAGCGCGGCCGTCTCGCCCGCGCCGAGGAGATCGTCGACCGCGCCGCTGCCGAGGCCGAGTTGCTCGACGACGCGGTTCTTCGCGCGCGGGCGAAGATCGAACGGCTGCACGTCGATTTTCCCGCGCGGCCGACGCGCTGGGTCGAGGCCGCGATCGCCACGACCCACGAGGCCCTGCCGGTGCTCGAGGCGGCGGGGGACGAGGGCGCGATCGCTCGTGCCTGGCTCGTCATCGTCATGCACGACTACGTCTGCGGGCGGATCGACGAGCTGCACGAGTCGCTCGAGCACGCGCTCAGGCATGCGCGGCGAAGCGGCGAGCGCTACGCCGGCGAGTTGCTCGTGCTCGCCGTCCGGAGCCTCGTCTTCGGCCCCGCGGACGTCGACGCGGCCCTCGTCCGCTGCGACGAGCTGCGCGCGGAAGGCGGCGACGACGCCGTCATCCGCGGAGTGACGGCGGCGCTGCACGCGATGGCGGGGCGGTTCGAGGAGGCGCGGCGCGAGTACGAGGCGGGGCACGCGCTGCTGCAGGAGCTGGGCCGGGCGCGCCTCCTCGCGGTGCAGCGCTACTACGCGGCGTTCGTCGAGCTGCTCGCGGGCGACGCCGTCGCGGCCGAGCGCGAGCTGCGGTCATCGGCGCGGACGCTCGAGTCGATCGGCGACCGCGGAACGCTCGCGACGATTGCCTCGCTCCTCTCGACGGCGCTGCACGCTCAGGGGCGCGACGACGAGGCGCGGACGTGGGCCGAGCGGAGCCGTCGCGACGCGCCGGCCATCGACCTCATCTCGCAGGTGCAGTGGCGGACCGCGCTCGCGCGCGTGTCGCCGGGCGAGGCCGTCGCGCTCGCGAGCGAGGCCGTCGCGATCGCCGAGGACACCGACGCGGTGACGCTGCACGCCGACGCGCTCCTCTGCCTCCGCGCCGCGTTCGAAGCGGCGGGCCGGCACGCCGACGCCGGCGAGGCGGCTGCGCGCGCAGCCGTCCTGTACGCCGCGAAGGGCCACGTCGTCGGCGTTCAGGCTGCGGCGCCGGTGCCGGCCGGCGGCAGGTAGAGCGTCGCCTGCGGTGTCGGCCGGGCCTCGGGAAGCGCCGCGAGCGGGAGTCGCTCGACGAGCGCCGGCGCAGCCGGGAACGGCGACGCCTCGTAGAGCACCACCTCGTGCTGAGGCGAGTACAGCTCGAGGAGCCGCGCAGCGAGCACGTCGAGGTTGCCGCCGTGCGACCCGGCGGCGACGGCGTGCGGCTCGAGCACGGCGGCCACCTGCCAGAGGACGAGCGCGGCCGTCGTGTCCACGGGACGCGGCCGCGCGAGGAAGCCCGTCGCGTCGTAACTCGCGCAGCCGTCGAGGGCCGGGTCGACGCCGAGGTCGGCGAACAGGCAGTCCTCCGCCGAGACGGCGGGCAGCATGCGCGCGTCGTGCCCCTCCGCGCGCGCCCGCGCAACCGCCTCATGCGACGGCCGGACGAAGACGCCCGGGTGACCGTAGAACGCGGCGCAGATGCGCGCGCCGGCCCGCACCGGCTCCAGGATCGCCTCGACGATCGCCTCGTACACCTGCTCGCGCGAGACACCGGGTCGGTAGAGCGAGGCAAGGCTGCGCGCGCGGGGGTGGAGCGAGGCGAGCCAGTGGTCGCCGAGCGGCTCGGCGTTCACGTAGAGCAGCTCGTCGGCGGCGTCGACCGCGGCGCGGCTCTCCGGCGTCAGCTGCACGCCGATGCGGATGCCGGTGCCGACTACCGTCAGCGCGCCGCGCGCCACCGGGCCTCAGGCGGCGTCGTCCGGTGCCTTGAAGAGCCAGTGGATCGCGGGCAGGCGGTGCAGCCAGAAGATCATTGCCGCCTCCTCGCCGACCTTCAGCTCGCCGTGGATCTCGATCCTGAGGTTCTCGAGCTGCCCCGCCCCGAGCAGCGCGCGCTGCTCCTCGCCGAGCCCGAGGTCGTCGGCGACACGGGTCGGCTCCCGGTGGAACTGCTCGAGCAGGTCGGGGTCGGCGGCGAGCCTGAGCAGGAACTCGCTGAGCGTCATGTGCCCGACGCTACAAGGGTTCGGGCTCCGCGGCAACCCTAGAATCCACGAGTGCCCTACGCCGCCGCGTCCGATCGCTATGCGTCGATGCAGTACCGGCGCTGCGGGCGGAGCGGTCTGCAGCTTCCCGCGATCTCGTTAGGGCTCTGGCACAACTTCGGCGGCGACCGGCCGCTCGAGCGCTCCCGCGCGATCCTGCTGCGTGCGTTCGATCTCGGCGTCACGCACTTCGACCTGGCGAACAACTACGGGCCGCCGTACGGGTCGGCGGAAGAGACGTTCGGCCGCGTGCTCGTGTCCGACCTCCGGCCGTACCGCGACGAGCTCGTCGTCTCGACGAAGGCGGGCTACGACATGTGGCCGGGGCCGTACGGCGAGTGGGGCTCGCGCAAGTACCTGCTCGCGTCGCTCGACCAGTCGCTCGTGCGGATGGGGCTCGACTACGTCGACATCTTCTACTCGCACCGGTTCGATCCGGGGACACCGCTCGAGGAGACGCTCGGAGCGCTCGATTCGGCAGTGCGCTCGGGCAAGGCGCTCTACGCGGGGATCTCGTCGTACTCGCCGGCGAAGACGCAGGAGGCGTACGAGATTCTGCGTTCGCTGGGGACGCCGCTCCTGATCCACCAGCCGTCGTACTCGCTCCTCAACCGCTGGATCGAGCCGGAGCTGCTCGACACGCTCGGCGAGCTCGGCGTCGGCTGCATCGGCTTCTCGCCGCTCGCGCAGGGCATGCTCACGTCGAAGTACCTCGACGGGATCCCGGAGGGGTCACGCGCCGCGGCGAACACGTCGCTCTCGCCCGACCTGCTGACGGAGGAGGCGCTCGCGAAGATCCGCGCGCTGAACGAGCTCGCCGCGACCCGAGGCCAGTCGCTGGCGCAGATGGCGCTCGCGTGGACGCTTCGCGACGAGCGGATGACGTCGACGGTGATCGGCGCTTCGAGCGTCTCGCAGCTCGAGGACTCGCTCGGCGCGCTCGCGAAGCTCGAGTTCTCGCCCGACGAGCTCGCAGAGATCGACCGCCACGCGACGGACAGCGACCTGAACCTGTGGGCGCGCTCCTCGTCCGCCTGAACCGCGCCGGCGCCCGGTGACCGCACGCCGGACATGGGCGTCCGAGCCATGCCTGGTGGCAGCCGTCGTACAGCGCGCGCTACACGAAGGACATGGTCATCCGCGGCACGTCTGGTGGCAGCCGTCGTGCAGTGCGCGCTACACGAGCGACACGTCGCTAGCGGACGAGGGTCAGCTCGAACTGGCGCGCGGTGCGCTCGCCGCCGAGCCGCTCGAGGGCGCCGAGCGCGACGTCGCCCTCCGGCACGTTGATGTAGTGGAGGGCAGCGCCGCGCGAGAGGAGCGCGGCGGCGGCGTCCTCGTCGGCCGCCTGCAGCTGCAGGATCGTCGCGCCGCGGAAGAGCATCGCGCCGCCGTTCACCTCGACCCGCTCGTACCCCGGCGGGAGCGACGCATCCTCGCGCTGCCACGGCAGCCCGCTCTGCCCGAGCGGCGCCGGCTCGACGCTTCGAGCCTCCGCCGTGGGTCGCTCGGGCAGCGACCACACCTCGAGCACACGCGTCCGTTCGAAGCCGAGCGACTCGTACAGCCGCAAGGCGGGCTCGTTCTGCTCGAGCACCTCGAGCGTCACGACCGGCGGCGCCTGCTCGAGCACCGCCTCCATCAGCCCACGGCCGACGCCGCTTCGGCGGGACTCCGGAACGACGCCCAGCCCGCCGATCCAGCCGCGGTCGCCGCGCACGCCGAGGTTGCACACGCCGACGCCGGGAGCCACGCGCGAGCGCGCCAGGTCGATGTCCCACGCCTCCACCATGTAACGCATCGTCGGCTCGTCGACGCGAATCGGCAGGTAGTAGCCCTCGTAGCCGCGCGTGAACAGGTCGGCGAGCTCGGCGAAGGAGAGCGTGTCGGCGGCGACGAGGTTCATGACGCGACGAGCGCCCGCGCGAAGTCGTTCGCGTCG
The DNA here is from genome assembly GCA_025934335.1 of Thermoleophilia bacterium. Classification (GTDB taxonomy): domain Bacteria; phylum Actinomycetota; class Thermoleophilia; order Gaiellales; family Gaiellaceae; genus PALSA-600. The sequence goes on along the minus strand of JAICYG010000138.1, from coordinate 1,100 downwards.
AACGGCCGTAGGTCGTCGAGACCCTCACCCACCCCCACGAGCTTCACCGGCAGCCCGAGCTCGTACGCGATCGCGACCGCGATGCCGCCCTTCGCCGACCCGTCGAGCTTCGTCAGCGCAACGCCCGTCACTCCGACCGAGTCGTTGAAGAGCCGCGCCTGCTGCAGGCCGTTCTGCCCGGTCGTCGCGTCGACGACGAGCAGGACCTCGTGCGGGGCGCCCTCGCGACGGCCCGCGATCACGCGCCGCACCTTCGCGAGCTCGTCCATCAGGTTCGACTGCGTGTGCAGCCGGCCCGCGGTGTCGACGACCACCACGTCGGTGTCGGCGCCGACGGCGTCGTAGGCGACGGCGGCGGGATCGCCCCCGCGCTCACCGCCGACGAAGGCAGCGCCGGCGCGCTCTGCCCAGATCTCCAATTGCTCCTCGGCCGCCGCGCGGAACGTGTCGGCGGCGCCGAGCGTGACCGACCGCCCCGATTCCCGGAGCCTGCTCGCGAGCTTGCCGATCGTCGTCGTCTTGCCGGTGCCGTTGACGCCGACGACGAGGATCACGGCCGGCCGGTCGTCGACGGCGAGCGTCGGCGGATCGCCGAACAACGCGGCGATCTCCTCGGCGAGCGCCTCGCCGAGCTCCGTCAGGTCCTGCCGCGCCTCGAGGCGCCTGATCAGCTCGGCCGTCGCGCGCACGCCGACGTCGGAGTAGATCAACGCCTCCTCCAGCCGCTCCCACGACGCGTCGTCCTGCGGATCGAACGCCGCCACCTGGATCTGGTCGGTCAGCGCGCGCCGCGACTTCGAGAGCGACTCGCGCAGGCGCCCGAAGAAGCCGCGCTGCGCCTCGGCCGTCTCCTCCGACGCGTCGCCGTCGCCCAGCAGTTGCGCCCAGCTTCTCGCCACGACGCGGGACGGTAGTACATCGCCGGGTCGACCGGCCGCGCACGTACGCTCACCACGTGGAGCGCCGACGAGCGCTGGCCGTCCTCTGCTGCGTCGTCTTCCTGACGTTCCTCGACACGACGATCGTGGCGGTCGCGCTCGGCGACGTGCAGACCGACCTGCACGCCGGCGTGACGCAACTGCAGTGGGTCGTCAACGGCT
>JAICYG010000025.1 GCA_025934335.1 Thermoleophilia bacterium | reverse complement strand
GGCGGTGAGGAGAAGCCAACGGCGTGGGCCCAAGGCTTGACGGCGTCCCTCGAACGAGTGATGGTCAGGAGGTGGCTGCCGTCGTCGCAATGCTGACTCGCCGGTGCGCGTGGTGCAACCGTGCGTGGACGTCCGAGGGCTGGGCGGCAGAGCCCACGGTGGATCCGGAGCACGAGACGGCGACGATCTGCCCGGGTTGCGTGGCGGTCCTCCAGCGGCTCGGCGTCAGCCGCTAGCTCTCCGGGGCTCCGTAGAGGCGGTCGAGCTCGTCGGCGGCGACGGCGAGCAGCCGTTGCATATCGACGACGTCGTCCAGGTGGATCAGCTCGAGCTCGTCAAGCCCCGCGGCCGGGTCGGTCGCCTCGTCGGTGGCGTTCCCGAGCGCTGCGAGTTGCCGCATCCGCTTGATCTCTTCAGCCGCGATCCGTCTGTCCATCTTCGGCGAGGTTGCCAGCCGACGCAGTTCGGGAAACCTCCGGCGTTCCGCACGGCAGCATCTCCCCAGACGCTCGGTGAGTACCCGCTAGCCCATCGAACGATAGGCGGTGCCGCGCCGGTCGACCACCATGCGCGCGTGATCTTTGCAGGGAGGCAGCCGGAACAGCGGTTCGCGCGGTGCGTCGAGTGTCGCCGGGTGAGCGGGCCGTACTGGATCCGCTGGCGGGCGGTGCGGATCGACGAGCCGGACACGCGGGACGAGCCGGAGATCGCGATCTACTGCCCGTCGTGCGCGGAGCGGGAATTCGGGCGCCCGCGCCAGAGGCCGCTCGCCGAGCGGCGCCGCCACCCGAGGTAAGCACCGGCGCCGGGCGTTTAGCCGGACCGCCCGCGAGCAGACCCACCGTGTGAGCGACGAGCCGCGCGAGTCGAGCGAGGAGCCCGCCGAGCCCGGGGCGCTCGAGGCGTACCCGCCCGAGGGCGAGCAGGAGCGTTCCGCCGAGAGCGAGGAGACGCTCAGCCCCGACGAGAAGTCGACGGGGTAGGCGCCCACCCCGCGAGGAACAGCACGACGAAGCCGCCGGCCACGACGTCGGTCGGCGTGTGGTGACCGAGCACGACGAGCGCGAACGGGATACCGGCCGCCCAGAGGAACGCGAGGCGGCCGTGTCGCCAGGCGCATGCGAGCGCGCCCGCAACGACGAGCGAGCGGATCGTGTGACCGCTCGGCAGCGACTGGTCGAACCCCGACACGTGCAGCCCGTGGCCTTCGAGGCCGGGGCGCTCGAGCCCGAGCTTTCCGGCAAGCTCGATCGCGTTGCCGGCGACCCAGAGCGCGCACCATGTGACCGCCGCATCCGGACTTCCGTGCGCCCGGAGGCGCCAGGCCGAGGCAAGGACGAGCAAGCCGGAGGGGACGAAGGCTGCGGGGTACGTCCAGAGGTCGATCAGGACGCGGGCGCCGGACCCGTGAGCGCCGGGTAGCGTCAGTGACGAGATTGTCACGAACGGGTGAGGCCGCGGGCGCAGCCAGGGCATCAGGTGATCGACCGCGTACTGGTCGAGCCAGGTGAACGCGCCGGCGGAGACGAGAGCGGCGGTCCCGGCGAAGAGGGCGGCGCCCGCGAGCGCGGCCCACGGGCGACGTGGGGCGAGGCTCACGCGAAGTGGGGGCGGAGGCGCTCGGCGGTGCGGACGAGGTGCTCGGGCAGCACCTTCACGTCGCCGAGCACCGGCATGAAGCTCGTGTCGCCGTTCCAGCGCGGCACCACGTGCTCGTGGACGTGGTGCTCGATCCCCGCGCCCGCGACCCGGCCGAGGTTCCAGCCGAGGTTGAACCCGTGTGGCGCGTACTCGGCGCGCAGCGCGTCGATGCCGCGCGCTGCAAGCCCGTGTACCTCGGCGGCCTCGCGCTCCGAGAGCGCGCCGAACTCCGCAAGGTGCCGGTGCGGCGCGACGAGCAGATGCCCGGACGAGTACGGGAACTTGTTCAGAACGACGAGCGCGTGCTCGCCGCGGTGCACGAGCAGATCCTCCTCGGGCTCGCAGAAGATGCAGCGGTCGAGCTCGTCGGCGCTCTCGACGTACTCGAGGCGCCAGGGCGCCCACAACGGCTTCGGCATGCGTCGAGCGTAGCGAGGGCACGGAGGGGGAGCCGCTGCGGCGACGGCTCCCCTCCGCGATCTTCGTCCGCCCGGCCTGGAAGCGAGCCCCTACTCGACGGCCACGGCGTACCCGGGAGGTACCCCGCGCCGGAACGGTCGTACCTCACTCGATCGAGTGATCTTCTACAGCCAGCGCTTGAGCCGGAAGAAGGCGAGCAGCCCCGCGAGTGCGACGAACATTACGGCGGCGATCGTCCAGAACGCCCAGACCGTGTCGAAGCCGGGGAAGCGCACGTTCATGCCGAAGAAGCCGGTGATCAGGGTCAGCGGCAGGAGGACGACCGAGAACACGGTCAGGACCCGGAGGACGTCGTTCTGGCGGTGCGAGATGACCGACTCGTTCGTGTCCTCGAGCGCCTCGACGACCTCCTTGTAGTTGTCGAGGATGTCCCAGATGCGCTCCGCGGCGTCGACGACGTCGTCGAAGTAGAGCTCGAGCTCTTCCGGCAGGAACCGCTCGACGTGGCGCTCCAGCAGCCGCAGAGTCGTGCGCTCCGGCTTGATGATCTTCCGGTAGCTGATGATCTCCTGCTTGACGTTCGAGATGTCGCGGACGACCTCTTCGGACCGGCCCTCGAACACGTCGTCCTCGAGCGAGTCGAGCTTGTGCCCGATCTTGTCGAGGATCGGGAAGCAGTAGTCGAACAGGTCGTCGAGCACCTCGTAGAGCAGGCGCCCGGAGCCCTTCGAGAAGAGCTGCTCGCGGAACCGCTCGTCGTCCTGGCAGCGCTGGAAGAGGCGCGTCACCGGCAGCAGCTCCACCGTCGGCAGCGTGACGAGATAGTCGGGGCCCACGAAGACGTCGAGCTCTGCCGCGTTCAGGCGCTGGATCGCCCGGTCGTAGACCGGGAAATGGAGGACGCCGAACAGGTAACCCTCGTCGGCGTAGTCATCGACCTTCGGCCGCTGCCGCTTGGACATGACGTCCTCGACGTCGAGGGGGTGCCAGCCGAAGCGCTCGGCGAGCTCCTGCGCGCGCTCGAGCGACGGGCTGTCGAGGTGGATCCAGGTGAGGCCGGCGGCGGCGAGCTCAGCGGGCGGAGCAGGCGGAGCCGCCACGGCGACGGCCGTGTCCCGAACGCGCGTGCGCCGGATCCGAGGCAGGCTCGGCATCCGTACTGAGCGGGTCCTCGAGCATGGGCAACACCGGCATGTTCGGCATTCTACCCGGGTTTCCCGCCGATCATGCGGTGTGGGGCGGCGGCGGGTGCCCACCGTTTACGCTCGCGCCATGCAAGCACGCTGGTGGACGATGCGGCGCGCGCAGAGCCTCAAGCCGGCGAGCTATGTGTGCCCGTTCTGCGACGGCATGCTGCATGCGACGAGCGAGCACGCGCTCGTCGCGCCGGAGGGCGACGTCTCGAGGCGGCGGCACGCGCACACCGACTGCGTCGTCGCCGAGCGGCGACGCGGGAGGCTCTTGACGGAGGACGAGTGGCGGAAGCAGGCGGCGAGCGGCTCCGGTCGCTGATCGAGGCCGGCATCGGCGTCAGCTCCGAGCTGACGCTCGACGCGGTGCTGCAGCGGATCGTCGAGGCGGCCGCGGACATCACCGGGGCGCGCTACGCCGCGCTCGGCGTGATCGACCGGACGCGGCAACGCCTCGAGCGCTTCGTGACGAGCGGCCTCAGCCGCGAGGAGCACGAGCGGATCGGCGAGCTGCCGCGCGGGCGCGGGATCCTCGGCGTGCTCATCCACGACGCGCAGGCGCTCCGGCTCGACGACCTGACGCAGGACCCGCGCTCGGTCGGGTTCCCGCCGAACCACCCCCCGATGCGCAGCTTTCTCGGCGTGCCGATCATGCTCCGCGGTACCGCCTACGGGAACCTGTACCTGACCGAGAAGGACGGCGGCTTCTCCGCCGAGGACCAGGACCTCGTCACCCTGCTCGCCGCGCAGGCGGCGGTCGCGGTCGAGAACGCGCGGCTGTACGAGTCCGCGACGCGCTGGTCGCGGCAGCTCGAGTCGCTGAACGAGATCGGCTTCGCGCTGATCGGAGAGCTCGAGCTCGACAAGCTGCTCGCGCTCGTCGCGCAGAGCCTGCGCGAGCTACTCGCGGCGCGGATGGTCGTGATCGCCCTGCCGACGTCGGACGACCGGATGCGCGTCGAGGCCGCGGCCGGCGACGGCACCGAGGAGCTCGTTGGCTGGTCGTTCCCGCGGCCGAACTCGAAGGCCGGGCGCGTGCTCGACCGCGGCCGCACGGAGCGCGTCGACTCGGTGATCGACGACCCGGAGGTCGACCCGATCTCGGCACGGCGCTTTGGGATCCGTGCCGGGCTCTATGTGCCGCTGCTCGTGCGCGACCACGCGATCGGGGTGCTCGCCGCGCACGACAAGGAGTCCCACGACGGCCGGTTCGGCGACGACGACGTGCGGCTCGCCGAGCAGTTCACCGCGAGGGCGGCGATCGCCGTCGACCTGTCGGAGCGGGTGGCGCGTGACTCCCTCCGCCGCGTCGTCGCCGGGCAGGAGCTCGAGCGCCGCCGGCTCGCGCGCGAGCTGCACGACGAGACGGGACAGGCGCTCACCTCGATCCTGCTCGGCCTGAAGGGGGTCGAGGAGGCAAAGGACGCGGAGACGCTCGCGGAGGCGGCACGCAACCTGCGCGAGCTCGTCGTCGCGACGCTGCAGGACGTCCGCCGCCTCGCCGTCGAGCTGCGGCCGAAGGCGCTCGACGACTTCGGCCTGGTCCCGGCGCTCGAGCGCCTCGTGGAGACGTTCGCGGAGGGCACCGGCATCGAGGTGCAGCTCGAGGCGAGGCTGGGGGAGGAGCGGCTGCCGGGCGAGATCGAGACGACGCTCTACCGGCTGATCCAGGAGGCGCTGACGAACGTCGTCAAGCACGCCCACGCGACGACCGTCAGCATCCTGCTCGTGCGCCGCGACGGGAAGGTCACCGGCATCGTCGAGGACGACGGCCGCGGCTTCGACCCGGCCGCAGCGCGCGCCGACGGGCTCGGGCTCGTCGGGATGCGCGAGCGCGCGGGACTCGTCGCCGGAAGGCTGACGATCGAGGCGGCAGCGGGCGCCGGGACTACGATCGCAGTCGAGGTGCCCGTCCCGTGACCCAGGCCAAGGCGAAAACGCGCGTGCTCGTCGTCGACGACCACGCCGTCGTCCGATCCGGGATCCGCTCGCTGCTCGCGGCCGAGGACGATTTCGAGGTCGTGGGTGAGGCGGCGAACGCGCGCGACGCGATCTTCGAAGCTCGCGCGTTGAAGCCGGATGTGATCCTCCTCGACGTCGTCATGCCCGGGGAGAGCGGCATCGAGGCGCTGCCGAAGCTGAAGAAGGAGGCTCCCGAGGCGAAGGTGCTCGTGCTCTCGATGCAGGACGACCCACGGTACGTGCGCGAGGCGTTTGCGCAGGGGGCGAACGGCTACGTGCTGAAGGAGGCGGTCGACTCCGAGGTGGTGGGGGCCGTGCGTGAGATCGCGGCCGGCGGCGACTACGTCCACCCGGCGCTCGGGGCGCGCATGGTCGCCGCCGACGCGCAGGCGCGCGCGGCTGCCGAGGCAGACCCCCTCTCCGACCGGGAGCGCGAGGTGCTGCGCCTGCTTGCGCTCGGACACACGAACCAGGAGATCGCGAAGCAGCTCTACATCTCCGTGCGCACGGCGGAGACGCACCGGGCGCACATCATGCAGAAGCTCGGGCTCTCCACCCGGGCAGGGCTCGTGCGGCATGCGATCGCGCACGGCCTCCTCGCCGAGGACGTCGACCAGTAGCACGGCGAAGGGCTCCCGGAGGAGCCCTTCGCCGGCGCGAGGTGGCGCGAACCGTCCGCTAGAGCGCCGGAACGGCCTTGCCCTTGGACTTCTGCGAGGGGAGGCGCACCATCGCCTCGCGGCCGCGCAGCGCACCCGCTGCGGCGAGGACGCCGAAGCCGATGCCGGAGAGCAGGAGCGCGACGCCCACGACCACTCCGAAGAGCGAGATCTGCTCGGCGAGGTAGCTGGTGTTCAGCGCCGTCGTCAGCGCGGTCTCCGTGACCCAGATGTTCCGGGCCCCGTTGTCGACCGGCTGGCCCGTCTTCGGGTCCTTGAGCGCGGCCGCCGTGTCGTTCGTGCCCTTGCCGTCCGCAGTCGCGAACCGCGGCATCTGCGAGAAGGTCAGGCCGCCGGTCGCCTCGAGCGTGTGGATCCGCATGTAGGAGGCGAACGTGCGGGCGCGGTCGCCGGTGTTGATCGGCAGGCCGGCGACCGACTTGGTCGGCAGCGTGATCTTCGTCAGGTCGAGGCCCGCCTTCTGCGCCTCCGCCTTGATGGCGGCCGGCGTCATGTCGGGTGAGCCGACGATCTGCTCGAGCTTGAGGCTGTGCCGGACGGTGTCGCGGCCCTGCACGCTCATCACGAGCGCGCCGGCGCCGAACGCGATCAGGATGACCGCTGCGACCAGTCCGCCGATCTCGAATGTCTTGCGCATCTCTTTCGCTCCTTACCTCGCGCCCGGCTCCGTGTTCGCCGGGCTTCTTGTCGTTGGTGCGAGTGTCGACGCCTGCGGGGCGGACGGCATCCGCGTTTCGCCTGCGGCCGCTTGCGGGTTCCCCACAGATGTGGTGCGCCACCGTCCTCGAGTTGGGCATACGCGGTTCCCCGGATGCACCGTCGCCGGTTCGGGGGCACTGTGGGGCGATGGCACCCGCGAGCTATGCGATGTTCTGGTGGATCGGCGAAGGCCCGCGCAACGCCGGGCGCGTCGAGGTGGACGGAGAGTCCCTGTCGTTCTTCGCGACGAGTCCCGGTGCCGCGGTGGAGCGCGTCCGTCTCCGCGACGTCGTGCGCGTGCTGCTCGACCGCAACGCGCTGCTCATCGAACGACGGGATGAGCTGCCGGTGTACGTCGGGAGCCTCGACAGTCCCGGCGCACTGCGCGAGCTTGCCGACGTCCTCTCCGACGCCGCGCACGGCGTTGCGGCGTAGGCGCTCCCGAAGGAACGGGGGAAGACTCTCCGAACGGGGGGCGTGGCGGCGGGCGGCCCGCAGGTTACTCCGAGCATGGCTTTGCGGCGGCGTCTTGCACACGACCACGGCTTCACGATGGCCGAGATGCTCGTCGTGCTGGTCGTCGTCGCTGCGCTGCTGCTGATCGCGGTCGCGTCGTACCTCGGCTTCTCCGGTCGGGCGGAGACGCGCACGGCGGCCGCCGATGTGCGCACGGCCGTCTCGAGTGCCGAGGCGTACCACACCGACAACGACACGTACACGGGGATGACGGTCGACGCGCTGAAGGGCTACGACACGGGCGTCGAGGTCGACGACGTGAGGGTGAGCGGCGACGGTCGGACGTACTGCCTCGACAAGGTCGTGAACGGGAAGCACGCATTCGTCGTGCGCGGTGCCGCGGCGCACACGCCGGCCGCCCCGGGATCGTCCCGCGGCGAGGTGGACGACACGGGCGTCTGCCCGGCAACCGTCCAGAACGACGCGAACTGACTAGCGCAGGACGGCTGCGGCTGCGAGCGCGAGGAAGGCGACCGCAGCGCCGAGGTAGAGCCCGAGCGAGACACCGCGACCGCCGACGCGCCACGCGACCGTCGCCGCGATCGCGGCGAGCACACCCGCGACGACGGCAACGACAGCCGCGACGACGTGGAGTGCGCCGGAGCCGGCGAGCAGCAGCGCGACGCACGCGCAGGCGACGACGCCGAGCTGCACCGCCTCGCGGCGGAGCGCCCGGCGGTTCAGCGTCGCCTCGGGCCTGAACGACATGGTGACGAGCCTACGGAATGGGCAGGTCGGCGCGACTCGCCGCGATCAGCGACTCGGTGGGGTTGTATCCGCGCGCGAGCAGCTTGCGCATCCGTCGGAGGAGAAGGCCGAGCACCGCTTCCTCGCTCAGCGTCTCGAACGCCTCGGCCGTCCAGGCGGGCTCGGGCGTCGTTGTGTCGTCGCCCGCGGGGGCGACCGTGGTTGCCGCAGTCATGCGACTCGTATCGGCGGGCACGATCCTCGGCTTTAGAGCCTCCCGCACCCGGAACGCGCGTCCGCCCGTTGCAGGAGCATGACCGTGCTTCGCCTGATCAGCCGGTACAGCTCCTCCCGGGGCTACGCGCTCCGCCTGCGCCTGATGGCAACCTCGCCTCATGGGGCGCTCGCCGCTCGCCTGACCGCCGCCCGGCGGTAGCGCCGAATCGTTCGCGGGGCGGACAACAGATCGTCCGCGCGGCCGACGCGGCTCTCTCCGCTCACCCGTAGCGTGGTCGGCATGGAACCGACAACTCTTGTCAGGGGCCTCCGGGTCCCGCGCCTCGACCGCGTCCTCGACGCGCTCGCGGGCCGAGCCTCCGTCACGCGCGAGCCTCGCTCGTCCGGTCGCCGGGGTCGCGCAGCCGGGCAGATGCCGCCGCTCGCGTTGCGCTTCTTGCCGACGGTCTAGGGCCGGTTCGAGCGTCGCCGGCCCTCTGCACAGAAGGCTTACGACGGGATCACACACCCGGTCCGGCGCGGTGCCATAGTCGGCCGATGAGGCGCTTGTACCTCTCGGCGACCGCCGGCGCGGTGAGCGTCGCTCTCGCCAGTGGGATCGGCGCGGGTGCCGCGACCCGTTCGAACCGGAACACGGGCCAGATCGTCTTCGCCGCCAACCGTTCACCAACCGTGAACGGAGAGATCTACCGCATCGACGGTACCGGCAAGCGTGTCGATCTGAGTGACAGTCCTGCACTCGACGCCGACCCGGCCGTTTCGCCCGACGGCAAGCACGTCGCCTTCGTGAGCACCCGCGGCGGCCACGTCGCCGTGTACGTGGTCGGGATCGACGGGCGCGGACGCCGGCGCGTCTCGCCGCCGCTCTGGGCTGCCACTCCGAACGACGGTCTCGCTGCGAGCCTCAGCTGGACGAGCGACAGCCGGAGGCTCGCGCTCGCCGCCAGCGGCAGCAACCCGGGTGAGGGCGGTCTCTACGCCTGGAGTGCGGGCCGGTGGCGCACGCTCGTGCCGCACCTGACGAACATCCTCGGCGCGCCCAGCTGGTCACCCGACGGCAGCATGCTCGCCTATACGACCAGCGACGACGCCGTCCACGTCGTCAGTCCGAGCGGCAGGCATCTCTGGACGGCCGACGGCGACGGGCCTCCGGGCTGGGGGGCAGCCGACCGGCTTGCGGTGGTGAGCGCCGGCGCGGTTGGCGTCTATAGCCGGTCGGGCAATCGTCTGGCGGCGCCGGAAGGCCAGGCGTTCGCGTGGTCACCCTCCGGTGCCGTGCTCGCGGTGGTGGACGGCAAGCATCTCCAGCTGCGCCGCGGCGGGATCGGTCGGCCCTTCCTCGACGTGCGCCTCGCACATCTCGCGACCGCGAACGTGCCGTTCAACCACGGCATCGCCTGGGCCGGCAACAGCCGCATGCTGCTCTACGGCGACGACGGCTGGATCGGCTACGACGTCGCCCGTCGGCGTCCCTGGCGGCTTCCTCCGGCGGTCGCGAACTACAACGGCATCTTCCTCGGCGACGGCTCGATCGCCCACTGGCAGCAGCCTCAGCCGGGGTCCCCGGTCACGCAGTTGATCCTGCAAACGCCCGGAACCTCCGCGGCGCGCCATCTGGCGACCGCGCCGATCTGCGGCGACGAGTACCCGGCGTGGACGCAGGCCGTCCCCCACGCGCGGGCGGTCGTGTACCAGAGCGCCTGCTCGAACCCGTCGGCAGACCTCTACCGCGTCGCCCCTGACGGAAGTGGTCTGCGCCGGCTGACCGACACCAGCACCGACGAGCGCCGGCCCAGCATTTCCCCGGATGGGAGCAGCATCGCGTACGTGCAACAGCAGATGGCCGAGAAGTGCGACGGCTGCCCGACGACGCTCTGGCGTATCCCGTCCACGGGAGGGGCAGCCGTGCAGCTGACAAACCACACCTACCAGGAAGAGACGCCTTTCGACGACGACCCGAGCTGGTCGCCCGACGGCGGGCAGATCGCGTTCCTGCGCAGCGGCACCAACACGCCGCCGACGGGTTTCACCATGCCTGCAAGCGGCGGAGCCGCACGCAGCCTCCATGTCGTGGGTTGGAACCCCGTCTGGGGGCCGACGAAGATCGCGTTCGTCACCAACACGGCCCGGCCGACCGTGAACACGCTCGACCCGGCCACCGGTGCTGTGCAGACCGTCGCGAAGGGGGCGCCGGGGGTGCTTGCCTGGTCGCGTGACGGCCGCCTCGCCTACCTGCGAGGCGACGGTCGAGGGCACAGCTCGATCGTGATCGTCGGCTCCGGCTCGAAGTCGATCGCGCTCACGCCGCTGCTCGCCTCCGGCGCCGGAGTACAGGGGCTCGCCTGGTCGCCCGACGGCACCCGCTTCGCCTTGACCGCCACGGACGCGAACGGGATCGGCGAGATCTACACGATCGGCGTCAACGGCACCGGCTTGAAGCAGCTGACCCACAACCTCGGCGCTGTCGGCGCGCTGAGCTGGCGCTAGCGAGCGAGGCAGGTGTGAAGACTCGCCTCTTGTTGGCTCTCGGACTCCTCGTCTCCCTGGCTGCCGGCGCAACGGCGGCCGTCGCGACGCCCGCCACGCAACTCGTGGTGTTCGTCGCGCCGCGGACCGGCACCGTCGGTGCACGCCTGGAGGTGATCGATACGTCGGGCCACGTGCTCCGCATCCTGTCGAGGGCGCACTACGGCACCTGGGGCCGCTGGTCACCTGACGACGCCTCGATCGCCTGGGAGGATCCCACCGGCATCCACGTCGAAGGCGCGGACGGGGCCAACCCACGACTGCTCGCCCCGAGCAACCCGAATTGCCGGGACTGCCAGCTGAGCTTCGTCTGGTCGCCGGACTCCCGTTCGCTCGTTGTCGGCTCGGCCGGAGCAAGGGGCAACGAGCTGCAGTTCGTGCCGATCGACGGCAGCGTTCCAACCGTGCTCCTCAGCTCGAATGACACGAAGCACGTCTTCTCACCCGTCCGGTGGACGCCCGACGGCAGGTCGCTGGTCTACAGCGAGTCACGCCGGGTCGGGATCACCGGCGCCCGGATGCGCGTGCTCACCCCGGCGACGGGGAAGACGGTCACGCTCTGGAGCACTCCGACTGCCCAAGGGTTCAACGCGCCGTACATCTCGCCCGACCTTCGCTACTGGGCCTACGTCAAGGAACTCGACCAGTACCACCAGCAGGTTCGCATCGTCGACAAGCAGACGGGGCGCGCACGCGTCGTCGCCGGTGTCAACGCGACGAACCTGAACGGCTGGTCGCCGGACTCGAAGGCGCTCGGCATCACCGCACGCGGGGGACACATCCTCACCGTCTCCCCGGGCGGAGTGATCCTGCACCGGTTCGGGCCGGGAGAGCAGTTCGCCTGGGGTCGGGACAGCAGCGAGCTGTTCATCTACCGGAGCAACTACACGCAAATCGACGTGAGCGATAACGACGGGCCCCCTCGGCCGCTGCTGCGGCTGCCGAAGAACAGGTGGGTTGTCTCGCTGGACGCGAACTGAGACACCAAAACTCGTCCGGCGCTCGTTCCGTCTCCATCGCGGACAAGCGGCGACGGAACGCCGAGAGCGGCCACGCCTCTCGACTCCCGACCCGCCGCCGCGTCAACAGTCGCCACGCAATCGGAGGCTGGACACCGCTGCGGGTCAGGGTTCAAGATGGCCACCGATGCGCGAAATCGTCGCCGCGCCCGATGCTCCAACCTCGCCGCTCTACAGCCAGGCGGTGAAAGCGGGTGCGCACGTTTACGTGTCGGGAACGGTGGGCGTCGATGTGACGACCGGCGCACTTGCCGGCCCGACGATCAAGGATCAGACGCGGCAGGCGCTCGCGAACTGTGAGGCGGTGTTGCGAGCGGCGGGCGCAACGTTGGAAGACGTCGTCGAGGTTGGGATCCTCCTCCGCAACCCCGGCGACTTCGCGGAGATGAACGACGAGTACGCCGTCTGGTTTCCGCGTCGCCCGCCGAGCCGCTACGTAGCCAAGCTCGGAGTCGAACTTCCGGGCGTTCTCGTCTCCATCCGCCTGACCGCCTTCATCGGCTAGCGCGCGTTCGCGCGAGGCAATGCCCAGGGCATCGAACCGCCGAAGAAGATCGGCTGAGCCCTCGTACGGTTCATGCGCCCGGCAGGAATCGAACCTGCGACCTTTCGCTCCGGAGGCGAACGCTCTATCCCCTGAGCTACGGGCGCCGGGGATTGCCTAGTGTAGCCCCCGTGGAATTGCGTGCCAGGAAGGCGACGGTGCAGCTCGCGGAGACGTTCACGATCTCACGCGAGTCGCAGGACGAGGCGGACGTCGTCCAGGTCGAGCTCCGTCACGGTGACACCGTCGGCTACGGCGAGGCGGCGCCGGTCGAGCGCTACGAGCAGACGGCGGAGTCGGCGGTGGCGTGGCTCGAGCAGGTCGAGGTGGGCGACGACCCGTTCGCGCTCGACGAGATCTTCGCCGGTCTCCCGCCGGGCGAGGACGCGGCGCGGGCGGCACTCGATCACGCGCTGCACGATCTGCAGGGGAAGCTGACCGGACTGCCGGTCTACCGGCTCCTGGGGCTGCGTCGTGCCGGCCCGCCGACCTCGTGGACGATCTGGCTCGGCGACCCCGACGACATGGCTCGCCGAACGGAGCGGGTCCGCGACCGGGGCTTCCGGCGCCTGAAGCTGAAGCTCGGCGGCCGCGACGGTCTCGACGCCGAGCGCGTCGACGCGGTACGGCGCGTCACCGACCTGCCGCTCCAGTGCGACGTGAACGAGGCGTGGTCGCTCGACGAGGCCCTCGACTACCTGCCGCGGATGGCCGCGCTCCAGTACTGCGAGCAGCCGCTACCCGCCGACGATCCGGGTGGTCCCGAGCTGAAGCGCCGCTCGCCCGTCCCGATCTACGTGGACGAGGACTGCCACGGGCTCGCGGACGTCGCCGTCTGCGCCGAGCGCGCCCATGGCATCAACATCAAGCTGGCGAAGTCGGGCGGTATCCGGGAAGCGGTGCGCATGGCGCACGCCGCACGCGCGCTCGGGCTCGGCGTGATGCTCGGCTGCATGGTCGAATCGGGGCTCGGGATCGCTCCGGGCGCGCACATCGCGAGCCTCATGGATCACGTCGACCTCGACGGGAACCTCCTGCTCGCGCACGACCCGTGGCCGGGCGTCGAGCTCACGGACGGGGTGCAGCTCCCTGCGGAGAAGCCGGGCCTCGGTGTCGCGCCCGCGTAGGCTCCTGATTCTCGCCGAAGGGCGGTCCGGCGACCCGCACTACGGCAAGACCGCACGCGGCGTGATGCGCTACCGGCCGGAGGACGTCGTCTGCGTCCTCGACACGCAGACGGATGCCACGGAGCTCGAGGGCTTCCCGCTCGTCCATTCGCTCGAGGAGGCGAGGAAGCACGAGCCGACGACGGCGCTCGTCGGCGTCGCGACCGCCGGCGGCCGCTTTCCGCCGGAGTGGCGAAGGCTGCTCGCCGACTGCGTGCGCGCGGGGCTCGACGTCGAGAACGGGCTGCACGAATTCATCGGCGACGACCCGGAGCTGGCCGACCTCGCGGCGCTGCACGGCGTCGAGCTGCGCGACCTGCGCAAGGCGCCGCCGGACCTGAACGTGCCCACCGGCGAGAACCTGACGCACGACGCGACGTCGATCCTGATGGTCGGCTCCGACTGCGCGATCGGGAAGATGACGGTTGCGCTCGAGCTCGACCGCGAAGCGCAGGCGCGTGGGATCCGCAGCGTGTTCGTTCCCACCGGGCAGACGGGCATCGCCATCGCAGGGTGGGGGATCTCGGTCGACGCGGTCGTCTCCGACTTCATCGCCGGTGCGGCCGAGCAGCTTGTCCTCGACGGCGTCCGGCGCGGCGGCGAGGTGCTCTTCGTCGAGGGCCAGGGATCGCTGCTCAACCCGCTCTACTCGGGCGTGACGATGGGGCTCATGCACGGATCGGCCCCGCATGCCTACGTGCTCTGCCACAAGGCGGACCAGCGGTTCGTCGAGGAGGACGAGCGATTCCCGATCCCGCCGCTCTCGGAGCTCGTCGAGCTGCACGAGCGGATCAGCCTGATCGCACGGCCCGCAAAGGTGCTCGCCGTCGCCCTCAACACACGTGATCTCGACGAGGCCGACGCACGGAGCGCCGTCGCCGCGGCGGCGGCGGAGACGGGGCTGCCGGCGACCGACCCCGTCCGCTTCGGCGCGGGGCCGCTCCTCGACGCGCTCACCCCGCTCCTCGCCGTCGCGTAGATCCGCCGCGCGTGCGCGTCGCCGTCATCTCCGATACGCACATGCCGAAGGGCGCGCGTGCTCTGCCGCCGGCATGCGTCGAGCGGCTCCGCGCCGCCGCCCTGATCCTCCATGCGGGCGACCTCGTCGCGCTCTCGTTCCTCGAGGAGCTGCGCGCGCTCGGGCCGCCCGTCGAGGCCGTGTACGGGAACGTCGACGAGCCGGAGCTCCGGGCGCTGCTTCCGAAGGAGCGAATCGTCGAGGTGGGGGAGGCGCGGATCGGCATGACGCACGTGCCTGGGGCACGGGCCGGGCGGGAGGTGCGGCTCGCGGGGCGGTTCCCGGGCTGCGACGCCGTCGTCTACGGCCACACGCACCGCCCCCAGGTGGAGCGAATCGACGGCGTGTGGATCCTCAACCCCGGTTCCCCGACCGAGCGCCGGCAGGCGCCGACGCGGACGATGCTCGAGCTCGCGGTCGAGGGCGCCGAGCTCGCGCCGCTCCTCGTCGATCTCGGCACTTGACACGACGAACACCTGTTCGCTA
The DNA here is from genome assembly GCA_025934335.1 of Thermoleophilia bacterium. GTDB lineage: Bacteria > Actinomycetota > Thermoleophilia > Gaiellales > Gaiellaceae > PALSA-600. The sequence continues at coordinate 7,191 of JAICYG010000025.1, read as the reverse complement.
GTGTGGCGAACACATGTTCGTTCGCATCCTCATCCTGGCCGGGATCGCGGTGCTCGTCTGGAGCGCCACGGCCCACTCGTCGCAGGCCCACGGGCGCAAGCAGGTCGTGACGGTGAAGCCCTACGACACGCTCTGGTCGATCGCGGCACGTCACTACGGGGGCGACGTGCGCGACGCGATCTGGCGGATCGAGCAGGCAAACCACCTGCCCGGCGCCGACCTGCACCTCGGGCAGCGGCTCGTTCTCCCGTAGCCGCTCGCTCTCCCGTCCGCGGGCTGCTGCGAGAATCGGTCGCCCGTGGACCTCGACCTCGTCTTCCTGGGCACGTCTGCAAGCGCGCCGACCGCCGGCCGCGCCCCGACGGCCATGCTCGTGCGCCGCGGCGGCGAGCGGCTCCTCTTCGACTGCGCCGAGGGCACGCAACGGCAACTGATGCGCTCGACGCTCGGCCTTCCCGACCTGGAGGAGATCTTCCTCACGCACTTCCACGCCGACCACACGCTCGGGCTCCCCGGCCTGCTGAAGACCTTCGCGCTCCGCGGCCGGGAGACGCCGCTGACGGTCTACGGCCCGGTGGGGGTGCGCGACCTGCTGGGCGACCTGCGTCGCGTCTTCGGCCGCGTCTCCTACCCGGTCGAGGCGGTGGAGGTACGGCCCGGTGAGGCGCTCGAGCGGGACGGGTACCGCATCCTCGTCTTCCCGGTGCACCACGGTGTCGCCGCCGCCGGCTATGCGCTCGACGAGGACGACCGGCCGGGCGAGTTCGACGCGGCCGCCGCCGATGCCCTCGGCATCCCGTTCGGACCCGAGCGCGGGGCGCTCCAGCGCGGCGACTCGGTGACGCTCGACGACGACCGCGTCGTCACGCCCGGCCAGGTGGTCGGCCCGTCGCGCAGCGGCCGGCGAATCGTGATCACCGGAGACACCGCGCCGGTCGAGACGGTGCAGGTGCTCGCAGAGGGCGCCGACGTGCTCGTGCACGAGGCGACGTTCGGCGAGGACGAACGCGCCCGCGCCGCGGAGACGCTGCACTCGACGGCGCGGCAGGCGGCCGAGGTGGCCGCCGCAGCCGGCGTGCGGCTGCTCGCGCTCACGCACATCTCGCCGCGGCACCTCGGCCCCGAGCTGCTCGAGGAGGCGAAGAAGGTCTTTCCTGCGACCGTGGCGCCGCGCGACTTCGACGTGATCGAGGTGCCGTTCGCCGAGCGCGGCGAGCCGCGCCTCGTCCGCCGCGGCGCCCGGCCGCCGCGAGGCTCAGATCTGCCAGCGCCCGTCACGTAGCACGGGCACCTCACCGCCGTCGCTCGTCAACCCCGTCACGGCGACGTCGTCCGAGCCGATCATGAAGTCGATGTGGATCGAGCTCGTGTTGATGCGGGAACGCTCCTCCTCGCCGACCGCGGTCGCGTAGGCGTTCCCGAGCGCGAGGTGACTCGCGGCGTTCTCGTCGAGGAGCGTGTTGAAGAAGACCGTGCCGGTCTTCCCGATCCGCCCCTCGCGGTCGACGAGCGCGACCTCGCCGAGCCGCGACGCACCGTCGTCCTTCGCACAGCGCGCGCGCAGGGCCTCGGCGCCCGCGTCCGCCTCGATCGAGACGGCGCGTCCGCCCGCGAAGCGGACCCGCAGCCCTTCGACGACGGTGCCGCTCACGTCCAGCGGCTTCGTCGCCGAGACGACGCCCTCCGTCCGCGCCGGGTCGGGCGACGTGAAGATCTCCTCGGTCGGCAGGTTCGACATGTGGTCGATGCCGTCGACCGTGGTCGATCCGCCGCCGGTGAAGCGCGACGTCGCCAGCAGCCCGACCGTCAGGTCCGTCCGGGGCCCCTCGAAATGGAGCGCGTCGAACCGGCGCTCGGTCAGCCGCCTCGCGACTTCCTTGAGCTCGGCGCCGCGCTCGCGCCACGCCGCCGCGGCGTCGTCGCCGTCGAGTCGCAGCACGTAGACGAGCTCGGCCTCCAGCTTCGTGAGCGCAGCGGCCGGGTCGAGCTCCGGGTGCGCCACCGCCGCCCATTCCTCGGTCGGCCACGGCACGACCGACCAGTTCGTCGTCTTCGCGTTGATCACGGAGAAATGCTCCTGGAGCGACGGCAGCTGGTCGCGTCCGGCGAGGGCCGGGTCGACCCCGTCGAGGAGGCCGGGCGGGACGTTCGGCGAGATCGAGATCCGGGAGCCGTGCGCGGCGCCGAGCTCGAGCAGCCGCTTGGGGTACCAGGAAGGGACGAACTCGAGCGTGTCCGGGTCGGCCTCCTCTGCGCGGACGCGCTTCACATGCGGGTCGAAATACCACGGGTCGACGAACACGGCGCCGCGCGCGTAGCACTCGGCTGCGACGGCCCTCACGAGCGGCGCCGCGTGCGGCCCGGCGATCACGAGCACCTGCTGGCCGGGCTGGACGTTCGCGCCCACGCCGGCGACGAGCTTCGCGTACCGCTCGAGGAGCTCCCCCTGCACCTGCGGCAATCTAGATGAGGCGCGCGTGCCGTCCGACCGGTTCGCGTATCCTGCGGGCGCAACGCCAACCCCTTTAAGCCGGTCCAGAGAGGCCGGGAAGGAGTGCAATGTCTCACCCTGCCGCCAGGACGGCGCACCGGGTCCTGCTGGACGAGGAACAACTGCGCAGGACGCTCTCCCGGATCGCGCACGAGATCATCGAACGGAACGACGACCTCGACTCGGTCGCGCTCGTCGGGATCCACACGCGGGGCGTCCCGCTCGCACAGCGGCTGCGCCGCCTCGTCGAGGAGCGCTCCGGCGTCGAGCTCGAGCTCGGCCAGCTCGACATCACCTTTCACCGCGACGACGTCCACGTCCGCGGCGGCAGCTCGCCACGTCGGCCGCAGCCGCTCGTACGCGACACGAAGCTCGACTTCGAGCTCGAGGGCCGCACGGTGATCCTCGTCGACGACGTCCTCTACACCGGCCGGACGATCCGGGCCGCGATCGACGCGCTGATCGAGTTCGGCCGGCCCGACCGCGTCCAGCTCGCCGTCCTCGCCGACCGCGGCCATCGCGAGCTGCCGATCCGGCCCGACTACGTCGGCAAGAACCTGCCGACGACGCGCAGCGACCGGATCCAGGTCGAGCTCTTCGAGGTGGACGAGGTCGACCGCGTCGTGCTCCTGTCCGAGCGCGAGGAGGCGGGCGATGACTGATCTGCGCATCGTCGGCGGCGAGCTCGTGCCGCCGGCGGGCGGACGTCGCCACCTGCTCTCGGTGGCCGACCTGACCCGCGAGGACCTCGAGCGCCTGCTCTCGACCGCGCGCTCGTTCGCGCGGTCGCAGGAGCGGGAGACGAAGAAGCTCCCGACGCTGCGCGGGCGGCTCGTCGTCAACCTCTTCTACGAGTCGTCGACCCGCACCGCGTCCTCGTTCGAGCTCGCGGCAAAGCGGCTCTCGGCCGACACGCTGACCGTCAAGTCGTCCGGTTCGTCCGTCGACAAGGGCGAGTCGCTGAAGGACACGACCCTGACGCTCTCCGCGTACGACCCCGACGTGATCGTCATCCGCCATCCCGAGGCCGGTGCCGCCGAGCTCGTGTCGCGTCACACCGGCGCGCACGTCGTCAACGCCGGCGACGGCAAGCACCAGCACCCGACCCAGGCGCTGCTCGACCTCTACACGATGTGCGAGGCGTTCGGGAGGCTCGACGGCCTGCGCGTCGCGATCGTCGGCGACGTGCTCCACTCCCGCGTCGCGCGCTCCCTCGTGCAGGCGCTCGACCTGGTCGGTGCCGAGTCGATCCTCGTCGGCCCGCCGACGCTCGTGCCCACCGGCCTCGCACCGGTCTCACACGACATCGCGGCGATCCGCGACGCGGACGTGGTCTACGTGCTCCGCATGCAGCGAGAGCGGATGCTCGCCGGCGCGAACTTCGTCCCCTCGCTGCGCGAATACAGCGACCTCTGGGGGATCACGCCGGCGCGCCTCCGCGACGGGCAGCGGGTCATGCACCCGGGCCCGATGAACAGAGGGGTCGAGATCGAGTCGAGCGTCGCCGACTCTCGGGCATCGCTCGTCGTCGACCAGGTCCGCGCCGGTCTCGTCGTCCGGATGGCGGTCCTCTACGACCTGCTCACCGCGGGCCCGGTCGCCCTCGAGGCGGAAGTGGGCGTGGCGTGATGCTCGTCGGGCGTGAAGGTCACGACGACGTGGTCGTCCGCGGCGCACGCGTGCTCGACCCGCTCGAGGGCGTCGACGCGACGATCGATGTCCGCATCGACGGCGGCGTGATCGCGCAGCTCGGACAGGACCTCGACACGAACGAGCACCGCGTCGTCGACGGCGCGGGGCTGACACTCGTGCCTGCGTTCGTCGATCCGCACGTGCACCTGCGAACGCCGGGGCGCGAGGACGAGGAGACGATCGAGAGCGGCACGGCGGCGGCGGCAGCGGGCGGCTACTGCGCGATCCTGGCGATGCCGAACACCGACCCGGTGCTCGACGACGCCGACGCGCTGCGCGGCCTGCGGGCGCGCGCCGCGCGAGAGGCGCACGTCCCCGTCGGCTTCTTCGCCGCGATCACGAAGGGGCAGGCGGGCGAGGAGCTGACCGAGCTGGGGACGCTCGCCGGTGCGGGCGCGGTCGGGTTCACCGACGACGGACGGCCCGTCACCGCGGCGGGGGTCATGCGGCGGGCGCTCCAGTACAACGCGATCACCGGCCGCCCGCTCGCGGTGCACTGCGAGGAGCCGACGCTCACCCGCGGCGGCCATGCGCACGGCGGCGCGGTCGCCGCCGAGCTCGGGATCGGCGGCTGGCCGTCCCTCGGCGAGAGCCTGATCGTCGCCCGCGACCTCGAGCTCGCCGCGGAGACGCGCCAGCCGGTGCATCTGATGCATCTCTCGGCGCGTGAGTCGGTCGACCACCTGCGTCGCGCGCACGCGAACGCGGTGCGGGCCACAGGCGAGGTGACGCCGCACCATCTCTGCCTCACCGACGAGGCGGTGCGCTCGCTCGACCCGAACCTGAAGATGAACCCGCCGCTCCGCACCGATGATGACCGCACCGCGCTGATCGAGGCGCTCCGCGACGGCACGATCGGCGCCGTCGCGACCGATCATGCGCCGCACTCGGCCGAGGAGAAGGACGCGCCGTTCGAAGCGGCGCCGTTCGGCGTCATCGGGCTCGAGACAGCCTTCCCGGCGCTCTACACGTACCTCGTCGAGCCGGGCGTCCTCACGCTCGAGACCGTGCTCGAGCGGATGTCGGCCGGGCCGGCGGCGATCTTCGGCCTCGAGCGGCCGCGCATCGCGGTCGGCGCGCGCGCGAACCTGACGCTCCTCGACCTCGCCGGCTCGTGGCGCGTCGAGCGGGAGGAGCTCCGCTCTCGCTCGCGCAACTCGTGGCTGCTCGGCAAGCGCCTGCTCGGTCGTGTGGCGCTGACGATCGCCGGCGGTCGGGTGGCGTTCTCATGAGCAGTGCGCTGATCCTCGAGGACGGTGCGGTCTTCGGGGGTGCGTCGGTCGGTGCCGAGGGCTACGCCTTCGGGGAGGCCGTCTTCACGACGTCGATGACCGGCTACCAGGAGGTGGCGACCGACCCGAGCTTCGAGGGCCAGATCGTCTGCTTCACGGCGCCGATGGTCGGCAACTACGGCGTCGACGAGCGGCGCTCGGAGTCGCGGCGCACCCATGCCCGCGCCGTCGTCATGCGCGAGGCGCGCGGGCCCGAGTGGACGGACTGGCTGCACGAGCACGGCATCGTCGCGCTGAGCGGCGTCGACACCCGGTCGCTCGTCCTGCACCTGCGCTCCGCGGGAGCGATGCGCGCCGCGGCGGTCGCAGGCGACCACGACCTGGACGAGGTGCTCCGGGCGATCCACGGCCAGCCGTCCATGCACGGGGCGGCGCTCGTCGGTCAGGTCTCGACGAGGGAGCCCTATGTCCATAGCGATTCGGGCGAAGTGCGAATCGCTGTCGTCGACTTCGGCTGCAAGCGCTCGATCCTGCGCCGGCTGGCGGGGGCGGGCGCGGCGGTCGACGTCTTTCCGCACGACGTCGACGCAGACACGCTCGCCGGCTACGACGGCGTGCTGCTCTCGCCGGGGCCGGGCGACCCTGCCCCGCTCGACGCCGAGACGAGGACGCTCGGCGAGCTGCTCGGACGGACGCCCGTGCTCGGCGTGTGCCTCGGCCACCAGCTGCTCGCCCTCGCCACCGGTAAGGACACCTTCAAGCTGCCGTTCGGGCATCGCGGTGCAAACCACCCGGTGCTCGACCACCGGAGCCGCAAGGTGCTCGTCACCTCGCAGAACCACGGCTTCGCCGTGGCTGCCGGCGACGAGACGGGTGTGACGCACAGCTCGCTCTACGACGGCACCGTCGAGGGGCTCGACTACCCGGAGCTGCGCGCACGCTCGGCGCAGTTCCATCCCGAAGCCTCGCCGGGCCCGCACGACGCGGCGACCATCATCGGCGGCTGGGTCGAGGAGCTGAAAGCCGTTGCCTAGACGGACGGATATCGAGAGCATCGCCCTGATCGGCTCGGGCCCGATCGTGATCGGCCAGGCGGCCGAGTTCGACTACGCCGGCTGCCAGGCGCTGAAGGTGCTGCGCGCGGACGGCTTCCGCACCATCGTCGTCAACTCGAACCCGGCGACGATCATGACCGATCCCGGCTTCGCCGACCGCACCTACCTCGAGCCGCTCGACGCGGAGGGCGTCGCGGGTGTGCTCGAACGGGAGCGCCCCGATGCGCTCCTGCCGACGATGGGCGGCGGCACCGCGCTCAACCTCGCCCGGGAGCTGGAGGCGAGCGGGACGCTGCGCGAGCTCGGCATCGAGCTGATCGGCGCCGACATCGCCGCCATCCGGCGCGCCGAGGACCGCGAGCTCTTCAAGCAGACGGTCGAGTCGTGCGGGCTCAAGGTGCCCACGTCGCGCATCGTCACCTCGCCCGACGACCTCGAGGGCGTATCGCTGCCCGCCGTCGTGCGGCCGGCGTTCACCCTCGGTGGGCACGGCGGCGGCTTCGCCGACACGCCGGAGCAGCTGCGGCGGCAGGTCGAGCGCGGGCTCGCCGAGTCGCCGATCTCGCAGGTGCTCGTCGAGGAGTCGGTGCGCGGCTGGGACGAGTTCGAGCTCGAGGTCGTGCGCGACCGCGCGGACAACGTCGTCATCGTCTGCTCGATCGAGAACCTCGACCCGATGGGCGTTCACACCGGCGACTCCGTCACCGTCGCGCCGCAGATG
>JAICYG010000090.1 GCA_025934335.1 Thermoleophilia bacterium | reverse complement strand
GGCTACGCGTGCCGATGATGGTCACGTCGATGGTGATCGCGGTGCCGACCGGGATCAAGATCTTCTCCTGGTTAGCGACGATGTGGGAAGGCCGAATCCACTTCACGACGCCGATGCTGTTCGCGCTCGGCTTCCTGTCGATGTTCGTGATCGGCGGCCTCTCCGGCATCTATCTCGCCTCGGTGCCGATCGACATCCACGCGTCGGACACGTACTTCATCGTCGCGCACATCCACTACGTGCTCTTCGGCGGCTCCGTGTTCACGATCTTCTCCGGCATCTACTACTGGTACCCCAAGATGACCGGTCGGATGTACAACGAGCGCCTCGGCAAGCTCCACTTCTGGCTGACGTTCGTCGGCTTCAACCTGACGTTCTTCCCGATGCACTACATCGGGCTGCGGGGGATGCCCCGCCGCGTGGCCGACTACGCGTCGCAGTTCGCCGACATCAACCTCTTCATCTCGATCGCGTCGTTCGGCCTCGGCGCCTCGACGATCGTGTTCCTCTACAACATGGCCTACTCGTGGCGGCACGGGCCGGCCGCCGCGGCGAACCCGTGGCGTGCACTGACGCTCGAGTGGCAGGTCTCCTCGCCGCCGCCGGTCTTCAACTTCGACGAGTTGCCGCAGGTGGTGGGTAACCCGTACGAGTACGGGGTCCCAGGCGCGAGGCACGCCATCTTCGGCGCGCCCCAGCCCGAGCCGGTGGGCGCCGACTGATGGCGCACATGCTGGTGATCGCGAACGAGACGGTCGCGTCGCGCGGCCTGCTGGACGTGCTTCGCGACAGGGACCCGGCCGACTGCCGCTTCACCGTGATCGCCCCGGTCAACGAGCCGAACCAGGGCTACGTCGTCTACGAGGACACGCGGCGCGCGTCGGCCGGCCGCCGGCTCGACAAGACGCTGAAGGCGCTGCGCGAAGCCGGGTACGCGGCCCAGGGCTTCGTCGTCGACACCGGGCCGGTGCAGGCAGTCAAGGACGCGCTCGCGCAGCTCGAGCCGAAGGTCGACGAGATCGTCGTCTCGACGCATCCGGAGGAGCGGTCGGGCTGGATGCGGCGGAACGTGCTCGAGGACATCGAGCGCGTCGCGAGCGGCCTCCCCGTCAAGCACGTGGTCGCGGGGGACGAAGGGATCGAGAAGAACGTGCTCGTGATCGCGAACCAGACGATCGTCGCGCCGGAGCTCCTCGACCGCATCCGCAAGCGGGCCGAGAAGGGCGATGCCAGCTTCCTGATCGTCGCCCCGCAGAGCGACGACGAGCCGCACGCGGACGCCGACCGGCGCCTCCGGCTCGCCCTCGGCGAGCTGCGCAGCGAGGGGATCGACGCGCACGGACAGGTCGTTCACCCCGACCCGTACACCGCCGCCCGCCACGTCGTCAACGACGAGCGCGTCGACGAGATCATCGTCTCGACGTTTCCGGGCGAGAAGTCCGGCTGGCTCCGCCGCGACCTCGTCGAGCGTCTGCGCAAGGACACCGGCCTCCCCGTCGAGCACGTGATCTCCGCCAACAATCCCGTACCCGCATGAGCTCACACGCCGAATCGCTCGAGCACCACGGCCCGCCGCCGATCCACTACAGCTCGCGCGTCTCGCCGAGTGTGCTCGGCATGTTCCTGTTCATCGCGTCGGAGATCATGCTCTTCGGCTCGTTCTTCACGGTCTACTTCTTCGACCGCATCGTGAACCACGCCTTCGGTGGCCAGTGGCCGCCGCCCGGGTTCCACCGGCCCGCGTTCCTCGCCGGCGTGAACACGTTCATCCTGATCACGTCCTCGATGTCGATGCACTGGGCCGACACGTCGATCAAGCGCGGCAACCGCGCCGGGCTGCAAGCGGGCCTCGTGCTCACGTTCCTGCTCGGGCTCACGTTCCTGATCATCCAGGTGATCGAGTACCACCGGATCGGGTTCAACACCGGCGACACGTCGTTCGCGGCGACGTTCTTCGGCCTCACGGGCCTGCACGGCTGCCACGTGTTCGTCGGCCTGACGATCCTGCTCGTGATGACGATCCGGGCGTTCCGCGGGCACTTCTCGCCCGAGCACCATCACGGCGTCGAGATCGGCGGGATCTACTGGCACTTCGTCGATGTCATGTGGATCGTGGTCTACGTGACGGTTTACCTTCTCTAGCCGCACGGGCAAGCAACCGGGGCTATGCGCAACCCGATCAGGAGCGAGGCCGACGCCTTCCGGCTCGTGCTGCTGACGATCGGCTACTTCGCGCTGATCGTGATCGGCTGGGTGATCAACGGCTGGCTCGGGCTCGCGGTGTTCGTCGCCCTCAGCGTCGGCGCCGTCTGGTGGGTGCTGGGGCGCCGCGGCCGCGAGGCGCCGCCGCAGAAGACGGCGCCCGCGCCGAGCCCGCCCGAGCAGCACCGGGTGCTGGTGATCGCCAACGAGACGGTCGGCGGCGCGCAGCTGCTCGAGACGATCCAGACGCGGATCGCCGATCGCGACTCGCGCGTCCTCGTGGTCTGCCCGGCACTGAACTCGCCGCTCCGCCAGTGGGCGTCGGACATCGACGGTGCGCGCGACGACGCGCAGGCACGGCTCGACGCAAGCCTCGCCACGATGCGCGGCGTGGGGATCGATGCCGGCGGCCAGGTCGGCGACGGCGACCCGATCCAGGCGATCGAGGACGCCCTGCGGACCTTCCGCCCCGACGAGCTCGTGATCGCGACGCATCCGGAGGGCAAGTCGCACTGGCTCGAGCGCGGCGTCGTCGAGAAGGCACGCGAGCGGTTCGCGCTGCCCGTCACCCACGTCTCCGTCGACCGCCCCTGACGCTCTCGATCGAGCAGGTCGACCCGCTTCCGCTCGCCGCGGAGCTGCGCGATGTGCACCGCGCGGCCCTCGGCGCAGGTGCCCTCTCCGACGAGTGGGCTCGGGAGCGGCTCCCCATGCACGGTGCGCGTGCCGATTTTCTCTTCCTCGTCGCGCGCGAGGCCGGCGAGCTCGTGGGCTTCGGCTACGGCTACACCGGCGCCTACGGACAGTGGTGGACGGAGCGGGTCGCGTTGTCGCTGACCGCGGAGCAGCGCGCCGAGTGGCTCGACCCGCCGCATTACGAGGTCGTCGAGCTGCACGTCCGGCCGTCGCGGCAGCGAAGCGGCATCGGCTCGCGGCTCCTCGCGCAGCTCCTGACGCGCCAGCCGCACGACCGGGCGCTCCTCTCGACCCAGCGCGGCTCCCGCAAGGCGCGGGCGTTCTACGCGAAGAACGGCTGGACGGAGCTCGCGGAGGTCGACTTCGGCACCGGCTACCCGCCGTATGTGGCGCTGGGCAAGCGCCTGGTGTCTGACACCTGAGAGGTGTCAGACACCTTTTCGGCTCACTTCCCCGCGTTGTCCGCCACGAACGCCGCGACAGCCTTGATCTCGGCGGCGGAGAGCTGCCCCTTGAAGGCGGGCATCGCGCCGCCGCCGACCTCGACCTGGTGCTCGACGGTGTCCTCCGCCGGCTTCAGCTGGTCGAGGTTCGGCCCGACGTTGCCGCTCGAGCCGGCCGCCTTCAACGTGTGGCAGCCGCCGCAGCCCGCCTTGGCGAAGACAGCCTTGCCGTCCGGCCCCGCCGGCTTCGTCGTGCTGCCGCCAGCCGCTGTGGTCGTCGGTGCGGTCGGCGCGGTGGGCGCGGGCTTCGACGTCTCCGCGGTCACGCCGCAGCTCGGGTTGCCGGCGCACTTCGCGACGTACAGGGCGACGTCGCGCGCGTCCTGGCCGCGGTAGATGTTCGCCGGCATCGGCGGCTCCGGGTAGGCGATCTGGCCGCGCACGATGTCGGCCATCGTCTGCTCCGAGAACCCCTGCTCCTTGCTGGACGAGAAGGCGTCGTCGAGGTTCGGCCCGATCGTCCCCTGGGACTTGGCGTCCGCGAGTGTGTGGCACGCGGCGCAGGAGCCCTTCGGCGTCGATGCGAGGAAGAGCTCCTTGCCGTGCGCCGGGTCGCCCTGGGTGACGCGACCGACGGCGCCGCAGCCCGCCGCGGCGAGCACCACGGCCACGAGCAGCGTCGCTGGTACGAAGATCCGGCGCAGGGTCAGCTACTGGGTTGGGAGACGCCGCCGAGCTTCGACACCGCCTCTTCGCGGGTGCCGTGGATCTCGAAGACCCGGTCGAGCCCCGTGATCTCGAAGATCTTCGTGATGTTGCGGTCGCTGCAGACGAGCGAGAGCTGGCCGTCGTTCGTGCGCAGTCGTTTGACCCCGCCCACCAGGACGCCGAGCGTGGTCGAGTCGATGAACGTCGTCGACGTGAAGTCGACGATCACCTGCTTGCCGCCCTGGGCGATCACCTCGAGCAGCTGTTGCTTGAACTCGGGCGCGGTGTAGAGGTCGACCTCGCCCGCGAGCGAGATGACGTACGCGTCGTCGGAGAGCTGCTCGGTCTTGATGTCGAAGTTCATGTTCCCCCCGGAAGCCGTCGGAAGAAGTGCGCTGATCCTACTTGGACGAAGACTTGGAAGGCGTCGCAGGCGCCAGCTGCTTCTTCAGCTGCGTGACCTGCTGGCGGATCTGGGGTGCCAGCGGGTCCTGCGGCGCCAGCTTCAGGAACTTCTCGTACGCCTTCAGGGCGACCTTCGGGTCGCTCGCCGATTCCGCGGCCTGCGCGAGCTGCAGCTGCGCGTTCGCGTCGTTCGGAGTCAGCTTGACGATCTGCTGGAAGGTTTGCTTGGCGTTCGCCTGCGCCGTCTGGTAGTTCGAGAGCGCCGTCTGCTGCTTCGACTGCAGCTGCTGCTGCAGGAGGTTCGAGATCGGGTCCTGCAGCGCCTTCGGGTCGCTGAAGGCCTTCCCGAACGGCGTCGAGGCCGGCGGGGCAAAGAGCGCCGCGGGCGGCACCTGGCTCAGCAGCTCGGCCTGCACGTCCTGGTACTCCTGCGCGGACCGGTTCGCCTGCTGGCTGTACTGGCTCGCGAGCTCGGCGAGCGCGCCGGTGTCCTTCGGGCGGAGCCCGGTGTACTGCGAGAGCGCGCTGATCGCATCGTCCGTGCGCTGCTTCGTCTCGTAGGCCGTCGCCAGGTCGCGCCAGGCCTGCGCGTTCAGCGGGTCCTTCTCGGTCTTCTTCTGGAGGCTCGAGATGGAGGCCCCGCCGCTCGTCTTGCCGAAGTTGAAGGCGTTCTGGAGCGCGTCCGTGATGCCGTTCGATCCGGAGCCGATGCCGAGGAACACGAAGCCGAGGCCGAACACGAGCGCGAGCAGGACGAACGCCCACTTGGCGTGGACGCGCAGCCGCTGGAAGAAGAGCTGCTCCTCCCACTGCGCCTGCTTCCGCTTGCGCCCCTTCCCAGTTGCCGTCGCGGCTACTGCCGCTGCAGCTGCGGGCTTCCGAGCATTCGGGCCCGTACGGCGCTTGCGATGCTGCGTGCCTCTTGCCACTGCTCCTCGTCCTGCCTTCGGTAGCGGGTCTGTCCGTCGACGATCGTCTCGAGCACTCGGTCCGGCGAGCCTCCGAAGACGACGGCCGCCGCGGGGTCCTCGACCGGATGGTAGGGGCTCCCTGCGAGCGACACGACCGTCAGGTCGGCGCGCTTTCCACCGGTCAGCGTACCCACCTCCGCGTCGAGTCGCAGCGCGCGCGCTGCGCCGATTGTCGCGAGCGCGAGCGCCTCGTCTGCGGGCAGCGCCTCGGCTCGTTGCTCACGTGCGCGTGCGAACGCGATCGCGCTGCGGAGCTCCTCGAACACGTCGAAGGACGGTGTCGACGCGGGCGAGTCGGTGCCCAGGCCGACGGTCACGCCGGCGCCGCGGAGTTCTGTCAGTGGCGCGACCCCGCAGCCGAGCAAGGCGTTGGATCGTGGACAGTGCGCGACCGGCACGCCCCGCCGCGCGAGCAACTCGATCTCGTCGCCCGCCACCTCGACGCAGTGCGCGCACAGGAGCTCGGGCCCGAGCACCGGCTCGAGCGAGGCGACCGGGCGCTCCCCCGTCGGCGGCACGAGCCAGCCCGCGATCGCCTCCAGCGGGCCGGCGCCGTGGAGCAGCCACTCCACCTCGTTCGCGCTCTCCGCGAGGTGCGTCCCCACCGGCACGCCGAGCGACAGGCAGAACCGGTAGGTCTCGAGCGAGCAGGTGTAGGGAGCGTGCGGCGAGATACCGATCCGGACGAGCTCGGACTCGCCGACCTGCCTGCGTCGCTCGTCCCACTGGCGCTCCGCGTCTGCGGGGTCTCGTGCGAAGACCTCGAGGTATACGATCGCGCGCAGGCCGCGCTCGCGCGCGGCGGTCGCGGCCGCCCCGGAGAAGCTGTAGTCGGCCGTCGTCGTGATTCCGGAGCGGAGCGAGTCGAGTGCGCCGAGCCGCGCCACCGCCAGCATCTCCTCCGGGGCGAGAACCGACTTGCGCGCGACGTGGGTGGCGATCCAGGGGCCGAACGGCATGCCGTCGCCGAACCCGGCGTAGTTCGCGTATTCCAGGTGCGAGTGCGCGTTCACGAACCCCGGCAGGATCACGGCCTCCTCGAAATGCCGCTCCGCCCGCCCCGTCGCCACCTCGACGATGCGGCCGTCCTCGTACCGGACGAGCCCGCCCTCGACCGGAGGCCCGTCGACGGGCAGCACCCACTCGGCGGACAGTTCCGTCACGTGCCGACGGGCGAGGTCGCGGCGCGCTCCGCGCGGCGCTCGAGCAGCACCGACAACCAGATCGACGCCTCGTAGAGGACGAGCAGCGGGACCGTCTCCATGATCGTCGTCACCGGGTCGACCCCCGGCAGCAGCACACCCACGCAGCAGACGACGAAGTAGCCGATGCGACGGCTCCGCCGCAGCGTGTGCGTCGAGATGATCCCGATGCGCGTCAGGCCGACGACGAACAGCGGCAGCTCGAACACGATCGCCATCGCCACCAGCACCTTCGAGGCGAAGCCGATGTAGTCGCGTGCGCGGATCAGCGTGTGGTACTCGGCGTTGTCGTAGTTCGTCAGGAAGTGCGCCGCCTTCGGCAGCGCGACGTAGTAGCCGAACAGGATCCCGACGACGAGGAGCGCCGTGGCGAGCACGACGAACGCGCGCAGGACGCGCTCGTGCGAGGCGTCGAATGCCGGGAGGAAGAACGACCACGCCTGCCAGATCACGACCGGCAGCGCGAGGATGAAGCCGGCGTACACCGAGAGCCAGAGCGAGGTCATGAACGGCTCGCCGATCGTCAGGGTCGTCAGCTGGCGGTGGCCCTTCGGGAGCGCGAGCTCGAGCCAGTGGATCAGGTGCCGGTGGAAGACGTAGGCGACGACGAAGCCGGCGACGAGCGCGCCGATGCACACGAACAGCCGCTGGCGCAGCTCTTCGAGGTGCTCGACGAGCGTCGCCTCCTCGCCGTGACCGAGCCGGCGCGGTGGGCGGAACTGCATCCGTCTACCTGCGGGCTAGTGGACGGTCTCGTTCTCGCGCGAGGGCGCGGGAACGGTCTGGTCCTGCGTGCCGACGGGCAGCTCGTGCGTCGTCTGCGTGTGACTCGGGGTGTTGCCGGTGACCGAGTCCTTGAACTCCCGCATCCCGCTTCCGAGCGACCGTCCGATCTCCGGCAGCCGCTTCGCGCCGAAGAGGAGAAGGGCGACGAGCAGCAGCAGGATGATCTCGGGTGCGCCGATGTTTCCCATGTCTCGCAGGGTATCAGCGTTTCGTCTCGATTCCAGGCCGGGTACGGGGAGATTGCGATGGCGAAGAAGCCCGTCTCCGAGCAGGTCGTCGTGGTCACCGGCGCCTCGGCCGGTCTCGGCCGTGCGATCGCGCGCGCCGCGGCCGCCCGCGGGGCGCGCGTGGTCCTGGTGGCGCGCGGCGGTGACGGCCTCGACGCCGCGGCCGAGGAGCTCGGCCCGAACGCGCACGCGGTGCAGGCCGACGTCTCCTCGCTCGACGACTGTCACCGCATCGTCGAGGAGACGATCGACCGCTTCGGCCGCATCGACACCTTCTGCTCGAACGCGATGGTCACCGTCTATCAGGAGGCGCGCGACCTGAAGCCCGACGAGCTCCGCCGCGTGATCGACGTCAACTTCCTCGGCACGGTCAACTGCTACTGGGCGTCACTCGACCGCCTCGTCGAGACGAGAGGGACGTTCTCGCACGTGAATTCGGCGCTCGCGTACCGCGGTATTCCCCTCCAGGCGGCCTACTGCTCGTCGAAGGCGGCGGCGCGCACGTTCTTCGAGTCGGCGCGCGTCGAGCACGAGAAGCACGGGATCCCGGTCGACATCACGCTCGTCCTCCCCGGTGCGATCAACACGCCCCAGTTCGACCAGGCGCGCCAGTACCTCGGGAAGCAGCCGCAGCCGGTGCCGCCGATCTACGAACCCGAGCCGTACGCCGAGGCCGTGCTGCACACGTGGGAGCATCCGATCCGCGAGCTGCCGATCACCTGGGGTGCGCAGAAGCTCCTGTGGGGGCAGAAGCTGTCGCCGCGCACGGGCGACCTCGTCCTGCGCCGCAACGGGTGGAAGGGCCAGCACACCGACCAGGACAAGCCGGTGGGCTCGCCGGACAACCTGTTCGAGCCGCTGCCGGGTGACAAGGGCGCCCGCGGCCGCTTCTCGAGCCGGTCGCGGAATTCCACGCTGTGGACATCGCTGCGCCTGCGGCGGTGGGTCGTTGGAACCGCAGTCGTCGGGGTCGGCTTGGCTACCATGGGTGTCAGTTCCGGACGCGCGAAATCGCTCGTCCACTGACCTCTGGGAGCCTTGTTGGCAACACTCGAGCTGCAGAACCTGCACGTCAGCCTGGAAGACGGCACGGAGATCGTGAAGGGCGTCGACCTGAAGGTCGCCTCCGGCGAGGTCCACGCGATCATGGGCCCGAACGGGTCGGGGAAGTCGACCCTCGCCTACGCGATCGCCGGCCATCCCGCCTACGAGATCACCGACGGGAAGATCCTGCTCGACGGCCGCGACATGACCGAGGCCGAGGCGGACGAGCGCGCGCAGGCGGGGCTCTTCCTCGCGTTCCAGTATCCGCACGCGATTCCCGGCGTCACCGTCACGAACTTCCTGCGGCAGGCGATCAACGCCGTGCGCAAGGCCCGGAACGGCGGCGTCGAGGACCCGATCCCGGTACCCGAGTTCCGGAAGACGTTCCTCGCGCAGATGGACCGCCTGAAGGTCAGCCGCGAGCTCGCGTCGCGCTACCTGAACGACGGATTCTCCGGAGGCGAGAAGAAGCGCGTCGAGATCCTGCAGATGGCGATGCTCGAGCCGAAGATCGCCGTGCTCGACGAGACCGACTCCGGTCTCGACATCGACGCCCTCAAGGTCGTCGCCGGCGGCGTCAAGGCGCTCGTCGGCCCCGACATGGGCGCGCTCGTGATCACGCACTACCAGCGGATCCTCAACTACATCGAGCCCGACTTCGTGCACGTCTTCGTCGGCGGCAGGATCGTCGAGGAGGGCGGCCCGGAGCTTGCCGGGAAGCTCGAGGCGTCCGGTTACGAGGAATGGGAGACCGATCCGGAGGGGGTACCTGCGTAATGGCCCAGACCGAGAGCGAGATCGTCCAGGGGATCGGCAGCGACTACGGGGTCAAGTACGGCTTCCATGTCCCCGAGGACTACTTCTTCAAGTCGGGCAAGGGCCTGTCGCACGAGTTGATCGACGCGATCTCCTCGCACAAGGACGAGCCCGACTGGATGCGGAAGTTCCGGCACCGCTCGCTCGACTACTTCCTCGCGCGGCCGATGCCGACGTGGGGCGGCCAGCCGTCGCTGAACGAGATCGACTTCGACTCGATCCACTACTACATCAAGCCGACCGAGAACCAGGCGGAGTCGTGGGACGACCTGCCGCCCGACATCAAGGACACCTGGGACAAGCTCGGCATCCCGGAGGCGGAGAAGAAGTACCTGGCCGGGGTCGGCGCGCAGTACGAGAGCGAGGTCGTCTACCACAAGCTGCAGGAGCAGCTCACCTCGCAGGGCGTGCTCTTCCTCGACACGGACACGGCGCTCCGTGAGCACGAGGACGTCTTCAAGCGCTATTTCGGGACGATCATCCCGCAGAACGACAACAAGTTCGCGGCATTGAACTCGGCCGTCTGGTCGGGCGGGTCGTTCATCTACGTGCCCCCGGGCGTCCGGATCGAGCTGCCGCTCCAGGCCTACTTCCGCATCAACGCGGCGAACATGGGCCAGTTCGAGCGCACGCTGATCATCGTCGACGAGGACGCGTACGTGCACTACGTCGAGGGCTGCACCGCGCCGATCTACTCGACCGACTCGCTGCACTCCGCCGTCGTCGAGATCGTGGTCAAGAAGGGCGGCCGCTGCCGGTACACAACGATCCAGAACTGGTCGACGAACGTCTACAACCTCGTCACGAAGCGCGCGGTCGCCGAGGCGAACGCGACGATGGAGTGGGTCGACGGGAACCTCGGCTCGAAGCTGACGATGAAGTACCCGGCGATCTGGCTGACCGG